>NZ_CP012184.1:4592275-4903687 GCF_001420995.1 Pseudonocardia sp. EC080619-01 | reverse complement strand
GGTCATCGTGCGCCCTCTGGACGGGACCGACGCCCGGATCCTCCTCGCGCTCGACGACGACCCCGGCGCGACCGTCGTGGCCCTCGCCGAGCGCCTGGGCCTGGCCCGCAACACGGTCCACGCACGGCTGCGCAGGCTCGATGCCGACGGCGCCCTCGCCCCGCCGAGCGTGCGCGTCCGGCCCGCGCACGCCGGGCTCCCGGTGCTCGCGTTCCTGACGCTGGCCATCAGCCAGGGGGACGCCGACGCGACGATCGCCGAGATCGCCGCGGTGCCCGAGGTGTGCGAGATGCACGCGATCACCGGGGACGGCGACCTGCACGTCCGCGTCGTCGCCGCGGACAACGCCGACCTGCACCGGATCACCGGCAGGCTGCTCGGCTGCACCGGGGTCGTGCGCTCCAGCACGGTGATCTCGATGGTGGAGGTGGTCCCGCTGCGGACGGCGCCGACGCTGTCCGGGATCGCCGACCGCTAGAGACCGGCCCGGTACTCCTCGAGCAACGCCGTCAGGCGGGCGACCATGAAGTCGTAGTACCCGGCCATGTCGTGCAGCCTGCGGCGCTGCGTCTCCGGCAGGGCGGCCCCGTTCGCCTCCGTCCGGTGGGCGAGGTCGCGCAGGTCCCGGGTCTGCCGGAGCTGGTGTTCCAGGCAGCCGACCCAGGCGTCCGCACGCCACTCGTAGACGAAGTGCCGTGCACCCGGCGCCTTGACCCGCTGCACGACGCCGTTGGTGATCAGCAGGCGGGTGATCTCCGACATCGACCCCGCACTGGCACCGACGTCGGCCTGCAGCTGCTGAGCGGACATCGCCCCCTCGGCGAGCATCAGCACCCCGGCCGTGCGTCCGGCCATCGGCGGCCAGCCCATGGTCCGGCCGAGGACCGACGCGAAGTCGTCGATCAGGACCTCCGCGTCCGCCGAACGGGTGCCCGAGGCGACCATACCGACCTCATTTCGATCAGCTCTGAATTTTCGCTATTGACTGAGAGTTCAGGAAACGCTGATAGTACCGGCCATCGGCGGCCCCGTCCGGGATGCTGCCCCGTCCGGCGGAGGTTCGTCCGTGACCAGGAACGGCTGGGACGTCATCGTGGTGGGGGCCGGTTCGTCCGGCGCCGTCCTCGCGAGCCGCCTCTCCGAGCAGGGACGACGCGTCCTGCTCCTCGAGGCCGGCCCCGACTTCCGCTCGGCGGAGATGGCGGAGGTCTGGCGCTCCCCGAACCCGGTGCGCGCACTGATCGACCCGGCGGCGAGCGCGCCGCTGGTGTGGTCGGGCCTGCTCGCGACCCGGACCGACAAGCAGGAGCCCGCTCTCTACTGGCGGGGCCGCGGCACCGGCGGCAGCTCCTCGATCAACGGGCAGATCGCCATCCGGCCGCCGATGGAGGACTTCACGGACTGGGTCCGGCAGGGGTGCACCGGCTGGTCCCCGGACGACGTGCTGCCCTACTTCGCCCGGTCCGAGGACGACGAGCAGTTCGGCGCCGAGCCGTACCACGGCCTCGGTGGGCCGACCCCGATCCACCGGATGGCCCGCGCGGACTGGGGGTCGGTCGACACCGCGCTGCACGCGGCCGCGCTGGCAGCGGGCCACGCCCCGGCCGAGGACGTCAACGCGCCGGGCGCGAGCGGTGTCTCGCCCTACCCGATCAACTCCCGGCACGGTCGCCGCGTCACCGTCAACGACGGCTACCTGGAGCCGGTGCGCGGGTCCGGTGCCCTCACCGTCCGGGGCGACGCCCTCGTCGACCGCGTGCTGATCGAGCACGGCCGTGCACGGGGTGTCCGGTACCTCGCCGACGGCGTCCCGGTCGAGGAGCGGGCGGATGTCGTCGTGCTGAGCGCCGGTGCGGTGCACTCCCCCGCGGTGCTGATGCGCTCCGGCGTCGGCCCGGCCGGTGCGCTGCGCGGACTCGGGATCGACGTCGTCGCCGACCTCCCGGTCGGCGCCGGCCTGCAGGACCACCCGATGGTCGGGGTGGCCATCCCGCTGAACGAGGCCTCGGCGATCCGCACCGCCGACGACCGGCACACCAACGTCTGCGTGCGCTACACGAGCGACGCGCAGGACGCGCTGCCGCTGGACATGATGTTCGTGTCGCTCAACCAGAACGTCCTGTCGATGGAGAGCGCCGACGTCCGGTTCGGTGCGGGCGGTTTCGGGGTCTGGGTCAACCAGGCCCACTCCCGCGGCTCGGTCACCCTGAACTCGGCGGACCCCACCGCCCATCCCGAGGTCCGGGAGGCGATGCTCTCCGACGAGCGCGACCTCTCCCGGTTGCGCTCCGGGTTGCGCGCACTGGTCACGATGGCCCGCGGCGACGACGTCGCCGCCATCTCGGACGGACCGGTCGACCGGGTGAACGGCCGGCTGCTCTCGATCCTGGACGACGACGCGCAGCTCGACGACCACCTCCTGGCCACGGCCGCCGACGCCCAGCACGCCACCAGCACCTGCCGGATGGGTGACCCGGCGAGCGGGGACACCGTCGTCGACCCGGGCTGCCGGGTGCTCGGCGTCGACGGGCTGCACGTCGTCGACGCCTCGATCTTCCCGTCCGTCCCGCGGGCGAACACGAACCTCGCCGCGATCATGGCCGGCGAGCTGATGGCCGACCGGCTCGGCCGCTCGTGACCGCCCCCGTCCACGACCCGAGGAGCGCGATCCCTGCCGTGCGCACGCTGCAGAACCACGTCGGGGGCCACTGGACGGCATCGGCCGCCGACGGGACCGGTGACCTGGTCGACCCGGCCACCGACGAGCTCGTGGCCCGGTGGCCGGTGGGCTGCGCCGAGGACGTCGACCGCGCGGTGACGGCCGCCGCCGCGGCCCGGCCGGCGTGGTCCGCGCTGTCGCTCGACGAGCGCCTCGCACACCTGGAGCGGGTCGCCGACACCGTTGCCGCACACACGGACGAGCTCGCCGAGCTGCAGTGCCGGGAGATGGGCAAGCCGGTCGGGCTGGGCGCGACCTTCATCGCGAACGGCGTCGCCGCGCTGCGCGGCTCACTGGCCGACGCCCGCAGCTACACGTTCGACACCACGACCACGCATCCGAACGGGAGCTCCACCCGCGTTCTGCGCCACCCGCTGGGCGTCGCCGCGGTGATCACGCCGTGGAACTTCCCGGTGCTCAACGTGCTGATCGCGATCGGACCGCTGCTGGCGGCGGGCAACACGGTCGTCCTCAAGCCGTCCGAGCGCTCCCCGCTGTCCAGCACGCGGCTGGTCGAGCTGCTCGACCTGCCCGACGGCGTGCTCGTCCTGGTGCACGGCGACGTCCGCGCGGGCGGTCCGCTCGCCGGGCACCCGGGGGTCGGCCTGGTCCGGTTCACCGGCTCGGTCGCGGCCGGGCGCGCCGTCGGCGCGAGCTCCGGGCACAGCCTGCACCGGTCCGTGCTGGAGCTCGGCGGCAAGGACCCGGTGATCGTCGACGCCGGCGTCGACCCGGTCGCGACCGCGCAGGCCGTCGCGTTCGGGGCGTTCGTCAACACCGGACAGATCTGCACGTCGATGGAACGCATCTACGTGCACCGCGACGTCGCGACGGCGTTCGTGACCGCACTCTGCGAGGCCGCGGCCGGCTACACCACCGGCGACGGCCGCGACGAGAAGACGGTGCTCGGCCCGCTCGTCGACCGGCGTCAGCGGGAGATCGTGCACCGCCACGTCACCGACGCCGTCGACCGCGGGGCGACCGTGCTCGTCGGCGGGGCCGTCCCGCCCGGGCCGAGCAGCTTCTACCCCGCCACGGTGCTCACCGGCGTCGACGAGTCGATGCTCGTCATGACCGAGGAGACGTTCGGCCCGGTCGCGCCGGTCCGGATCGTCGACTCCTGGGAGGAGGGCATCGCACGGGCCGGCGACTCGCCGTTCGGCCTGGCGTGCACCGTCTACACCTCGGATCCCGCCCACATCGCGTCGGCCGGGTCCGTGCCGGCCGCGGTGACCTGGGTGAACCAGTGGCAGGGCGGCGGACCGGGCCGGGTCTACGAGCCGTCCGGGGACAGCGGGATGGGCGCGACCGGATCGCACGCCGCCTTCGACGCCGCGACCCGCCCGGCGACGGTGCACGTGGGCGCGCCGTGACCGCGCCGCCGACCGCCCCCGACCGGCTGCGGCGCGACGTCGAGGGGCGGATCCGGGCGGCCGGCACCGACCTGGTGGCGCTGTCACACCGGATCCACGCGCACCCCGAGCTCGCGTTCTCCGAGATCCGCGCCAGCACGTGGGTGGCCGAAGCGCTGGCCGGGGCCGGCTTCGCCGTCGAGCACGGGTGCCACGGCCTGCCGACCGCGGTGCGCGCGACGATCGGGACCGGCCCGGTGCACGTCGGGATCTGCGCGGAGTACGACGCGCTGCCCGGCATCGGGCACGCCTGCGGGCACAACGTCATCGCCGCCGCGGCCGTCGGCGCCGGGCTCGGGCTGGCGCGGGTCGCCGACGACCTCGGGCTGACGGTGACCGTTCTCGGCACACCCGCCGAGGAGGGCGGCGGCGGCAAGGTGCTGATGCTGGAGCGCGGGGCCTTCGACGGCCTCGACGCCGCCATGATGGTGCACCCCGCAGCCGTCGAGATGGCGGCGATGCCCGGCTCGGCGGTCTCCGTGTTCGACGTGACTTACCGGGGCGTCCCCGCGCACGCGGGTGCCTATCCGGAGCGCGGGATCAACGCCGCGGACGCGATGACCGTCGCCCAGGTCGCGATCGGGCTGCTCCGCCAGCAGACCACCGGCACCGACCGGATCCAGGGCGTGGTCACCGAGGCCGGGACCGCCGCCAACGTGATCCCCGACCTCGGCCGCGGCCGATGGATCGTCCGGACCGGGACCGTCGACGAGCTGGGACCGCTGACCCGGCGGGTGCAACGCTGCTTCGAGGCCGGCGCCCTGGCGACCGGCTGCGATCTCGAACTCGTCCCGGCCTGCCCCGACTACGCCGACCTGCGCCCCGACCCCGGGCTGCTGGCCCGTTACCGGGCCAACGCCGAAGCGCTCGGCCGCACGTTCCCGGACCCACCCTCGGGAGGTGTCGTGGGGGCGGCCACCGACATGGGCAACGTCTCGCACGTCGTGCCGACGATCCACCCGATGCTCGGGCTGGACTGCGCCCCCGCGGTGAACCACCAGCCCGAGTTCACCGCGGCCGCCATCAGCCCGGCGGCCGACCGCGCGGTCCTCGACGGCGCGATCGCGATGGCCTGGACCGCCGCCGACCTGGCCGCCGGGAAGCCCGGAGCATGACGGCCGGTGGAACCCGGTGCGCGCGGGACCCGACCCATCGGTGGTCCGGTCGGTGATCGACACCCGGCGACGGCCTCTTCCTGGAGGAAGGGCGTTCAGTAGCGGCCGGTACGCGGCCAGGCCGTAGCGGATCCGCGCAGTGAGAATTCCGGTCCCGAGCGCGTTCTTCCCTCAGTGCGCAGCTCGACGGCCTCGCTGTCGGTGGCAGCTGATTACCTAGCCGAATGTTCGAAACTCCGGACGAGCTTCGCAGCCTCCAGGTCCTGCTCGACAAGTCGCTTGCCGCGTCCAGCGACCACCTGAAGTCGATCGTTCGGCCAGGTGAGAGCACCTTGGACGCCGAGCAGGTCGTCCACGCCTGCCAGGGCATGTGCACACTGGCCATCGCCACAGTCACCCGGCGCGGCGAGCCACGCATCAGCGGCGCCGACGGGCACTTCCTGCACGGCCGCTGGATCATGGGTACCCACCGCCAGGCCGCGAAAGCCCGCCATCTCGCAGCGCGGCCCGGCATCAGCGCGACCTTCATGCGCGGCGAGCAGCTCGGCATCTTCACGCACGGACACGCCATTCCGTTGAACCCCGAGGGGACGAGCAGCGACCCGACTTGGCCGGACGTCCGCGACTACCTCGTCGACCACTACGACGACGATGGCGACAACCCGTTCTGGGACGAGAACGTCTGGTATCGCATCGACCCCACCTGGATGGTCGCCTACAGCGTCGACCCCCTCGGCCTGCTCACCCCACGACCATCGGACTGATGGTTCCCGCGAATCCTCCTCAGGCCGTCACCGGGGGACCGGTCGAGGGTTGCAGGCGCCCCCGCCTGCACTGCGGATCTGACCGGTCGTTCCGGAGCCGGCCTGGAAAGCAGGCTCCGGAAATGAGCTCCGGGAACATCCCCGGACACAACGAAATCCCTGGTCAGATCCGGCTCTTCGATGACGTGACCAGAGGTTCTGACACTGGCGACACTGGGCTGGCATCGGCGTGGAGCTGCCCTCACTCGGCTGGTCCCGCGGCGGGCCCACCACCGTGCTGCTCGATCCGCGCCTGCTCGATCAACTCCGGGTAGTTCTCGACGGCCTCATCGTCATCCAGTTTCCAGTGTGCCGTCGACCAGGGGATCGGACATGGAGATCGATGCATCGGGTCGGGGCAGAGCATCAGTTGGATCTTGTCGGTCAGCTCTCTGGCTTGCTCAGCCGTGCAGAACACACCGATCCTGAGTTCCCACACGCCTGCGTGCTCCTGGTCCGCCGGCTCCGGTACCGCGTTCATGTCCGTGACTGTGACGACGGGGAAAGAGAACGGCATCAGGGTTTCACCTGGCCCGGTACGGATGTCTCGAGAGCGGGGTCAGGGCCCGCCCTGCTGCTCGTGGTCAGAGCTGCTCGCCGTCGCACAAGGGGTCGAACCGCCGGTACGCCGCGATGTCGCGGAAGTGGCGGCTGTACACGTCGACGACTGTCGTCGTGAAGTCGTCGCTCAGAGCCGGGGCGACATCGACGACGCGCACCAGGCGATCACTGACCGTCTCCCCAGCGTGGTTCGTGAAGGAGGTCTCGGCGTCGTGCCCGTGTCGTTCGGCAAGGCCCTGGGCGCCGTCCAGTGACGGCGCGCGCAGCATGAGGACGTCCTCGCGGTAGAGCGGTCGACAGCTCGGCGCCGACGATGTCGACTCGAACAGGAGGACAGCGACGAACAGCGCGTCAGGAGCCATGTCCGCATCGTCGCCCCGGAGGCTGCCGACTCGCTTCAGGTCGATCCCGGAGGCGCACCCCGGGATCGTGAACGGGACATGCCCGTCATCGTCGACGCGCCTTCGGGCAATCCGGAGTGCGAGTTCCTTACATCTCGGGCCGGCCGCAGTGGCGGTCGTGCGCGCGCCAGTCGCCGGTCGGGAGGTGGGAGGCAGCGACGCGGCCCGCCCGGGCCCACGACCACGAGCAGGCCGCGGGAATGGCGGGGCTGCGGTGATCCGGAAATGCACTCCGGGAACGACTGAGGCCCAACCCGAATGGATCGGATTGGGCCTCTGACCTGCGTGGGCGATACTGGGATCGAACCAGTGACCTCTTCGGTGTGAACGAAGCGCTCTCCCCCTGAGCTAATCGCCCTCAGCGGTAGTACGTACTCTACACAGCCCGTCCCACCGCCGTTCACGGGGGTCGATCCCGATCACTGCGACGGCGTGACCATCGTCGACCCCGGGATCTCGACCGGCGGGGGCGGCGGCTGGAGCAGCGGCATGAGCGGGGACTTCAGCCAGGCCCACTCGATCCCGACCCACCCGCCGACGGTCTCGAAGACCCCCACCGCCCAGGCGCACAGCGCGACGACGCCCAGGATCGCCGTCATCACCAGCACCTGGACCACCCGGGTCTGGCGGCCCATCCAGGCCACCCAGGCGTCGTACCGGACCCGGACCCAGTGCAGCAGCCGCTTGGCCCAGTGGAACTCGGCGGCCAGCACCCCCAGCCCGAGGAAGATGATCGCCCAGCCCGGCCCGGGGGCCGGGAGCGCGATGATCCCGATCACGACGATGGCCGTGCCTAGCACGCCCGCCGTGATCCGGTAGGTCATGTCCAGGACCGGGTTCCGCGCCACACCGGCCCGGAAGATCCGGTAGCGGACCTTGGTCTTCCGGAACCACGTCCGGAGCCCGGTGTAGCGACGGCGGCGGGGTCGCTGCCCCGTCACCGTCGTCCCGGTGTCGTTCTGCTCCGTCGTACTCAGGTCTCCACCCGCCCAGCCGCGACTACTGCCGACGGCGCGGGCGGAGCGACCCGCCCGCGCTCGAGCGAGACCGCGTACTGCTCGTACGTCCCGCTCCCGGGCGATGCTACTGACATCGGGCTGTTGATTCCCGTACGGACGTCGAACGTTCCGACGGCCTGCGGGTTCGCGTCACCGTTCAGACCCCAGAGGACGTAGGTCTGGTCGTCGACCTGGTTCGGCGCCAGTGCCATCGGCATGACCTCGGGCCTGCCGTCCTGCACGATCACCGCGGCCATCGGCGCCGCGGACGGGTCGGTCGGGGACGCGAGGAACGCGTGCGTCGTGCCCGGCTTGGCGAGCGCCCCGAGGACGTCCTCCATCTGCTGGGCCTGCGCGATGCTCGCGTCCCGCTCGGAACGCAGCGCCTGGATCTGCCCGGCGAGCACCCCGCCCCCGACGAGGACGGCCACGATCGCGGCGGTGGCGAGCAGCGCCCGGCCCGTACGACCGGACGGTCCACGACGCGCGCGACGGCGGCCGGGGCCGGCCGCGGGACGCTCCGCTCCCCCACGCGCCGGCTCCGGGCGCGACGACGGCGACTGCCTCGGCGGCACGAGTGCGGGTGCCGGTCGGCGCCCGGGGGACGGCACGACGTACTCGGGTCCGGCGGGCCCGCTGCCGATCCGGTCCCCCGGCACCACACGCTCGCCGTGGCCGCGCCCCGCCTGGGGGGTGCGTCGTGCCTCCTCCATGATCGCGTCACGGAGGCCGCGCGGGGGCTCGTACTGCGGGAGCGCGGTGGCGAGGCCCGTCGTGACACCCGCCACATCGGCGGCGACCCGCCGGCACTCCGCGCATCCGGCCAGATGCTCGATCACCTCGAGCTCCTCGTCGGGCTCGAGAGCGTGCAGCGCCCAGCCGACCGTCTGTTCACTCATCGGGCAGGGCCTCCTCTCGTTCCCGTTCACGTCACACCCCCGGGCCACTCGGCGCCGGAGTCCCCGATCACGGGGCCCAGCAGGTTCCGGAGTCTCGCGACCCCGGTGAACATCCGGGACTTCACGGTGCCCAGCGGCACCCCTGTCATCGCGGCGACCTCGCGCTGCGTGTAGCCGCCGTAGTAGGCGAGCGCGAGCACACGCCGCTGTTCGGCGGGCAGCCGTCCCAGCGCGTCCCGCACCTGGCCGGCCACGACCGATCCGATCGCGTCCTCGTCGGCACCCGGGCCGGGCGGGGCGTTCCACTCCGCGCCGTCCTCGCTCGCCGGCACGGTGCGGCGCCGGATGGCGCTCTCGCGCCGGACGGCGTCCACCGACTTGTGGTGCACGAGCGTCAGCAGCCAGGTGCCGAACCGGCCGCGCTCCGGGTCGAACCGCGAGGGGTCCCGCCAGAACGCCAGGAACACCTCCTGGACGACGTCCTCGGCGAGCCCCTCGTCGGCACAGATCCGTCGCGCGAGCGAGTACGCCTGCCGCCCGAACCGGTCGTACAACTCACCCAGGGCGGTGGAGTCTCCGGACACGATCCGTTGCACGAGCCGCACGTCCTCGGCGCCGTCCCGGCGAGGAGGTTCGCGGCGTGCGACACCCTCACCGGGCCGCCCGCGCTCCGGACGGTCCGGTGGATCGGCGATGCCTGCCACCAGCGATGTCCTCACAGTTGAAGTGTTCGATGTCCTGGCCCGATCGGTTCGGACCCCGGCGAGAGTAGTCGTGTCCCGTCGCCCACCTCACACGCAAGGACGGCGGCGCGCCCGTTCAGCCGCATCACCGCAGCGCGGAGTTACACCCGTGTGACTCGATCGGGCGTCATCCCGTGGTGATCCACGTTGATGCGCATCGGACCCGTCACCCCGAGGGCCGCTTGCTCGTTCTTCCGACTGACGCCCCACGCAACGCCCCCAGAAAGAGGATGACCGATGCGCGACGAGTCCAAGACGATCCGGGCGACGGCCATGTTCGAGCTCATCGCTCCGGACGCGCCTGTCGTGCCCGTGAAGGTCGAACTGTCCTACTCGAGCCGCGACCCCTACGCCGTCCAGGCCTCGTTCCGGACCGGCCACGACTCCACCGTCGACTGGGTCTTCGCCCGCGACCTGCTCGCCGACGGCCTGGTCGACTCGGCCGGCACCGGCGACGTCCGGGTGCAGCCCATGAGCGACGACCCGTCGCGGATCGAGCTCGAGCTGACCTCCCCGTCGGGCCACGCACTGTTCACCACCTCGGCGCAGACCCTGTCGGAGTTCCTGCAGGCGACCTACGACGCCGTCCCCGCCGCGTCGGAGTACTCCTGGCTCGACTTCGACGCCGCGCTCGCGGACCTGCTCGACACGACCGCCCGGGACTGACCCGACGCACCACCACCGGGCGGAGTCGATCTCCGCACGTGAGAGGACATCCGGTGGTGGCGAGGGGGGTGGACGACTCCCCTCCGGGGCGGGTGCTAGTGTTCTCTCATCGCACCGAGGACGGGCCGAGGCCCCGAGAACGGTGCTCATGCGGACGTAGCGCAGCTGGTAGCGCATCACCTTGCCAAGGTGAGGGTCGCGGGTTCGAGTCCCGTCGTCCGCTCGGAGGATCGGCCCTGAGCCGGGACCTTCCTGCAGAGTCAGCCAGACTCTGGCGGAGTGGCCGAGTGGCTTAGGCAAGGGCCTGCAAAGCCCTGTACGCGGGTTCGATTCCCGCCTCCGCCTCGCGCGATTAGCTCAGCGGGAGAGCACTACCTTGACACGGTAGGGGTCACTGGTTCAATCCCAGTATCGCGCACCATCACCGGAATCCCCGGGCCGCCGGCCCGGGGATTCTGTCGTTTCCGGCCCCGGCGACGCCCGCCGCGCCCCCGCGACGCGGACACTCCACTACCCCACCCCCCTCGTGGACCGCCACGGACCGTGCGCTACTGTTCTCCCAACGCACCGGGAACGAGCGGAAACGCCACGGGAACGGTACGAATGCGGACGTAGCGCAGCTGGTAGCGCATCACCTTGCCAAGGTGAGGGTCGCGGGTTCGAGTCCCGTCGTCCGCTCAGCCGGGTCTCGTACACGGGCCGGGTGTCCGGCGGCGTGGCCGAGTGGCTTAGGCAAGGGCCTGCAAAGCCCTGTACGCGGGTTCGATTCCCGCCGCCGCCTCGCGCGATTAGCTCAGCGGGAGAGCACTACCTTGACACGGTAGGGGTCACTGGTTCAATCCCAGTATCGCGCACCATCACCGGAATCCCCGGGCCGTCACCGGCCCGGGGATTCCGTCGTTCAGCGCCCCCGTCCGACCCACGCGGAGTCGACCGACCGGCGGGCGCGCTCCGGGTCGTCACCGGCCTCCGCGACGACGCCCGCGAGCATCGGCGGGACGTGGTCCAGCGCAGCGGGTGGCAGTGGCCCGTTCGCGACCAGCGAGCCGATCCCGTGGCCCACGGCCCAGCTCCGGGTCGCGAGATCCAGCGGGACGACGTCGGCGCGGACCCGTCCCGCCGTCCGCCCACGGAGGGCGGCCTGGACGAGGTACTCCAGGGTCGCGTCGGCCGCACGCAGGTCCTCCAGCTCGACGCTGTCGTCGAACATCACCCGGTACAGATCGGGGTGCTCGAGCGCGTTGTCCGCGTAGGCCGCGACCAGTGCCGCCAGGTCGTGCACCGGGTCGTCGGTGGTCCGCAGCCGGCCGAACGTCGCACCGAGCCGGACGAAGCCCTCCTGCCGCAGCGCCCGCCACAACCCGTCCATCCCGCCGAAGTGCGTGTAGACGGCCATCGTCGAGACCCCGGCGCCCGTGACCAGCGACCGGGTGGTGATCGGCTCGCGGGCACGCAGCATGTGCGCCGCGCGCTCGATCAGCGCAGTGCGGACCGCCGGATCCTTCGTCCTCGCCACGCTCGAATTCTATAACATTGCAGTGTTATTGTTCGACGGTGACCATCACCCTGAAGAGCCCGTCCGCTCTCCCCGCCGTGCCGATCTACCAGCAGGTGTCGATCGCGACCGGCTCCCGCCTGGTCTTCGTCGCCGGGCAGGTCGCGCGGGACGCGGCGGGCACCCGGATCGGCGAGGGAGACCTCGCCGCCCAGACCGAGCAGTGCTACGTCAACATCGCGGCGGCGCTGGCGGAGGCCGGGGCGACCTTCGACGACGTCGCGAAGTACACCGTCTACCTGGTCGACTGGACACCGGAGAAGATGGGCGCGTTCGTCGAGGGCGCCGAGCGGGCCGCGAGGCGGCTGGGACTGGAGACGCTGAGCGGCCCGCCGCTCACCGGGATCGGCGTCGCCGCACTGGCCGAGCCCGACCTGCTGATCGAGATCGAGGCCACCGCGGTCGTCGGCGGCTGAGCCGCCGGGCGGGCCTCAGCGGACCTGCTCCACCGGACGGACCAGCATCTCGTTCACCGCCGCGTGCCGCTGCCGCACGACCATGTACACGACGGCGTCGGCGATGTCGGCCGGGTCCAGCACACCCCGGTCGGAGGCGGCCGTCGCGTCGGGGGCGTGCCCGTGGCCCGAGGTCGTCATCTCCGAAGTCACCAGGCCGGGCTCGACCAGCCCGACGCGGACGTGCTGCTCGGCGTACTCCTGGCGCAGCGCCTCGGAGAACGCCCCGACGCCGTGCTTGGTGGCCGCGTAGACATTGCTCGCGGGCGTGGGCACCGTCCGCCCCGCCACCGAGCTGATCGTGACGACGTCGGCCACGCCACGCGGGCCCACCGCCGCCCGGGCGAGGTGCGGCAACGCGGCGTGCGTCGTCGACAGCACCCCGGTGAGGTTGATGTCGACGACCTTGCGCCAGTCCGCGACGTCGGCGTCGGCGGCCGGGCCCCAGACGCCGAAGCCGGCGTTGTTCACGAGCACGTCGACGGCGCCGTGCTGCTCGGCGACGGCGTCGACCGCAGCGTGCAGCGCGTCGTCGTCGGTCACGTCGACCGGGTGCACCGACGCCCGCCCCAGCTCGGCCGCGAGCCCGGTCAACCGGTCCTCCCGGCGGGCCAGGAGCGCGACCGTGGCCCCCTCTGCCGAGAGCGCCCGCGCGGTCGCCTCGCCGATCCCGCTCGAGGCGCCGGTCACGATCGCCGTCACGCCGTCCAGCCGTCCCGTCATGTGCCTGCCTCCCGTCGCCGGTGTGCGGTTCCTGCCCACCGGCTACCCGGCACGACCCGGCCGTAACGATCATCGTCCGCCCTGCCGCCGGAGCGCGTCGCGGCGTGCGATAGCGTCGCCCGCGCACGCACCGGAGACGGTGCGACTGCGGACGTAGCGCAGCTGGTAGCGCATCACCTTGCCAAGGTGAGGGTCGCGGGTTCGAGTCCCGTCGTCCGCTCCGCGAGCACCGAGAGCGATCACCCGGAGCCCCGGCCCGACCAGGCCGGGGCTCTCTCGTATGAGGGGGCCGTGCGGGTCGAGCGCCTCACCGGCGTCTACAAGAACGTGCTGCGGGACGTCGTCGTCCTCGCCTACCGCTGCTCCCCCGTCGCCGGGACGCAAGGGCCGCGGGCCGAGACCAGCGCCGTCGAGTGGATCTCCCCCGACGAGGCCGCGCGCCGGATGCCGCCGGTGTTCGCCGCCCGGGTGGCGGACGCGCTGACGGCGGGACCGCCGGCGTCACGGGCGCACGACGGGCACGACCTGGTGTAGCCGCGTCAGGGGCGCCATCCGTGGCGGTGCCGGGCGAACCCGCCCTCGGAGTCGATCACCTGCCCGGTGATCCAGTACGCCTCGTCGGTGCACAGCCAGGCGATCAGCCGGGCCGGGTCGTCGGGCTCGCCGAACCGGCCGAACGGGAACATCTCCGCCATCGCCCGGAACGCCTCCGCACCCAGGTAGCCGGTGTCCACCGGGCCGGGGTTCACGGTGTTGACCCGGATCCGTCGGTCGGCGAGCTGGTCGGCGAGGGTCGGCGTGATCCCGGCGACAGCGGCCTTCGCGGCCGCGTAGGCGACCTCGCCGGGCATCGGGCCGCGTTCCTGGCCGGAGGTGAGCAGCACGATCGCGCCGCCGGGCCGGGCGTCGTCGTGCGCGTTCGCCCACGCCTGGGCCAGCAGGATCGACGCGCGGGCGTCGACCGCCCAGTGCCGGTCGAGCTCGTCGGCCAGGTCCCCCAGCGGGCCGTCCGACCCGGACAGCGCCTGGTTCGCGACGAGCAGGTCCAGCGGGCCGGCGATCCGCCGGGCCGCCTCCACGACCCGCTGCGGCTCGCTCGGGTCCCCCAGATCGGCGTGCAGGCCGGCGACGACAGCGCCCTCGGCCACGAGATGTCCGCGGACGTCGTCGACGGCGGCCTCGACGTCGTCGGCACCCCAGTCCTGGGTCGCGTCGTGCGGGGCGAAGTGGTGGACGACGACGCTCGCCCCGTACGCGGCGAGCCGGCACGCCGTCGCGTGCCCGATCCCGCCCCGCCGCCCACCACCGGTGACGAGCGCGGTCCGCCCGCGCAGGGGCATCGGGTCCCGTCGCAGCGAGGTCATGCCGCGACCCTCGCGCAGGTTCCGGCGGGACGCGAACGGGTTCCTGCCCTACCGTTCCGCCATGACGTCCTGGACGGAGTTCGCGGCAGCGGCCCCGGTGGTCTCCGAGGTCTTCCGGCGCCGCCACGACGCCACCGACGACCTCTGCCTGCTCGGCACGCTCCGCGCCGACGGCTTCCCGCGGATCTCCCCGCTGGAGCCGCGGTTGTTCGAGGGTGAGCTCTGGATCGGCGGCATGCCCGGCACCCGCAAGTTCGACGACCTGCAGCGCGACCCCCGGTTCACCCTGCACACCGCCACCGTCGACACCCAGGTCACCGAGGGCGACGCGAAGCTGTGGGGCCGCGCCGACGACGTGCAGGACCCGGCGTTGCACGAGCGCTACGCGGAGATGCTGTTCGAGCGGGTCGGGCTCGACGTCCGCGGCCGGGAGTTCGGCTTCTTCCCCGTCGCCCGGATCGAGGGCGGGTCGTGCGTCCAGCGGACCGGCGGGCACCTCGACATCACGATCTGGCGGGCCGGCGGCGTCGAGGAGACGGTCCGCAAGCACTAGCTAGCCGCGCGCCGCCTCCGGTGCGATCGCGCAGCGCAGCCGGGCGGGCAGCGCCTGCGGGTCCGGCGCCCCACCGCCCTGCAGCCAGCGGGTCACCGCCCGCACGTCGTCGGTGCTGCGCACCGGGCCGACCGCCACGACCGGCGACTCCGGGTGACGGCGGCCAGCGTCGCAGGCCTGGACCAGCACCATCATCCCGGGGCGACGGCCCGCGCAGACGCCAGGGCCGAACCGGCAGCCCGACGTCACGAGCATCCCGTGCGCGCTGTCCTGCACGACCGCGCGCAGTCCCTCGACCAGCACCTCGTCGACCCCGGGCAGCGCGGCGACGGTGCCGTGCGCGTCCTCGTCGAAACCGCTGGGCATCTGTGCGCAGGCCGCGCACCGGACCGCCGTGAACCCGTCCATGTCGCACCTTCCTGCAAATCGGAACCGTTGTCGTTTAGGATCACGGTAGCAGTCGAACGCGCAGGAGGAATCCGTGAAACCAGGTATCCACCCCGACTACGGCCCGGTCGTCTACCGGGACATGTCCACCGGCGACCAGTTCCTGACCCGGTCCACCGAGACCTCGCGGGAGACGGTCGAGTGGTCGGACGGGAAGACCTATCCGCTGGTCAAGGTCGACATGACCGCGGCGTCGCACCCGTTCTGGACGGGCAACGCCCGGGTCCTGGACTCGGCGGGGCAGGTCGAGAAGTTCCACCGCCGCTTCGGCGGCCGGCGGCGCTGAGCCGGACCGCGGCGCTGAACCGGGTCGCAGCGGGGATCCGGACCACGGCGGGGACCCGGGCCGCGACGGAGAGGTCGGCGTAGCGTCGGCCGCGTGCGCCGACGCCGCCGCGAGCCGGTGCAGGTCGTCACCGACCTGCGCGAGCCGCTCGCGGTCGAGCACGGCCGGCGGATCCGGATCCGGCTCGTGGCGATGGCCGTCTGGATCGCCGGGTGGATCGTCGCCGGCGTCTTCTGGCGGGACGGCTGGCTGGCCACGGCGATCCTGCTGACGAGCGGCCCCGGCGTCTGGATCCTGTGGTGGCTGTTCGTGCCGCGGCCCGGGCACGGGCGGCGCGAGCCGGTGCGGGCGCGGGAGCCCCGTCGGCTGCCCGGGCCCGCGGACGGGGGCGGCGGACCGGCGGACTGAACGCGCGACTGCCGGCGGGCCGATCGGGTGGGCGGCCGCGGGGATCCGCGACCGCCCACCCCGGCGACCGGCGCAGCCGGGTGGTCCCGGCCTCGTCGGGTGGCCGTACGGGGACTCAGCCGGCCCGGCTGATCCCCACCATGTCCTCGCGCGGGATGACCTTCATCCGCTCGCGCCCGCGCTCCTCGCCGAGGCCGCGCTCGTGCTTGTCCAGGGCGAGCCAGCCGTCCCACGTCGTGAAGGGGACGCCGCGGCCGTCCAGCAGGGCGGGCACGGCCTCCGGGTCGCGCTGCGGCGCCTTCGGGAGGCCGGGGGCGTCGGCGAGCAGGCTGCCGACGGTCTCGAGCGCGCAGCCCTTCGTGTGCCCGATCAGGCCGACCGGACCGCGCTTGATCCAGCCGACGGTGTAGACACCCGGCACGCCGGACACCCGGCCCGCCTCGTGGGGGATCACGCCGCGGGCCGCGTCGAACGGCAGCTCGGCGAGCTCGGACCCGGTGTAGCCGACGGCCCGGTAGACGGCGCCGACCGGGTACTCGGTGAAGACGCCGGTCCCGCGGACGTTGCCGTCGCCGGTGTACTCGGTGCGCTCCACGCGCAGGCCCTCGACCCGGTCGGTGCCCAGCACGCGGTCCGGCTTCGCGAAGAAGTGCAGGTGGATGCGGCGCGGGTCGCCGCGGTGGTCGCGCAGCGCCCAGTCCTGCATGATCTTGACGACCATCTGGACGTGCTTGGTGGCGCGGATCTGCTCCATCGAGCCGTCGTCGAACTCGACGTCCTCGGGGTCGACGATCACCTCGAGGCCGGGCACGTGGTCGAGCTCCCGCAGCTCCATCGGGCTGAACTTCGCCTGGGCGAGCCCGCGCCGGGCGAACACGTGCACGTCGGTGGCGGGGTTGACGGCCAGGCCGGCGTGCACCGAGTCGGGGACCTCCGTGCTCAGCATGTCCTCGGCGGACTTCGCGAGCACCCGCGCGACGTCGAGCGCGACGTTGCCCGCCCCGATCACGGCGACCGACGACGAGTCGAGCGTCCACTCGCGCCCGACGTCGGGGTGGCCGTCGTACCACTGCACGAACTCGGCGGCGCCGTGGCTGCCCGGCAGCTCGATCCCCGGGATCTCCAGGTCGCGGTCCCGCTCGCAGCCGGTCGCGACGATCACGCCGTCGTAGTGCTCGCGCAGGTCGGCGAGGGTGACGTCGGTGCCGTAGTGGACGTTGCCGAACAGCCGCACGGCCGGGTTGTCGAGCACCCGGTGCAGCGCGTTCACGATCTGCTTGATCCGCGGGTGGTCGGGCGCGACGCCGTAGCGCACCAGGCCGAACGGCGCGGGGAGCTTCTCGAACAGGTCGACGGCGACGTCGGCGTCGGACTTCAGCAGGGTGTCGGCGGCGTAGATCCCGGCCGGTCCGGAACCCACCACCGCCACGCGCAGCGCAGTCATCGTTCTCCTCGGGTCGACGACCCCCGAGGGTATAGCAAGGTAAGCCTTACCTTACTGTTACATGGGTAACACCGTGCGCGGCAGCAGGTCCGGGAAGTGGCTGCCGACGCGCTCGGAGTGCCGGCGCCACTCGCGCGGGTAGCCCAGCGAGACCTCGACGAACGGGACGTCGTCGACCACGACGGTCCGCGGAATGTGCAGGTGGCCGTGCACGACCGCCCGCGCGCGGTAGCGGCGGCGCCAGTCCGCGGTCGCCGTCGTACCGCACCACAGCGCGAACTCCGGGTACCAGAGTACGTCGCAGGGCTCGCGCACCAGCGGCCAGTGGTTGACCAGCACCGTCGGCAGCCCGGGGTCGAGCGTGTCGAGACGGGCCGCCGTCGTCGCCACCCGGTCCGCGCTCCAGGCCTGCCGGCTCGGGTGCGGATCGGGGTGCATCAGGTACTCGTCGGTGCAGACCACCCCGGCCGCGCGCGCGGCGGCCAGCCCCTCGTCGGACGACGCGGTCCCCGGCGGCAGGAACGAGTAGTCGTAGGGCACGAACAGCGGCGCGACGACGGCCGGTCCGCCCGGCCCGTCCCACACCGGGTACTCGTCCTCCGGGGTGAGCACGCCGATCCCCCGGCAGCGGCGGACGAGCTCGTCGTAGCGCGCGACGCCGGCGAGCTGCTCGCCGTCGTCGGCGTCGGCGTTCTTCCCGCGGGTCCACAGCTCGTGGTTGCCCGGGACCCACAGCACGGTGCCGAACCGGGCGCGGAGCATCTCCAGCGTCCCGGCGACGCTCTCGATCCGCTCGTCCACGTCGCCGGCGACGATCAGCCAGTCCCCCGGGTGGCCGGGGGTGATCGCCTCGGCGATCTCCCGGTTCTCCGCGTGACGCACGTGCAGGTCACTGACCGCGAGCAGGCGCGGGCCGTCGGGAGCGGACATGCCTCCAGTACTACCCGCCGCCCGGGGGACGGGGTGCGGCAGGGATGGCCGAAAGATGGTTACCGGGAGTAGGTTACCGGGAGTAGGTTCGCGGACGAGCTGACGACGCGGGAGGTCGACATGGCGGGATCGCGCGGTGCGCGACGCTGGATCCGATGGGTGATGCGGCACGGGGCCGTGCGGCGCGAGGTGACCCGGCAGTCCGACAAGGGTGACCTCGGCGCACGGATGATCGTCCACCCGGACGCGGTGCGGGACCCGTTCCCGGCCTACGAGGAGATCCGCGCGCAGGGCCGGATGGTGCGCTCGGCGCTGAGCTGGACCACCGTCGACCACGAGATCACCACGGCGGTGCTGCGCAGCCCCGACTTCTGCGTCGGGATGCGGATGCCGGAGAACGCCCCCGGCCTGCTCAAGGCCCTGATGAGCGCGGGCGGGACGTGGCCGCTCGGGCCGGCCGAGCCGCCGTCGTTGCTGTCGATCGACCCGCCCGACCACAACCGGATCCGCAAGCTCGTCACGCGGTCGTTCAGCGCCAAGGCGATCGCCCGGCTGCGCACCCGCACCGAGGAGGTGGCCGCCGACCTGCTCGACGAGATGGAGGCCCGGACCGGTGCCGACCGGCGGGCCGACGTGATCGCCGAGTACGCCTCGCTGCTCCCGGCGACGGTGATCGCCGAGATGCTCGGCGCACCGGTCGAGATGCGCGAGCAGTTCCTCCAGTGGGGCGAGGGCGGCGCGTACTCGCTGGACATGGGCCTGAGCTACGCCATGTTCCGCCGGTCGGAGAAGGACATCGACGCGCTCGCGGAATGGATGTCCGGGCACTTCGACCACCTGCGCGCGCACCCGAACGACAGCATCCTGTCCTCCCTGGTGCACGCCTACGACTCCGAGGAGGGCCGCCTCACCTCCGACGAGCTGCTCTCGCTCGCCCTGCTGCTGCTCGCCGCCGGGTTCGAGACGACGGTCAACCTCATCGGCAACGGCACCAAGCTGCTGCTCGCGCACCCGGACCAGCGGGAGCGTCTGGCCGCGGACCCGTCGCTGTGGCCGAACGCCGTCGACGAGATCCTGCGGCTGGACTCCCCCGTGCAGCGCACCGGGCGGGTCGCCGCGCGCGACACCGAGGTGTGCGGGTTCCCGGTCCGCCGGGGCGCGCTGGTGCTCACCCACCTCGGCGGCGCCAACCGGGACCCGGAGGTGTTCCCGGAGCCGGACCGCTTCGACGTCGGCCGCGTCGGCGCCGACAAGCACGTCGCGTTCAGCCAGGGCATCCACTACTGCCTCGGTGCAGCGCTGGCGAAGATGGAGGGCGAGGTCGGGCTGCGGGCGCTGTTCGACCGCTACCCGGACCTGCGCTCCGCCGGTCCCGCCGAGCTGCGGGGCACCCGCGTGCTGCGCGGCTACCGGAGCCTGCCGGTCCGCCTCGGCGACGCCCGCGTCCCGGTCGGGACCTGACCGGGGCGCCTCAGGCGCGGGTGGAGGCGCTGGTGACCGTCGTGGTCACCAGGCTGATGATCGCCATGCCGATCACCAGGTGGATCGCCGCGGTCGCGATCCGGACGGTCAGCGGCTCGGTCGACAGCGCCAGCGGGTAGACCGTCGCGACGGCGGTGAGCAGGCCCGCGATCCACCCGAAGTACGCCATCGGGCTGGGCACGGCCATGAGCAGGATCTGGGCCAGCCCGGTGGCGGCCAGCGCGGCCAGCGCGGCGACGATCGCGAGCTGCACGGCGCCGTCCCAGCCGCCCACGGCGTCCGTCTCGATCGGCGCCAGGTAGGGGATCTGCAGCAGCACCCGCACGATCAGGAACCCGACGACCGCGATCAGCGCGGCGATCACCGCGGTCGCGACGCCGCCGGCCCACAGCCGGCTCCCCTGCACCGCCGGCCCGTGCGGGGCCCGCCGGGTGGAGCGGCTCATCTCACGGGTCCGGTCGTCGGCCTCGGACATCGTCGGTCTCCCCGGTCTCGTGCGCGTGGTCGTGCGGTGGCGACGGCGTCGACGGCGTCGCCGGTGTCGACAGTGTGACGCACGCCGGCCGCCCGCGCTCCACGGTGATCACCCGGCGTGCCGGCGAGGTTACGCCGCGGGCCCGCGGCCGGGAACCGTCGCCGTCGTGTGCCGGGCGTTTTCCCGCCGGCGTGCCCGGTCCGGGCAGGTCACGGCACCGGGCCCCGCCGCCCCCGGTCGCGCAAATCGGCGGATCGTCCGGCGTAACGGATCGGCAACCGCGCCCCGGTTCGGTGTCCTCCATCGGCACATTCGAGGAGGCCACCATGATCGTGCCCGACATCCGGGAGACCGCCGACCTGCGGCGTGCCTACGGGGCGTTCCCGAGCGGTGTGACGGCGCTGTGCGCGCTGCGCGACGGCGTCCCCGTCGGCATCGCCGCGAGCTCCTTCGTCTCCGTCTCGATGGACCCGCCACTGGTCTCGATCTGCGTGCAACGGTCGTCGACGACCTGGCCGCTGCTCGCCGACCGCGACCGGCTCGGGGTATCCGTGCTGGGGGCCGACCAGGCGTCGGCCTGCCGGCAGCTCGCCGGGCCCGCGGCCGGCCGGTTCGCCGGGCTCGTCCACCACGCGACACCGGAGGGGGCGGTCCTGCTCACCGGGGCCGCGGCCTGGCTGGACTGCTCGCTGCACGACGTCGTCGACGCCGGTGACCACGTCCTCGCGCTGCTGCGCGTCGAGGCGCTCCAGACCCACGACGGCGTCGCCCCCATCGTGTTCCAGGCCAGCCGGTTCCACCGGCTGGTCGAGGACGCCGCGTGATCCCGGCGGCACCGGCCGGGTCCGTCGCCGCGGCCGTCGCGGCGTTCCGGGCGGGGCGGCCGGTCGTGCTCGCCCCGCGGCACGGCGACCGGCCGTGCGACGCCGTGCTCCCCGCCGCGCTCGCCGGGACCGCCTGGACCGCGTGGCTGATCCGGCACACCTCCGGGCTGCTGCGGGTCCCGATGGAACCCGGCCGCGCCGACGGGCTGCGGTTGCCCGCCCTGCGGGCCGATCCGGGCACCCGCTGCGGCGCCGTCACCGTCTCGGTCGACGCCGAGGGGGTCGGCACCGGCATCAGCGCCGTCGACCGCGCGCTCACCGCCCGCGTGCTGGCCGATCCGGCCTCCCGGCCCGACGACCTGCGCCGGCCGGGGCACCTGCTCCCGGTCCGCGTCGCGGAGGGCGGCGGGCCCGGTGGCGCCGGGGCCGACGAGGCCGCGGTGGCGCTGTGCCGCGCGGCCGGGCTCCCCCCGGTCGCGCTGGCCGCCGGCCTGGTCGGCACGGGCACCGGGCTGGCCGACCCGGCGACGGCGGTGCGGATCGCGCACCGGCACGGCCTGGTCGTCGCCGATCCCGCCGAGGTGCTCACCCACCTCACACGGGATCCCGCCGACCCGCGCGACCCCGCCGACCTGCACGACCCCGCCGGCGTGCTCGCCCGCACCCGGCGCCACCCCGCGGCACCGCTCGCGACCACCCACCCCACCGCCCGGCACCTGGAGCACCTGTGACCGTCACCGTCGTCGTCGGCAACCCGAAGCCCGGCTCCCGCACCCGGGCGGCCGGCGAGCTGCTGGCCCGCTCGCTCACCGGGCGGGAGCCCGACCACGTCGTCGAGCTCGCGGAGCTCGGCCCCGGGCTGCTGGGCTGGGGCGACCCGGCGGTCACCGCGGCCGTCGACACCGTCCGCGGGTCGGATCTCGTCGTGATGGCGAGCCCCACCTTCAAGGCCACCTACACCGGGCTGCTGAAGCTGTTCCTCGACCAGTTCGCGGGCGGGACCGGGCTCGAGGGCGTGGTGGCCGTCCCGCTCATGCTCGGTGCCGGGCCGGCGCACGCGATGGCACCGGACCTGCTGCTGCGGCCGGTGCTGACGGAGCTGGGCGGCACGTGCGCCGTGCCGGGCCTCTACCTGCTCGACGACGACCCCACCGGCGGGGCGGCCCTGGCCGGCTACGTCGAGCGGTGGGCCCCCGTCGTCGGTGCGCTGACCGGCGTGCGGGCCTGACACCCGCGTATTTCCCCGCCCCGACGGCGCTGACCTGCGACGACCGTCCCGGCACCGGTCGCGCAAATCGACCGTGACGGTGACGGACACCGGACGCAACACCCGCCGTCGAGGCTTCTCCCCAGCACTCCCCCGCCCGGGCTCCCGGGCGGACCGGACGGGCACACCGGGGTGCCGCCCGACCCCCGATCCGACTTCAGAGGAGGTCACCGTGCGGTTCCCGGACACCGACCAGGCCGTGGCGCCGGTCCCCGACACGTCCCCCGGAACGGGCCGGTGGTTCGACCGGCACCGCTGGTGGGTCACCAGGACGGCGATGCTGCCGGTCCACGTGCTCGTGTTCGCCGTCGTCGCGTTCTTCCTGGTCTCCCTGATCCCCGGCGACCCCGTCGTCGCGCTCACCGGCGGCCGGCTCTCCGCCGAGGACTACGCGTCGGCCCGGGCCGACCTCGGGCTGGACGGGCCCTGGTGGGAGCGGCTCGGCCGCTTCCTGGGCGATCTCGTCTCCCTCGATCTCGGCACCTCGCTGGCGACCGGCCGCGACGTCGCCGGTGAGCTCGCGACCCGGCTCCCCGCCACCCTCGAGCTGGCACTCCTGGGCCTGGTCGGCTCGACCGTCGCCACCCTGGTGGTGTCGTGGTTCGCGGTCACCCGCCGCGGGTCCTGGTTCTCCCGGGTCGTCGTCGGCTATGCCCGCTCCGCCGGTGCGATCCCCGAGTTCGTGCTGGCCATCGCCGCGGTCTTCGTGTTCTACGCGGCGCTGAGCTGGGCGCCCGCCCCGTCGGGACGGACGTCGCCGATGGTGCCCGCCCCGGACACCGTCACCGGGTTCACCCTGCTCGACGCCCTGCTCACCGGCAACGGGGAGGCGTTCGCCTCGCTCGCCGGGCACCTCCTGCTCCCGGTGCTCGTCATGATCGCCGCCCACTCGGCGATCCTGATCAAGATGCTGCTGGTCGGTCTCGACGAGGCGATCGACGCACCCGCGACCCGCTTCCGGATCGCGACCGGCGCACCCCGCCGCGTCGTGGTGCTCTCGGTCTACCGCCGCGCCGCGCCGGCGATGGTGGCGACGATCGGGATGCTGTTCGGCTACCTCATGGGTGGCGCGGTGGTGCTCGAGTCGATGTTCGCGCTCGGCGGGCTCGGTCAGTACGCCGTCGACGCCGTCACCACCGCCGACGTGGTCGCGCTCCGCTCGTTCCTCGTGGTCACCGCGGCGTCCTGCCTGGTGATCTACCTCGTCGTCGATCTCGTGACCATGACCCTGGACGTCCGGCGACGTCCCGGCGCGGTCACCGGGGAGTGAACATGACTGCCGCCGTCCTCACCCCGGGGGAGGTCACGGGGCCACGCCCCGCGGCCCGGCCCCGGCTCGCCCGCCCGCTCCTCGCGCTCCCCTTCGCGCTGCTGCTGGTGCTCGCCGTCGTCGGTCCGCTGCTGGCGCCGTGGGACCCGCAGAGCGTGGTCGCGACGCCGTCGTCGCCGCCGTCGTCGGCGCACTGGTTCGGCACCGACACCAACGGGATGGACGTGTTCTCCCGCGTCCTCACCGCCACCCGGCTCGACGTGCTGATCGCGCTGTCGGTGACGGTGCTCAGCACCCTCGCCGCGCTCGTCGTCGGCCTGGTCACCGGCATGAACGAGGCCCGTCGCGGCCCGGCCGGGATCGCCGCCCGTGCCACCGCCCGGGGCATCGACCTCGTCCAGGCCGTGCCCACCGTGATCGGTGGTCTCGTGCTGCTGTCGTTCTTCGGCCGCGAGCCGCTCGTCATGGTCCTGGCGCTGGCGCTGCTGCTCCTGCCGGTGCAGGCCCGGCTCGTCCGGGTCGAGGTCCTCCGGGTCCGGTCGGAGGGCTACGTCGACGCCGCCCGGATGTCCGGGGAGAGCGAGCCCGCCCTGATCGTCCGGCACGTCCTGCCGAACGCCTCGCACGCGGCGCTGGAGAACACCTCGGCGATCTTCGGGATCGCCGTCATCTTCTGCGCCGGGCTCGGCTTCCTCGGGGTCGGCATCGTGCCGCCGATCCCGGAGTGGGGCTCGATGCTGGCGCTCGAGGCGACCGACGCCGCCGTCGGCCGCTGGTGGGGGGCGCTGTTCCCCGCACTGGCGCTGGGTCTCGCGGTGGCCTCGGCCGCCGGTGCCGCCCGCGCGCTGTTCGCCGGGGGTGCCCGGTGAGCGCCGGCCGCCGCGCGCCGCTGGCCGGTCTCGTCGCCGCGCTCGCCGTGCTGGTCACCGGCTGCGGTGCCGGCGCGGTGGAGGCGGAGCGGGACACCGTCGTCATCGTGACGGGGGCGCAGGCTCAGTCCTTCGCCCAGGACTCCAACGGCACCGGCTACGAGAGCGCCGAGTACCTCGCCAACACCAACGCCACGCTGCTGCGCAACCCCTACGTCGACGGCAGCGGCGGGCAGGCCCGGCACCAGGACCTCTACCGCTTCGAGCCGCTGCTCGCCGAGCGCTACGAGGTCAGCCCGGACCGGCTCACCTACACCTTCCACCTGGACCCGGACGCCCGTTCCACCGCCGGGAACCCGGTCACCGCCGAGGACGTCCGCTGGTCCTACGAGCGCAAGTTCGCCACCGCCACCTCGATCGTCCCGTTCGTGAACGCGCCGGTGATCGTCGACCCGGAACGCCAGATCCGGGTGCTCGACCCGATGACGGTGTCCTTCACCGTCGACGAGCCGGGCTACGGGTTCACCCTGCTGTCGCTGCTGTCCAACACGACCGCGGCGATCTACGACACAACGGTCCTGAAGGCGCACGTCACGCCCGACGACCCGTACGCGGTGGAGTGGTCGGCGAGCAACGGGAACTGGGGCTACGGCGCCTACGGCCTGGAGAGCTTCACCCCCGGCCAGCAGACGACCTACGTCCGCAACGAGGACTACGCCGGCGGCGCACCGCCGGTGCGGCGGATCATCCAGCGGGTCGTCGCCGACGCCGGGATCCGGGCGAACCTGCTCGCCCAGGGCGACACGCACGTCGCGGCGCAGCTGCGGCCCGCGGACCAGGTCGGGATCGCGGAGACCGGGGCGCAGGTGTTCAGCGCCCCCACCAACGCGATGGTCTACATGCCGCTGACCACGACCATGGCCCCCTTCGACGACGTCGCGGTCCGCCGGGCGCTGGCCCGCGCGGTGCCCTACGAGCAGATCGTCTCCGACGTCTACAAGGGACGCGCGGAGCAGCTGGCCGGGATGCTGTCCCCCGGCGCACCCGGCTACGACGGCGACGGCCTCGTGCCGTTCCGCTACGACCCGGCCGAGGCGCGCCGGATCCTCGCCGAGGCCGGCCACACCGAGCCGGTCGCCTTCACCCTGACCGTGAACGCCAGTGTCCCGGACCTGCAGGAGGCGGCGGTCCAGATCCAGACCGCGGCCCGCGACGCCGGGTTCGCGATCACCATCGAGCCGGTCCCGTCGGCCGCGTTCAACGAGGGGCTCGCCGCCAAGACCTTCCAGGCGTCGATGGGCCGCGACTACGCCGTCGTCCAGTCCCCGCCCTACGAGCTGGCGCTGTTCTACACCGCCGACTCGCCGATCAACTGGCCGGACTGGGAGGACTCCCGGTTCGACACGGCGCTGGCCGCGGGCAACGCGGCGGGCGACCCGCTCTCGGTCACGGCGGGGCGCTCCTGGAACGCCGCGCAGCGCCGGATCCAGAGCGACGTCCCGACCATCTGGATGGCCTACGTCCAGCCGCTCAATGCCTTCCGCGGCGACGTCGGCGGCTACGTGTTCCGCACCGACAACACCATCGACTACTCGCAGCTGACCCTGGAGGGCTCATGACCGCGCAGATGGACACCGCGCAGGCGGCACCGGCGGCACCGGCGGGTCCCGTGCCCGCGGACCCGGTGCTGGCGGTCGAGGGACTCGACGTGCGGTACGGCACGTCGCACGCGGTGCGCGGGGTGGACCTCACGGTGCGCCCCGGTGAGCGGATCGCGCTGGTCGGCGAGTCGGGGTCGGGCAAGTCGACCCTGGGGCTCGCGGTCGCCGGGTTCATCGACCAGCGGGTCGCGACCGTCGAGGCGCGGCGGATGGAGTTCGCCGGCGTCCCGCTGCGCCGCGAGCTGACCCGGCTGCCGCAGCGCACCCCGGGGATGTCGATGGTCTTCCAGGACGCCATGACCTCCCTCGACCCGTTGTGGACGGTCGGGAGCCAGCTCGTCGCCGTGCTGCGCGGCGCGGGCGGGGTGGACGGCCGCGCCGAGGCCGCCGACGCCGCCCGGGAGTGGCTGACCCGGGTCGGGCTCACCGACACCCGGCGGGTGATGGCCGCCCGCCCGCACGAGCTCTCCGGCGGGATGCGCCAGCGGGTCATGACCGCGATCGCGCTCGCCGGGCGGCCCCGGCTGCTCGTCGCCGACGAGCCGACCAGCGCGCTCGACGCCTCGCTCGCCCGGGGAGCCGTGGAGCTGCTCGTCGAGCTCTGCGAGACGCAGGGCGCGTCGGTCCTGATGATCAGCCACGACATCGGGCTGTGCCGGCGCTACACCGACCGGACCCTGGTGATGCACCGCGGCGTGCTGGTCGAGGAGCTCCGCTCGGACGACCTCGGCGCCGCCACGCACCCGTACACGCGGGGCCTGCTGCGCTGCATCCCGACGCTCGCCTCGGCCGGTCTCGACGAGCTGCCGACGATGACCGACGACGAGCTCGGGATCGCGGCGTGAGCGCGCCGCAGGTCGTCCTGGAGGGGGTGACCCGGCGGTTCGGCGACCGCACCGCCGTCGCACCACTGTCGATGACCGTCGACGCCGGCGACCGGATCGGCATCGTCGGCGAGTCCGGGTCCGGCAAGTCCACGCTCGCCCGGATGATCGCGGGCCTGGACCGGCCGTCCGGCGGGACGATCACGATCGACGGCCGCACCCAGACCGCCTGGATGTCCACCACGGCGGGCCGCCGCGACCTGCGGCGACGCATCCAGCTCGTCGCCCAGGACACGACGTCGACCTTCGACCCGCGGCGCACGGTGCGCGACGCGCTCCGCACCCCGGCCCGGCTGCTCGGCGGGCACTCCGGGGCCCGGGCGGACGCCGTCGCGGAGGAGGCCGTCGCCGACATGGGCCTGCCGCCGGCGATGCTCGACCGCCACCCGCACGAGCTGTCCGGCGGTCAGCGGCAGCGGATGGCGATCGCGCGGGCCATGGTCGTGCGCCCCGGGCTGCTCGTCTGCGACGAGGCGGTCTCCGCGCTCGACGTGTCGGTGCAGGGCGCGGTGCTCAACCGGATCGTCCGGTACTGCCGCGAGCACGGCGCCGGGCTCCTGTTCGTCTCGCACGGCCTGCCCGCCACCGCCTTCGCCACCGACGACCTGCTGGTGATGCTGCACGGCCACGTCGTCGAGCACGGCCGCACCGGCGCGGTCCTCTCCTCCCCCGTCCACGACCACACGGCGGCCCTCGTGGCCGCCCACGCCTGACACCCGCACCTCGGAAGGACACCTCGCATGTTCCACCTCGGATGGTTCCTCGGTAACGGCTTCGGCATCCAGCCCTGGAACCCGGCCGCCGACGGCCCCTGGACCGGCAGCAACCACCTCGACTGGATGAAGCCGGACCTCTACGTCGATCTCGCCGCCTCGCTGGAGCGGGCCGGCTTCACCTACGTCCTCATCGAGGACACGGCGATGGTCGAGGACACCTACCAGGGCTCGGCCGAGACGTCGCTGCGCCGCGGGTTCATGGCGCCGAAGAACGACCCGATGCCGCTGGTCCCGCTGATGACGCAGCGGACGAAGCACCTCGGCATCGTCCCGACCGTCTCGACGATCCAGTACCACCCGTACCTCGCGGCGCGGCTGTTCACGACGCTCGACCACCTCACCGAGGGCCGGGTCGGCATGAACGTCGTCACCTCGGTGACCGACCGCGTCGCCCAGAACTTCGGGTTCGAGAAGCACTTCGACCACGACCAGCGCTACGAGATGGCGCAGGAGTGGGTCGAGGTCGTGAAGGCACTGCAGAACAGCTGGAAGGACGGGGCGGTCCTGGCCGACCCGGTCAAGGGCGTCTACGCCGACCACACCCTGGTCGAGCCGATCGACTTCCAGGGCCGCTGGTTCTCCAGCCGTGGACCGCTCAACACGATCCCCGGCCCGCAGCGGCAGCCCCCGATCGCGTCGGCCGGCGGATCGGCGCCCGGCCGCGAGCTCGCCGCGAAGCACGTCGACACCCAGATGGCGATGTGCAAGAGCGTCGACGACATCAAGGCCTACCGGGAGGACCTGCACCGCCGGATGGCCGCCCACGGCCGCCGTCCCGACGAGGTCAAGCTGCTGTTCCTGGCCAGCCCGGTCGTCGCCGCGAGCGACGCCGAGGCCCGGGCCAAGGCCGAGCAGCTGAAGCTCGCCCGCCGCTCCGACCTCGCCGTCGAGTACAACCTGTGGAACCTCTCCTACACCTCGGGCGGCCGGATCGACTTCGGCGGGATCGACCCGGACACCCGCGTCGAGGACATCGACACCTCCCGCGGCAACGGCGAGCGCTCCTCGATCGCCAACCTGTTCCAGGGGCAGGAGGGCAAGACGCTGCGCGAGCTCGCCGCCACCTCGTTCCAGATCACCGACCTCGGGCTGGTCGGCTCGCCGGAGACGGTCGCCGCGCAGATGGACGAGATCATGCAGGAGGCCGGCGGGGACGGGTTCCTGCTGTACGTCCCGCCGACCCGGGTGCAGATCGCCGAGATCACCGACGGGCTCGCACCGGCGCTGCGGCGGCGCGGCGCGATCCGAGACGGCTACGCCCACTCCACCCTGGCCGAGAACCTCCAGGAGTTCTGACGCCCCGGCCCGTGCCCGCCACCGGCGCCGGGCACGGGTCACAGCATCGTTCCCGGCCGGTAACCCGGGAGGGACGGTTCCCGGGCGACGGTCACCCCAGCAGGAATCCCTCGCAGGAAGGCCCCGCCCATGTCCCGTCCCGGCCGGCTCACCACCGTCCCGCACCCCCGCGCGTCCGGCGGGACCGCCCGCGGGCGGCACACGTTCCCGCGCCGGGTGCGGGAGATGCTGCGCGCCTCCGTGCGGGGCGGCTACCTCGTCGTCGACGAGAAGCTCGTCGAGGACCAGCTGATGGAGTCGCTCAACGCGAGCCGCTCCGCGGTGCGGGCCGCCCTGCAGCAGCTCGCCGACGAGGGGTTCGTCGACCGCCAGCAGCGCCGCGGCACCGTCGTCGTCCGGCGGGGTGTCGCGGTCCGGCTGCGGGACACCGTGACCGCCCTCGGTGCCACCGAGGTGACGCTGCAGATGACCGAGCAGGGCGTCGTGCCCTCGACGCCGCTGCTGCGGCACCGGCTCGGCGTCCCCGACGCGGCGCTGCGGATGAACGAGAACATCTTCCGCGCCGACGGCGAGGTGATCGGCGTCCGGACGGCCTACTTCCCGAGCTCCTTCACCACGCCGTCGTACGCCGGGCCGGCCGCCCTCGACGTCGTGTTCGCCGACTTCTTCGGGGTGGGCCTGGGCCGGGTGCAGACCGAGATCGGCGCCGCGGGCGCCGACGACCGGACCGGGCGGCTGCTGGGCGTCGCCCCGGGTGCCCCGGTGCTGCTGCGCGAGCAGCTGTTCCACGACGAGGACGACCGGCCGGTGCAGGTCGTCTTCGACAACTACCGGGCGGACCGGGTGACCTTCGTCGACGACCCGGACCTCGGCTGAGCCCGCCGGGCCGTCAGCCCGCGAGCTCGGCCAGCGCGGCCTCGGCGTCGGCGAGCACCCCGAGCCTGCGCCGTTCCAGCGTCGCGCCCGACTCCGCGCCGGCACCCATGTTCCCCTGCGCGTAGCGGGTCCAGACGCCGGTGCCGATGCAGGCGCACCGCCAGTACGCGAACGCCACCCAGTACGGCAGGTCGTCCACCGGGCGGCCGGACCGCGCGGCGTAGCGGCCGGCGATGCCGTCGCGTTCCGGCCAGCCCGGCGCCGCGGTCGGGCCGCTCGTGATCGTGTGCCGGGTGTCGCCGGGGCGCTCCCAGGACGCGACGAGCCAGCCGAGGTCGGCCAGCGGCTCGCCGAGCGTCGCGAGCTCCCAGTCGAAGACGGCCGCCACCCGGCCGTCGCGGTAGGACAGGTTCCCCGGCCGGTAGTCGCCGTGCGCGATCCGCGGCCCCTCCGCCGGGTCGGCGGGCATCCGGGCGAGGAGCTGCTCGTGCGCGGCGTCGATCGCGGCGAGATCGGTGAAGGCGCCCGAGTGCGCCTGCCGGTGCCAGCGCCGCAGCTGGCGTTCGAGGTAGCGGCCGGGCCGCCGCAGGTCGTCCAGTCCGACGGCGCCGGGATCGACGGCGTGCAGCGCGGCGAGGACGTCGGCGGTGTCCAGCCCGCAGGCCTCGCGCTCCGGCTCCGGGATCGGGTCGCCGGACGCCCGGTCGCCGGGGACGACGCCGTCCACCCAGCTCATCAGGTAGAAACCGGCGCCGATCACGGCGGTGTCCTCGCAGTGCGCGACCGGCTCCGCGACGGGGACGCCGGTCCCGGACAGCGCGGTGAGGAACCGCCACTCCCGGCTCATGTCGTGCGCGGTGGCGAGCACCCCGCCGGTCGGGGGGCGGCGCAGCGCGAACGGCGTGCCCTCGGCGTCGACCACCCGGAAGGTGAGGTTGGAGTGCCCGCCGGAGATCCGCTGCACGGCCACCGGCCCGTCACCCGTCACCACCCGCGGGGCCTCGGCGGCGAGCCAGCGGGTCAGGGCGACCGGGTCCACTCCGTCGTGCGTGTCGGCCATCCCCCGATCCAACATGATCGTCGCCGGACGGGCCAGGCGTCCGGACCGGTCACCCGCCGAGGGGCAGCACGAGGCGCTCCAGCAGCCGGTCCGCCTCGGCGTGCGGGTCCGCGGTCAGTCCGGTGTGGACGGGCCCGGGCCGGACGATCGTGCTGCGTGCCGTCGTCAGCCTGCGGAACCGGCGTCCGATGTCCTCGCCCGCCCCCGGGCCGCGGGCGGCCAGCGCGCCCGTGGCGTGCCGGTCCGAGCGGGGCGGCTCCGGCACCGCGGCCACCGCCGCGATCGTCTCCAGCACGTCGGCGACGGCGTCGGCGTCGCAGTGCGGGTCGAGCGCGGCCAGCCGCTCCCGGTCCAGGTGCACCCGGACGGCGAGGACGTCGCGCCGCCGGCAGTGCAGCAGCACCCCGGCGTTGACCGACTCCCCGCGCTCGACCCGCGGAACCACCTGCAGCAGGGCGTACTCGTAGGTGACGAGGTCGCTCACCGGCCCGCACCGCCGTCCACCCCGCCGATCCGCAGCCACGACGGGCGGCGCGGCTCGCGGTCCACCGGGCGTGGCCGGCCGGCGCGCACGGTCTCCCGCACCCCCGGCAGCCACTCCGCGCGCCGCTGCACGCGGCCGAGCAGTGCCGTCACGTAGGCGTCGCGGACGGCCTCCGCCGAGTCGAAGCCCGGCTCCCCGTCCAGCCACCCGCCGGGGACGAGGGCGAGCACGTCGTCCAGCAGCGCGCGGGTGACCAGCGGCGCGAGCGCGGTGTCGGCGGCGTCGAGGTCGGGCCGGCAGCCGAGCAGGACGTGGTCGCCGGCGTCGAACGGCTTCGCCGGGAACCGCGACGCCGACTCCCAGCTGTGCGCGAAGGTGAGCGTCGCGCCGTGGTCGATCAGGTACGGACGCCGGTGCCAGAGCAGCATGTTCGAGTTGCGCCAGGAGCGGTCGACGTTGCCGACGAGCGCGTCGAACCACAGCACCCGCCCGGCGAACTCCGGGCCGACGTCGAACGCCAGCGGGTCCAGGTCGAGCGCCCCGGGCAGGAAGTCGATCCCCAGGTTCAGCCCGGCCGAGGAGCGGAGCAGCTCCTGGACCTCCTGGTCGGGTTCGGTGCGGCCGAGCTCGCCGTCGACGTCGACGGTGACGATCTCGGGGACCGGTAGGCCGAGCGCCCGGGCCAGCTCACCGGCGACGATCTCGTTCACCAGCACCGACCGGCCCTGGCCCGCACCGGTGAACTTCACCGCGTAGCTGCCCAGGTCGTCGGCCTCCATCAGGCCGGGCAGCGAGCCGCCCTCGCGCAGCGGGGTGACGTAGCGGATCGCGGTGACGTGGCGCAGGCCCTGCCCGCGCGGGTCCGGTCGGGACAGCACGCGCGGAGGCTATCCGGCGCCCATCCGCACCCGCGATCGAGATGCGAACGGCCCGCACCCCGTGGCGTCGGGATGCGGGCCGTGATCGCGCCGGAGCGGTCCTGCGGGGCCGGGCGGGGCCGGGCGGGGCAGAGGTGGGGCAGAGGTGGGGCGGGGCCGGGCTCACCGGCCCGTCCGGCGTCGGGGGCGCACGGACGGGCCGGGAGGTCTCACACCGAGATGGTCTGGCGCGGGATGGTCTGGGTCTGCTCCATCCGGCGCTCGGCCTGGCGGGACAGCACCGTGTCCAGGCTGAACCGGCCGGCACCGGCGACCATGAAGGCGGTCAGCGCGCAGATGATCGTGCCGACCAGCGCCCAGCCGCTGTTCTCCATGAACAGGCCGTTCTGGCCGTGCACGAACCAGATGGCACCCGCCATCACGAAGATCATCAGTCCGGCGGGGACGACCATCCGCAGGCCGAGCAGCAGCGACACCGACACCACGATCTCGACGACGATCGTGAAGGACGCCGCGGCGATCGCCAGCGGGATGCCGAACTTGGAGAACACCGTGGCGGTGTCGAAGAGCCCCGCGTCGATCTTCTTCCAGGCGTGCATGATCAGGATGTAGGCGAGCAGCACACGGCCGACGAGCAGGACGACGTCCCGCGGGGTTCCGGTCAGGGAGCGGTACACGGTTCCTCCAGTACGAGCATGATCACATCGGGTGAACTGGTCACCACGTAATGCACAAGAGCTTATGAGTGGAATCGCTCTGCTCCACCCGGTTAAGCGACTCTGCGCGACGAATCGACCGCATGCCGCGACGAAAGTCGCTCGGCTCACACCTCACCGTGTGTCGCACCTCCGGAGCGCGCCGTGACCGGACGATTCGGCGGCACGACCGGTCGAGCGGTCCCTTCCGTGGTGCGTTCGCGCAGGTAGACGACACGCTGCGTGCAGGGATCGTGGGCGCCGTCACCCGGGTGCAGCAGTACTATCCGGTAACTCGACCGGGTGTCACGGACGGTTCGCAGCGATGGGCGGTCCGTCGTTCCGGACGTACCGCTCGTCCCGCCCGGGGCCGTCCGCGACGGGCGGTACCCCCGTGCGGCGCAGTACGCCGGGGACCGTCCACCGTGGCCCCGGCCCGCGCGCCCGGGGCTTGACGCTGCGGAATGATGGCCGGGTGTCCGACACGAACGACGTCATCGGCAGAGACATCACAGCGACCCCCGAGTGGACCGCGCTGACCGAGCACGCGGCGGAGGTGGAGCCCCGCCACCTGCGGGCGCTGTTCGACGAGGACCCGGACCGGGCCACCGCGCTCACGGCGTCCGGCGCCGACCTGGTCCTCGACCACTCGAAGCACCGCATCACCCGGGACACGGTCGGCCTGCTCACCGCGCTCGCCCGCGCGGCCGGGCTGCCGCAGCGCACCGAGGCGATGTTCACGGGCGAGCACGTCAACACCTCGGAGGACCGCGCGGTGCTGCACACCGCGCTGCGGCTGCCCCGGGACGCGTCGCTCGTCGTCGACGGGCAGGACGTCGTCGCCGACGTCCACGCGGTCCTCGACCGGATGGGCGACTTCACCGACGCCGTCCGGTCCGGGCGGTGGACCGGCTTCACCGGCGAGCGGATCCGCACGGTCGTCAACATCGGGATCGGCGGTTCGGACCTCGGCCCGGTGATGGCCTACGAGGCCCTGCGGGACTACGCGCAGCGCGACCTCGAGTGCCGGTTCGTGTCCAACATCGACCCCACCGACCTGTCCGAGACGGTGTCCGACCTGGACCCGGCGACGACCCTGTTCCTCGTCTCCTCCAAGACCTTCACCACCCAGGAGACGCTGACGAACGCCCGCAACGCGCGGTCGTGGCTGCTCGCCGGGCTCGGCACCGACTCCACCGACGCGGTCGCGAAGCACTTCGCCGCGGTGTCGACGAACGCGGAGAAGGTCGCCGAGTTCGGCATCTCCACCGAGAACATGTTCGGCTTCTGGGACTGGGTGGGCGGCCGCTACTCGGTCGACTCGGCGATCGGGCTGTCGCTGATGTGCGCCATCGGCAGGGAGAACTTCGCGGAGTTCCTCGCCGGGATGCACGCCATGGACGTCCACTTCCGGGAGACGCCGCTGGAGCGGAACCTCCCGGTGATCGCCGGGATGCTCGGCATCTGGTACTCGAACTTCTTCGGCTCCGAGACCCGCGCGGTGCTGCCCTACTCCCAGTACCTGCACCGGCTGCCCGCCTACCTGCAGCAGCTGACGATGGAGTCGAACGGCAAGTCCGTCCGCGGCGACGGCACCCCCGTCACGACGACGACCGGGGAGATCTTCTGGGGCGAGCCGGGCACCAACGGCCAGCACGCCTTCTACCAGCTGCTGCACCAGGGCACCCGGCTCGTGCCTGCCGACTTCATCGGGTTCGCCCGCCCGCACCACGACCTCGCGGGCGAGGGGGAGGCGGACATGCACGACCTCTTCATGGCGAACCTGTTCGCGCAGTCCGCGGCGCTGGCGTTCGGCAAGTCCGCCGAGGAGTTCGCCGCCGAGGGCACCCCCGCCGACGTCGTGCCGCACAAGGTGATGCCGGGCAACCGGCCGTCGTCGACGATCCTCGCCGAGAAGCTGACGCCGTCGGTGCTGGGCCAGCTCATCGTGTTCTACGAGCACGTCACGTTCGTCGAGGGCGTGATCTGGGGGATCGACTCGTTCGACCAGTGGGGCGTCGAGCTCGGCAAGGTGATGGCCAAGCAGTTCGGCCCGGCGCTCTACGCGGCGGACCCGCCGGACGCGAAGGAGGCCGGCCTCGACGCCTCGACGGCCGCGCTGATCGACCGCTACCGCTCCTGGCGCGGACGGTGAGCAGCGGCCCGGCGGGGCGGGCCCCCGCCGGGCGGACCGGCGGGGCGCCCGGACACCGGCCCGAACCGCGCACGACCGGGATCGTCGCCGCCCTGCTGCTGGTCACGGCAGTGTCGCTGCTGCTGATCGGCGTGAGCGGCGGGCTCCAGCGGGACGTGACGACGGCGACCGGGCTCGCCGCCGAACGGGAACCCACCCCGGTGGCGTTCGCGCTGCTCGTGACGGAGATCGGCAACACGGTGGGTAGCGCGCTGGTCGCGCTCGTCGCCGGCGGCGTCCTGTACTGGCGCGGGCGCCGCGCCGAGGGCGTCTGCCTGGCCGCCGTGCCGCTGGTCGCGAGCGCGGTGATGTCCGGGCTCAAGCGGGTCCTGGACCGGTCCCGGCCGCCGGAGCAGCTGCAGGTGCTGTCGGTGGCGAACGAGTCGCTGCCGTCCGGGCACGCGACGATGGTCGCCGCCGCGTGGACCGCGCTCGTGCTGGTGCTGTGGCCGTCGCTGACCCGGCGGGTGCGCACACTCCTGGCCGTGTTCGCCGCGCTGTGGGCGGGCGCGGTCGGGTTCACCCGGATCTACCTGGGCGTGCACTGGCTCTCCGACGTGCTCGCCGGGTGGGCGCTGGGCGCCGGGCTGGCGTTCGCCGGGGTGACGGTGCTGAGCGTCGTGCAGGCGGGCCGCCGTCCCACCGGGGTCACCTGAGCGGGTCCGGGTCAGGTGCCGCCCTCGATGTCGGCCCGCACCTGCTCGGCCCGCTCCCCCGCCGCGGCCAGGGTGCGGGCGTGCTCGTGCCAGGCCGCGACGTCCCCGCGGAGCCAGGCCGCGCGCAGCTCGTCGGCCGCGGCGGACCAGCGGCGCAGGAGCACCGCGCCCTCGGCGGCCGGACGGGAGCGCCGCATCGCCCGCTGCGCCGCGATCCCGCGGCTCATCGCCAGCATCGCGCGCATCGCCGTCGCGACCTTCCCGGTGATCTCGATCGGTACCGGCAGGCCGGCGACGGCGTGCGCACCCCGGGCGGCACGCGTCAGGAGCACCACGGCGATCCCGGCGGCCACCAGCAGGACCGGTGTCCAGAGCAGACCGGACGTGCCCGGCACCAGCAGGACGATCGTCACCAGGACCAGGACGACCGGGAACGCCCGCCGCGCCCACCGGGCGGCCCGTGACCGGGAGTGCGCCCGGCGCTGGGCCTGCAGGTCGGGCGGGCTCTGGTCGGCGCGCACGAGACCACGGTCGACGTAGAGCAGGGCGGTGTCCGATTCGTCCGGCACCCGGCGATTGTGCACGACCCGCGGGCGGCGCCGCGGCTCAGCCCTGTTCCTGCGGGCACCACCACGTCGACCGGCCGCCGACGGTCCCGTGCACCATCTCCGCCCCGCAGCGGGGACAGTGCCCGCCCGGGTGCCGGTGCTCGATCACCTCACCGGTGTGCACACCGCCGTTCGCGATCGCCCGCTCCAGCGCGCGGTCCAGGTTGCGGTGCAGCCGGTCGAGATCGGTGCGCGTCAGGTCCCGCACCGGGGTCGCCGGGGCGATCCGGGCCTGCCAGAGCGTCTCGTCGGCCAGCAGGTTCCCGACACCCGCGAGCACCGACTGGTCCAGCAGCCGGGCCTTCACCGCCGACCTCCCGCGCAGCAGCCGCTCCCGGAACACCGCGGGCCGCAGCCCCTCGGCGTCGGGCCCGAGACCGGACAGGTCGGGATCGAGCCGGACCCGGCCCAGCCGGCGCTTGTCGAACAGCCGGAACTGCCCGCCGTCGTCGAAGGTGACGGTGAAGCGGTCCCACTCGCGTTTGCGCGACTGCCGGTCGGGGCGCGCCGGGCCGCCGCCGATCCGCTCGCCGCCGGAGTTCGTGACGACGATCCGCCCGCCCATCCCGAGGTGCACGCCCAGCGCGGGCCCGGCGTCGCCGTCGGCGGTCTCGGTGTCGCACCACATCGTCTTGCCGATCCGGTGGGCCGCGGTCAACCGCCCGCCCTTCAGGGCCGACGCGATGTCGCCGGGCCGGTGCGGGCGGCACACCCAGTCGTCGCCGTCGTCGACGTCGGTGATCGTGCGGCCGGTCGCCTGCGCCAGCACCGCACGCGCGTTCTCGACCTCGGGCAGCTCGGGCATGCCGGTCAGTCTCGCGCGGTCACGGAACACCCGCGCGCCGGTCCGGCGTTGCACATGATCGTGAGCGCTGGCGAGAGCGGTGCGGCCGGGACGAGCCCGGGCGCCGAGCGGATGAAGGTACGGGCCCCCGAGCTGCGCGGGCGGCGCTGGCTCAACACCGGCGGCCGGGAGATCACCCTGGCCGACCTGCGCGGCCGGATCGTCGTCCTCGACTTCTGGACGTTCTGCTGCGTGAACTGTTTGCACGCGCTCGACGAGCTCCGGCCGCTGGAGGAGGAGTTCGGCGACGTCCTGACGATCGTCGGGGTGCACTCGCCGAAGTTCGTGCACGAGGCCGATCCGGACGCGGTCGAGGCCGCGGTGGAGCGCTACGGCGTGGAGCACCCGGTGCTCGACGATCCCGAGCTGACCACCTGGGACGCCTACGCCGCACGCGCCTGGCCGACGCTCGCGGTGATCGACCCGGACGGCACGGTCGTCGCCCGGATGGCGGGAGAGGGTCACGGGCCGGGGCTCGCCGCCCTGGTGCGGGAACTCGTCGACACCCACGGCGACCGGCTGCGCCGCGGCGACGGGCCGTACGTCCCGCCGCCCGCACCGGAGACCGCGCTGCGGTTCCCGGGCAAGGTCGCGACGCTGCCCGGCGGAACGTTCCTGGTGTCCGACACCGCGCACCACCAGCTCGTCGAGCTCGAACCCGATCTCGTCACCGAGCGCAGGCGGATCGGTGACGGCGGGCGCGGGTACACCGACGGCCCGGCCGGGAGCGCCCGGTTCTCCGAGCCGCAGGGGCTGCTCGTGCTCGACCCGTCCACGGTGTTCGTCGCGGACACGGTGAACCACGCGGTGCGCCGGGTGTCGCTCGACGACGGCACCGTCTCCACCGTGGCGGGGACGGGATCGCAGCTGCGCGAGCGCGTCGACCCGGGCGGGACCGCGGCCGAGCTGTCGTCGCCGTGGGACCTGGCGCCGTGGGACGGCCACGTCGTCGTCGCGATGGCCGGGTCGCACCAGCTCTGGACGGTCGACCCCGTGTCCGGGCAGGCCCGGGTGCTGGCCGGGACGACCAACGAGGGCCTGCGCGACGGCTCGTTCGCCGAGGCGTTCCTCGCGCAGCCGTCGGGGCTCGCCACCGGCCCGGACGGCACCCTCTGGGTCGCCGACTCCGAGATCTCGGCACTGCGCCGGGTGGACGTCGACCCGGGGGCCGGGCCCGCGGTGAGCACCGCCGTCGGGCAGGGCCTGTTCGAGTTCGGGCACCGCGACGGGCCGGCGGCCGAGGCGCTGCTGCAGCACCCGCTGGGCGTCGCCGTGCTGCCCGACGGCTCCGTCGCCGTCGCCGACACCTACAACGGCGCCGTCCGCCGGTTCGATCCGGCCGCGGGCAGCGTGTCGACGCTGGCCGAGGGGCTCGCCGAGCCCTCGGACCTGCTGGTGGACGGCGAGACGCTGGTCGTCGTGGAGTCCGCGGCGCACCGCCTGGTGCGGCTGCCGATCCCGGCCGGGTCGCTGGTCGAGGGCGGCCGGCACACCGTCCGGCGCACGCCCACCGAGCTGGGCGCCGGCGTCGCGCTGCGGATCGGGTTCACCCCGCCCGCGGGCCAGCACCTCGACGACCGGTTCGGCGACCCGACGTCGCTCACCGTCGCCGCGGACCCGCCGTCGCTGCTGCGGGCGGGGGCCGGCACCGCGACGGGGCTGACCCGCGAGCTGGAGCTCGACCCGGCCGTCGGGTCCGGGGTGCTGCAGGTCGCCGTCGCCGCTGCGGCCTGCGACGCCGCCGACGGCGGGCCCGACACGTTCGCCGCCTGCCACCGCTACCAGCAGGACTGGGGCATCCCCGTCACCGTCACCGGGACCGGCCCTGCGGTGCTCGACCTGGACCTGCGCTCGGTGTAGGCGCGGCTCAGCTCTCCACCCAGGCGAGCACGGCCATCACGCGGCGGTGGTCGTCCGACGACGGCGGCAGCCCGAGCTTGGTGAAGATCGACGAGATGTGCTTCTCGACGGCCCCCTGGGTGATCACCATGATCCGGCCGATCGCGGTGTTCGTGCGGCCCTGGGCCATGAGCTCGAGCACCTCCCGCTCGCGGGGCGACAGCTCCTCGAGCGGGTCCCGGCGGCGCCGCTTGGTCAGCAGCGCGGACACGACCTCCGGGTCGAGGACGGTGCCGCCCGCGGCCACCCGGCTCAGCGCGTCGGCGAGGTCGGCGAGCTTCGAGACCCGGTCCTTGAGCAGGTAGCCGACTCCCCCACCCGCCTCCAGGAGATCGGTCGCGTAGGACTCCTCGACGTACTGGGACAGCACCAGGATCCCGACGGCCGGGTGCTGCCTGCGGATCTCCAGCGCGGCGCGCAGGCCCTCGTCGGTGAACGACGGCGGCATCCGCACGTCGACGACCGCCACCTCCGGCCCGTGCTCGGCCACCGCCTCGACGAGCGTGGTGCCGTCGCCGACCGCTGCCAGGACCGTCGCACCCGCCTCCTCCAGCAGCCGGACCAGGCCCTCGCGCAGCAGCATCGAGTCCTCGGCGAGGACCACGCGCATCGTCATGGACCCATCCTGGGTCACGCCTCCCCCAGCCCGGCGACCGGTACCTCCGCCGTGAGGACCGTCGGACCGCCCGCGGGGCTGCGCACGTCCAGCCGGCCCTCGACGATCTCCAGCCGGTCCGCGAGCCCGGCCAGGCCGTGCCCCTTGCCGAGGTGGGCGCCACCGCGGCCGTCGTCGCGGACCACGATGCGCAGCAGGGTCTCGTCGACGGTGACGACGACCGTCGCGGACGAGGCCCCGGCGTGCTTCGCCACGTTGGTCAGCGCCTCCGACACGACGAAGTACGCGGTGTTCTCGACCAGCGCCGGCATCCGGGCGCCGGGATCGAGGTCCACGTCGAGATCGACGGGGACGGGGCTGCGGCCTGCCGCCGCGGCCAGCGCGGGCCCGAGGCCGCGGTCGGCGAGGATCGGCGGGGCGATGCCCCGGGACAGCGCCCGCAGCTCGGACAGCGCCTCGCGGCTCTGCTCGAGCGCCTCGTGCAGCAGGGGGCGGGCGCGCTCGGGGGCGTCGTCGAGGCGGCGCACGGCCGCCTCCAGGTCCATCCCGAGGCGGACCAGGCGCTGCTGCGGGCCGTCGTGGATGTCGCGCTCCAGCCGGCGCAGCGTCTGCGCCTCCGCGGCGACGGCGGCGCGGCGCCCGGCGGCGAGTGCCTGGGCCCGGGCACGCAGAGCGGCGGTCTGGTTCGTGAGCAGACCCCGGGCCAGCAGCGCGCGGACGTCGGTCAGCCACCGCACCACCGTCGGGAGCGTCACCAGCAGCAGGACGCCGAGCCCGGTGTTCAGCGCGATGTCGCCGGCCGTCGAGTGGATCCCGGTGACCGACTCGAACAGCGTCCAGACGTCCTCCCCGCGCGGCAGCGACCACTGCCAGAACACGTAGAACAGCCCGCCGAGGCCGGTCACCGACCAGACCAGCGCGACGGCGGCGGTGATCGCCCGCAGCGGCAGCGCGGCCACGGCGTGCGCGACGTCGCGCCAGCTCTGCGGATCGGCCAGCGCGCGGAACAACCGGCTCATCAGCCGTCGTCCGCGGTTGGGGCGGTAGTGGTGCGGCGGCAGCGGCCGCCCGGTCGCCGCCTCGGTGGCGCGGCGCTCCAGCTCGGCCAGGCCGCGCGCCGCGACCAGCGTCCCGACGGTGATCGGCAGCCCGATCCAGACCACGAAGGTCCCGGCCCCGAGACCCAGCCCGACGAGCACGACGACGCCGCTGATGATCGCGAGCGGCAGGCCCGTCAGCAGGTAGGCCATCTGCGCGCCCAGCCGGGTGCGGCCGGGCCAGCCCGACGGCCAGCTCACCGACTGCGGCAGGTGGCGACCGCCGTCGCGCAGCAGGTACTCGCGCAGTGCGCCGTTGCCCCAGCCCTCGAGCACGCGCACCAGGTGCGGATCGAGGGGGTTGCCGCCCGGCTCGTCGGGATGCGGCTCCCGGCGGGCCTCCGGGTCCCCGGTGGTCCGCGTCTGCTCCGGCATGGCGCTCGGTCCCTCCGGTCGGGTCGTGATCCGAGGATAGGCGGGTGGTCCCTCCGGTGAGCGGGTCGCGTGTGCCGCCCGCCGTGACCGGACCGGTGGTCCTGCTCACCCCCGCGCCGCACTCGCGCGTCCCCCGGCTGTCGTGGTGAGCTACCGGGCGGTAGCAACCGCGACGACGCGAGGAGCCTGACGCGTGGATCCCTCCGACCTGACCGACGTCCTGGATTCCGTCCGTGACTTCATCCGCACCGAGGTGGTGCCGCTGGAGGAGACGATCGACGCCGAGGACGCCGTCCCGGAGCGGATCGTCGCCCAGTGCAAGGAGATGGGCCTGTACGGGTTCACCATCCCCGAGCAGTACGGCGGCCTGGGCCTGACCGCGTCGGAGGAGGTCCGGCTGGCGTTCGAGCTGGGGTGGACCACCCCGGCACTGCGGTCGCTGTTCGGCACCAACAACGGCATCGCCGGGCACGTCCTGCTGGAGGGCGGCACCGACGAGCAGAAGGCCCACTGGCTGCCGCAGCTCGCCTCCGGCCGGGTCACGGCGTCGTTCGGCCTCACCGAGGCCGACGCGGGGTCCGACCCGTCGTCGCTCGCCACCCGCGCGGTCCGGGACGGCGACAGCTGGGTGATCAACGGGTCGAAGCGCTACATCACGAACTCCCCGGTCGCCGACGTGATCATGGTGTTCGCCCGGACCGACCCGGACGCCCCGGGCAACCGCGGCATCTCCACCTTCCTCGTCCCGCGGGACACGCCCGGCCTGTCGGTCGGCCCGAAGGACCTGAAGATGGGCCAGTTCGGGGCGTGGACCGCCGACGTGCACCTCGACGACGTCCGGGTCCCGTTCGAGAACGTCGTCGGCGGCGAGGAGGGCATCGACAACGGCTTCCTCACCGCGGCGAAGTGCCTCGCGCACGGGCGGCTGCACATCGGCGCCGTCTGCGTCGGGATGGCCGACCGGCTGGTGCACGAGACCGTCGAGTACGCGCGGACACGGGAGCAGGGCGGGAAGCCGATCGCCCGGTTCCAGCTGGTCCAGGGCCTCGTCGCGGACTCGGTGACCGACGCCCGCGCCGGCCGCGGCCTCGTCCTCGACGCCGCCCGCAGCTTCGACGACGGCACCGACATGGTGTCCGGCCCCGCCGCCGCGAAGTACTTCTGCTCGGAGATGGTCGGCCGGGTCGCCGACCGGGCCGTCCAGGTGCACGGCGGGGCGGGGTACATGCGGGGCGTGGCCGTGGAGCGCTTCTTCCGCGACGCCCGGCTGTTCCGGATCTACGAGGGCACCAGCCAGATCCAGCAGGTCATCATCGCCCGGGACGCGCTCGGCAAGGCCGCCCGCGGCTGACCGCACACCGGCGGTCCGGCCCGGCCGGACCGCCGGTCATCCCCCGGCGAGCACGCCGCGCAGCGCCGCGGACACCGTCCGGACCTCGTCCACCAGGTCCTGCTCCGCGGGCGCCTCGACCCAGCGCTCGAACGCGGTGCGGAACACGGCGACCGCCGCCTCCGCCGCCACGGTCGCCGCGGGCTCCGCCACACCGCGGTCGCGCAGTCCGCCGGCGAGCACCTGCGCGACGGTCGCCATCTTCACCAGCTCCCGCTCGCGCAGCGACGCGTTCGCCGCGAGCACCCGCTGCCGGCGTCGCGCGAACGCCCACCGCCCGCCGAACGAGCCCGCCACGTGCTCGATCGCCGCGGCCAGCGCCGGCTCCGGCGGCAGGTCCGGGCCCGCCGCGGCCAGTCCCTCGGCGAAGAGCCCCACGAACGCCTGCCCGGAGTCACCGCCGAAGAGCACCTCGCGCTTGTCGGCGTAGTGCCGGAAGAAGGTCCGCTTGGTGACCCCGGCCCGGGAGGCGATGTCCTCCACCGTCGTGCCGTCGTAGCCGTGCTCCTCGAACAGGTCCAGCGCCGAGGCGCGCAGCCGTCCCGCGGCGTCCGGCTCCCATCGACCCATGGACCGAGCCTACGTGACGACACCACATGTCATCACGGTGTACGTTGATGACACCAGATGACATCACTGGTCATCGCGTCACCGGAGGAATCCGAATGACCGTGTCAAGCCGCGATAGCGGGTTGTGGTGCGGTGATGGTGAACATCCTCCGGTCACGCAGCAGGGCCCACAGGACGTCGACCAGGCGTCTGGCCAAGGCGAGCAGAGCCTGGGTATGAAGCATTCTTTCGCTGCGTTTGCGCTGGTAGAAGGCCCGGGACGGGCCATTGACCTTGAGGCTGGACAGTGCGGCCATGTAGAACACTCGCCGCAGGCGGCGGTTGTAGCGTCGTGGGCGACGCAGGTTCCCGCTGATCCGGCCGGAGTCCTGGGGCACCGGGACGAGTCCGGCGTAGGAGGCCAGCCGCCCTGGAGAGGTGAATCCGCCCAGTTCAGGGCCGACACCGCCGTGGGTGGCGGTGAGGAACTCCGCGCCCAGGATGGGTCCGAGACCGGGCAGCGACTCGATGATCGCCGCGTCCGGGTGGGAGCGGAACACGGTGGTGATCAGCTTGTCGGTGTCCTTGATCTCCCGGTCGAGTTCCAGCAGTCGTCGGGCCAGGCCGGCAACAAGGATCGCGGTCCGCGTCTCGCTGGGCAGTGCCACGGTCTGGGCGTGGGCGACCTCGACCGCGGTGGCGGCCATCGCAGCAATACCCGGTGCCCACGCCCGATGGGCACGCAGGTACTCGATCACCCCTGCCTCGCCGGCGTCCCGGAGTGTCCGCGTACGGGCTCTGATGTCGCTGTAGGTACGAGCTGATCTGTCGTTGGTCCGGCGCGTCGGATCCAAGATCGGCTCAGGGAGGGACCACCCTCCGGGCTTGTCAGCCGCCAAGCAGACGAAACCCGGAGGGTGGTCACCCGTGATCCTGCCTGTGGAGGCATGGATGGATATCAGGAGGTTCGCCCCGCTGCGCGCGGCTGGGGCGTCGTGGAAGGAAATCGCAGCTCAAGCGGGCTGTGACTGGAGGACGGCGAAGAAGTATCTCTCGCCGGGAGCCCCGATGGCACCGCCGCGGGCGAGCTCGCGGGCGGGGACGGTGCCCAGGCTGGTGGACCCGTTCACTGACGTGATCGATGCCTGGCTCGCCGATGATCCGCGCCTGCTGGCCACGGTGATCCATGAGCGGTTGGTTGCCGACTACGGCTTCACCGGGCACTACCAGCGGGTCAAGGTCTACTGCGCCCGGGCGAGGGCACGGATCGAGCTCGAGTCCGACGCCCAGGGGCGCCCGCCGGGGCTGCACCGCCGGTTCGAGGTCGTCGCGGGCGCCCAAGCCCAGGTCGACTGGGGCGACGAAGGAACGCTGCTGGCCGGGGCCGGGCAGGGACGGAAGGTCTACTCGTTCCACATGACGTTGTCCTACTCGCGGGACCCGTTCATCTGCTTTGTCACCAGCCAGGATCTGGCCACGTTCTTCGACTGCCATCGCCGGGCGTTCGCGCACTTCGGCGGTGTCCCGGCCACGATCGTCTACGACCGGACCAAGACCGTGGTCCGCCGCCATGTCGCGCCCGGGCGTGCGGTCCCACTCCATCCGCAGGCGGCGTCGTTCGCTGAGCACTACGGGTTCGCCATCGACGTGCTCGCCGCCTACCGTCCCACCGGGAAGGGCCGGGTCGAACGTCAGGTCGCGATCGGGCGAGACCACGTCCTGTCCGGGCGGAGGTTCACATCGCTGGCGGAGCTCGATGCGGCGTTCGCCGCCTGGGTGCCGATCCGGCGCGGGCAGGTCCACCGCACCCACGGCGAGGTGATCGGTGTTCGCGCCGCCCGTGATCACGACGCCTTGGGGCCGTTGCCGCAGTTCGGATATGCGGTCACCGAGACCCACCTGCGCCGCGTCGGGCGGGACGCGTTGATCTCCTTCGCCGGATCTTCCTACTCGGTCGCCGCGAGAGCCGCCGACAGGCGCGTGACGAAGGCCGGGCAGCGGGTCGAGGTCCGGGTCGGGGTCGAGCACGTGGAGATCTGGCGGCTGCCCGTCGACAGCCCCGACCGGACCCCGATGCTCCTGGCCAGGCATCGGCTCGCGGCCGTCCGCGGACAGATGATCGTCGACCCCGCACACTGGGCCGAGCTCCCTGACGGCCACACCCGCGCCACCACCCTCACCGTCACAGACGAAGAACCTGTTGCCGCCCAACAACTCCAGGACGACCCGACATTCCCTTCGGCGTCGACATCGGCGTCGGCGTCGGCGTCGGCGTCGGCGTCGGCGTCGATGGTGTTCGGTGAGTCGCAGGCAGCACTCAAGGTCATGGTCGCCCGACGTCCGCTGGCCTATTACGACCGGCTCGCCGGGCTGGCGCCACCACCTGACCCCGCCGCTGCGGCCGGCGCCGAGAACGAGTCGTTGGTGGGTGCGGCATGAGTGAGCTGATCACCGGCAGGATCACCGCGCACGCCACCCGTCTCGGGCTGCCGCACCTGGCCGAGAACCTCGAACTGCTCGTCGGACGCGCCGAGGCCGACTCCATGGGTTACCGCGAGTTCATCGACACCGTCCTCGGTGAGGAACTCGGCCTGCGCGAAGGACGCCGGTTCCGCACCGCGCTCAAGCTGTCCGGGCTGCCCCACCACAAGACCCTCGACGAGTTCGACTTCGCCTTCCAGCCTGATCTCGACGTCCGCAAGATCCGCGATCTCGCCGCTCTGGCGTTCGTCGAGGCCCGCGGCAACATTGCCCTGCTCGGGCCGCCCGGCACCGGGAAGACCCACATCGCCGTCGCGCTCGCCGTCGCCGCCTGCCAGGCCGGGCACTCGATCTACTACACCAGCCTCGATGACTGCGTCCGCCAACTGCGAGCCGCCGAAGCCGCCGGCCGGTTCGCCCGCAAGCTCCAGACCTACCTACGGCCCTCGGTGCTCGTCCTCGACGAGGTCGGTTACCTGCCCTGCGACCGGGCCGCAGCGAACATGGTGTTTCAGCTGATCAGCCGCCGCTACGAACGCGGCTCGATCATCCTCACCAGCAACAAGACCTTCTCCGAATGGGGCCAGGTGTTCACCGACGAGGTCATCGCCACCGCGATCCTCGACCGGCTCCTGCACCACTGCGACGTCGTCGCCATCAACGGGCCCAGCTACCGGCTCAAGGACCGAGCGCTGTCCGCCGTCCCGGCAGCTGTGTCATGATCCCGTCCGGGCCAACGACACGTCAGGTCGTCCACCGACCGACACCACAGCCCGTCCCCGGACACGGAGGGCCTGGGGTGTCTGGAACCCGGTGACCAGCACCAGAGCGCTGCGGGTGGAATAGTCGAATGCCGCCTCGAGACCGGGAAAGATCGACCCGAGCAGGTCACGCAGCCGGTTGACCCCGCGCACCCAGTCGGCCATCAGGTCCTCGCGATGGGCCACGAGCCGGGCCAGTTCGGCAGTGGTCTCATCAGTGGCGGTGACCGTGGTGAGGTCGGCGCCGCGCATGCGGGCGGTCTCGGCGATGACCTTCGCGTCACGGGCGTCGGTCTTGGCCTCGCCCCGGAACACGCCGCTCATCCGGTCGACGACCCGACCGGGGACATAGACCACCTGCTGGTCGGCCGCGGTGAGGACCACCTGCAGCAGCGCCGCATAGCTGCAGGTCAGGTCGATGGCCCACCGCACGTCCTGGGCCGCTTCCGCAGCGCGGGCCAGCAACGCCTCGATCGCGGCCTGGTCGTTGCTGACCTTGCGGGAGAACACCACCTTGCCGTCGGTATCGATCGCGCACGCATGGTGCGTCCTCTTCCCGACGTCGATCCCGATCCAGATCACTGGCCGTTGCGCCACGCGCAGGCTCCTGTCGTTGCAGGTCACGCCCGTGGACAACCCGCCATCAGGTCCCTAATCAGCGACGGTCCGCACAGATCCGAATCAGTGGCCAGGCCTGTCCAGCACGACGGGGCGGCCATTCCTTCCGAGCCACCGAAGCGACAACACCTCATCAGCCACACCCCGTCGTCCCGGGCATCCGGGGCACCAACCCCGAACACCTACGACCTTAGGGACACCTCATGCGCATCCTGGTCACCGGAGCGACCGGCTGGGTCGGCTCCGCCCTCGTCCCCGAGCTCCTCGGAGCGGGTCACCGGGTCGTCGGCCTGGCCCGCTCCGACACCGGCGCGGCCGCACTCACGGACGCCGGCGCCGACGTCGTCCGGGGCGATCTGGACGATCTCGGCCTGCTGTCCGCCGCGGCCGCGGACTCCGACGGCGTCGTCCACCTCGCCTTCAAGCACGACGTGGCGTTCGGCGGCGACTTCCCCACCGCCGTCGCGGCGGACCGGGTGGCGGTCGCCGCGCTCGCCGCCCCGCTGAAGGGCACCGGGCGCCCGCTCGTCATCGCCTCCGGGCTGGCCGGGCACGCGTCCGGAGCGGCCGTCACCGAGGACGACACGGCGGACCCCGGCGACCCGACGGCCGGCCGGATGGCCACCGAGCAGGACGTCCTGCAGCTCGCGTCGTCGGGGGTGCGCTCGGCGAGCGTCCGGCTCGCCCCGACCGTGCACGGCGCGGGCGACCCCGGGTTCATGGCCACGTTCGTCGACGTGGCGCGGCGGACCGGGGTGAGCGGTCACGTCGGCGACGGGACGCAGCACTGGCCCGCCGTGCACGTCGGCGACGCCGCCCGGCTGTTCCGGCTGGCCTGCGAGTCCGCGCCGGCCGGGTCGGTGCTGCACGCCGCCGCCGAGCCGGGCGTGCCGATGCGGGAGATCGCCGGGACGATCGGCCGCGGCCTCGACCTGCCGGTGCGGCAGGTGCCCCCGGAGCACTTCGGCGGGCTGGGCACCTTCGCCGGGCTCGACGTCGTCGCCCGGAGCGACCGGACGCGGGCACTGCTGGACTGGCACCCGGCCGGTCCCACCCTGACCGAGGACCTCGAGCGGCACTACGTCCACGCCGCCGCCGGGCACGCCCACCACTGACCGGTCCCGGAACGACGGACGGCCCCGCTCCCGGATGTCCGGGAGCGGGGCCGTGGCCGTGTCGCGCGCTGCTCAGTGGTGGGCGGGGCCCCGGTGGTACTCGAAGACCAGGCCGCCCACGGCGATCAGCACGAGCGTGCCGCCGACCACGATCATCCAGACGTAGAAGAACGCCAGGCCGAGGCCGGTGAACGCGGCCGCGGCGGCCAGGCCGAGCGGCCAGTAGCTGCCCGGGGAGAAGAAGCCGACCTCGCCGGCGCCGTCGGAGACCTCGGCCTCCGGGTTGTCCTCCGGACGCTCCTCCAGCCGCCGCGAGACGAACCGGAAGTAGGTGCCGACGATCAGCGACAGGCCCGCGGTGAGCCACAGCGCGGTGACGCCGACGACCTCGCCCGCCACGAACATGTAGACGATCGCGCAGAGGATGAAGAACCCGGTGCAGATCTCGAAGATCCGGGACTCGATCTTCATGGTGTCGCCCTCCCTCAGCCCGTGACCTGCGCGGCCAGCTGGCCACGGTCGGTCGAGAACGGCTTCGTGCTGATCGCCTCCGGCGCGCACCACTCCCCGCAGTTCAGCGCCTGCAGCGCCTCCCCGGTGGTGTAGGGCTGCCCGGTCTGCGGGTTCGTCTCCTTGCGGAGCTGGATGTAGCGGTCGAACAGCGCGGGCTCGATCGCGCGCACCTCGAAGTTCATCTGCGAGTGGTACGTGCCGCAGAGCTCGGCGCACCGGCCGACGAAGGCGCCCTCGCGCTCGATCCGGTCGATCACGTAGGTGTTGTCCTGCTCGTTCCGCTCGGGGAACGGGAAGACGTCACGCTTGAAGAGGAACTCCGGCACGTAGAACGAGTGGATCACGTCGGGCGAGCGCTGGGTGAACTCGATCGACCGGTCGGTCGGCAGCACCATGATCGGGATGACGTCGCTGGTGCCGAGGGTGTTCACGGCCTGGCCGTTCGCACCGGTCTCGTCCGGGTACGAGAACTCCCAGTTCCACTGGAAGCCGACGATGTCGACGCGGAGGTCGGCCGGTCCACCCGCGGTGGCCTCCTCCTTGTCGATGTAGTTCTGCACGTTGACGGTGAAGCCGAAGAGCACGGCGACGATCACCGTGGGGATCGCGGTGAAGACGATCTCGACCGGCAGGTTGTACTGCGTCTGGCGCGGCAGCGAGCCGTCGTCGTCCTTGCGCTTCCGGTGGAAGATCATCGCCCAGAACATGACGCCCCAGGTGATGACGCCGACGACGAGCGCGGCGATCGCGGACCAGGTCCAGAGGTTCCGCATGGACTCGGCCTCGGGGGTCACCCCGACCGGCCAGCCGAAGCGGATGACCTCCTCGACCGAGCAACCGGACAGTGCCAGCAGAGCCGGCACGCCCAGCACGCCGAGCTTCGCCGCCCGGGCTATCCGGGAGCGGCCTTCGGTTCGGGCCACTGCGTGCCGCCTTCCTGTCGTCTCCTGCGTCAGCCGCACTGCCAGCACGTTCTTCCTTGCTCTGATTCCGGCACTGTCACCACGGGGCGGCCGAAGGCGATCATCGCTCACCCGTTCGGAGCACCGTCTTCGACCTCGCGTAGAGACTAGACGAACACCCCGGCCGACGCCCCCTCCGGGGTGCCCGCGGGTTCGTGTCCCACGCCACCCGCCGACGGCGGAAACCGGCAGTCTCGCAGGAGGAAGGCCGTTCGCCACCGGGGCGCGCGAGACCCGTCCGGATGACTCGTCATACTGATTCGTGTGTGCGGACTGCTGGGACTGCTGACCGCCGGGGCGGACGCCGCGACCCGGGTCGAGCCGATCGCCGACGCGCTGCGCTGTGCGCGGCACCGGGGACCCGACGAGAGCGCTACGTGGAACGACCACGATCTCGTCCTCGGGTTCAACCGGCTCTCCATCATCGACGTCGATCACTCGCACCAGCCCCTGCACTGGGGACCGGTGCCCGGTGAGGACACCCGGTACACGATCGTCTTCAACGGGGAGATCTACAACTACCCCGAGCTCCGCGAGGAGCTCATCGAGAACTACGACGCCGCCTTCGCCACCGAGGGCGACGGCGAGGTCATCGTCGCGGCCTTCCACTACTGGGGCCCCGACGCCGTCCAGCGGCTGCGCGGCATGTTCGCGTTCGCCATCTGGGACGCGGTGGAGCGCGAGCTGTTCGTCGCCCGCGACCCGTTCGGCATCAAGCCGATGTTCCTCGCCACCACCGCGGCGGGCACCGCGTTCGCCAGTGAGAAGAAGTCGCTCCTCGCGCTCGCCGGCGAGCTCGGCATCGGGCTGGACCTGGAGCCGGCGGCGCTGCAGCACTACCTGACGCTGCAGTACGTCCCGGAGCCGATGTCGCTGAACCGCATGATCTCGCGCGTCGAGTCGGGCACCCACGTGACCGTGCGGCCCGGCGAGGAGCCGCTGCACCAGCGCTACTTCGCGCCGAAGTTCGTCTCGCTGCCCAGCCACGCCCCGGCCAGCGCCGAGGCCGAGGCGATCGTGCACGGCGAGATCGCCGACGTGCTGCGCGACTCGGTCGCCAAGCACATGCGCGCGGACGTCACCGTCGGTGCGTTCCTCTCCGGCGGGATCGACTCGACCGCGATCGCGGCGCTCGCCAAGGAGCACAACCCGAACCTGATCACCTTCACCACCGGCTTCGAGCGCGAGGGCTACTCCGAGGTCGACGTCGCCGCCGAGTCCGCGGCCGCGATCGGCGTGCGCCACGTGGTCCGCACGGTCAAGCCGGACGAGATGATGGAGGCCCTGCCGCTCATCATCTGGTACCTCGACGACCCGGTCGCCGACCCGGCGCTGGTCCCGCTGTGGTTCATCGCCCGCGAGGCCCGCGAGCACGTCAAGGTGGTGCTCTCCGGCGAGGGCGCCGACGAGCTGTTCGGCGGCTACTCGATCTACCGCGAGCCGCTGTCGCTGGCGCCGTTCGAGAAGGTGCCCGGCACGCTGCGGCCGATCATGCGGCGGGCGTCGCGCAAGATGCCCGAGGGGATGCGCGGCAAGGACCTGCTGCGCCGCGGGTCGCTCAGCCTGGAGCAGCGCTACTACGGCAACGCCCGGATCTTCCGCGACGACCAGCTGCACGAGGTCCTGCGCGGCTACGACCCGCGCGTCTCGCACCAGGACGTGACGGCGCCGCACTACTTCGCCAGCCACGACTGGGACCCGGTCGCCCGGATGCAGCACGTGGACCTGTTCACCTGGCTGCGCGGCGACATCCTGGTCAAGGCGGACAAGATGACGATGGCGCACTCGCTGGAGCTGCGGGTGCCGTTCCTCGACCCCGAGGTCTTCGACATCGCGTCGTCGCTGCCGCAGTCGCAGAAGATCACCCACGGCGCGAACGGCACCACGAAGTACGCGCTGCGCCGGGCCTGCGAGGGGATCATCCCGCCGCACGTGCTGAACCGGCCGAAGCTGGGCTTCCCGGTGCCGATCCGGCACTGGCTGCGCGACGAGATGTACGCGTGGGCGCGGGACATCCTGCAGAACTCCGGTGCCGGGCACCTGATCGACCTGCAGGCCGTGCACCGCATGCTCGACGCGCACCGCGAGGGCCCGGTCGACCACTCCCGGCGGATCTGGGCGGTGCTGGTCTTCCTGATCTGGCACGGCATCTTCGTCGAGAAGCGGATCGTGCCGGACGTCCCGACGCCGAGCTACCCGGTCAAGATCTGACCCGCCCCGAACGGCCGAACGGCCGGTACCCGAGTGATCGGGTACCGGCCGTTCGTCGTTCCGGGGGCGGCGTCAGGCCGGGAGGACGGCGCCGATCTCGTCCGCGGCGGCGTCACCGAAGGCGTCGCGCAGGCGGGCCAGGGCGGCGGTGCGGTCCAGGGTCCACTCCTGCGGCCCGTCGGACTCCAGCACGTAGGTCGCGATGAGCGCGCCCAGCTGCGCGGAGCGCTCCACGGACAGGCCGCCGTTCAGCGCGGTGAGGAAGCCGGCGCGCCAGGCGTCGCCGACGCCGGTCGGGTCGACCTGCTGGGTCGGCGGGACGACGTCGACCCGGGTCTCGGTGCCGTCGGACTCGACGATCACCGCACCCTTCTCGCCGAAGGTGGTGATCCGGGTGCCGACCTTCGAGGCGATCTCGGCCTCGGACCAGCCGGTCTTCTTGAGCAGCAGCTCGTACTCGTAGTCGTTCGTCACGAGGAACTTCGCGCCCTCGATCAGGCGCTTCACCTCGGGGCCCTCCATCCGGGCCAGCTGCTGGGACGGGTCCGCGAGGAACGGGTAGCCCTTCTCGCGGCACTCGTCGGTGTGGCGGACCATGGCGTCCGGGTCGCTGGCGCCGATGAGCACCAGCTCGAAGCCGCCGACGCGCTCGGCGATCGGGGCCAGCTCGATCTCGGAGGACTTGGCCATCGCGCCGGTGTAGAAGGACGCGATCTGGCGCATGTCGTCGTCGGTGGTGCAGACGAAGCGGGCGGTGTGCACGTCGTCGTGGGTGTGCACGCCGGAGGTGTCGACGCCCAGGTCGTCCAGCACCTTCCTGTACTCGGCGAAGTCGGCACCCACCGCCCCGATGAGCACCGGGTTCTGGCCGAGCACACCGAGCGCGAACGCGATGTTCCCGGCCACCCCGCCCCGGCGGACCGTCAGGTCGTCGACGAGGAAGCTGACCGAGATCCGGTCGAGCTGCTCGGCGAGGATCTGCTCGGAGAACTTCCCGGGGAAGTGCATCAGGTTGTCAGAAGCGATGGATCCCGTCACGGCAATAGGCACGACGGGCACCCTACGACACGGAAACGGGCCCCGTCCCGATCATGATGATCAGGACGAGGCCCGTCCGAGCGTCTGACCTGCGGCTCAGCCCAGGATCAGTTGAACGAGTCACCGCAGGCGCAGGAGCCCCCGGCGTTCGGGTTGTCGATCGTGAAGCCCTGCTTCTCGATGGTGTCGACGAAGTCGATGGTCGCGCCCTGCAGGTACGGCGCGCTCATCCGGTCGACACCGACCTTGAGGCCGTGGAAGTCGCGGAACAGGTCGCCGTCGAGCGAGCGGTCGTCGAAGAACAGCTGGTAGCGCAGACCGGCGCAGCCACCCGGCTGCACCGCGATGCGCAGGTGCATGTCGTCGCGGCCCTCCTGCTCGAGCAGGGTGCGGGCCTTGACGGCCGCGGCGTCGGACAGCTCCACGCCGTGGGTCTGGGTGTCGGTGGCGTTATCGACGGTCATGGCTCTCCCAACAACGTGCGGGTCCGCCGTAATCCCGGGACAGGCGGCGTTCGTACCGGTGTCCATACTACGACGTCCCGGGCGGGTCCAGCGTTCCGGCGATCCCCCGTTCGCCGAACGAGGGCGTGGCGGGCGTCACCGGCTCCAGCGGGGGGCGACCCGGGCGGCCAGCTCGGCGAGGGTCCCGGCGGGGTCGGCCATCGACGCGTCCAGCCCGAACTCCTCGGCGACGCCGTGCGCGGAGTCCACCCCGGCGGCGCCGGCCTCGCGGCGCCCGACGCTCACCTGACCGGCCAGCACCACGCACGGCATCCCGCGGTCGGCCGCACCCCGGGCGACGGCGGTGATCAGCTTCCCCCGCAGCGACTGCCAGTCGAAGCTCCCCTCCCCCGTGACGGCGAGGCCGCCGGTTGCGGCCGCGGCGTCCAGCTCGGCGTCCAGGCCGACCAGCTCGCGGACCAGACCCGCCCCGGACTCCACCCGGGCGCCCAGCGCGAGCAGCGCGGCGCCGAGCCCACCGGCGGCGCCGGCCGCGGCCTCGTCCCGGACGTCGCGGCCCGCGAGCGTCGCCAGCACCCCGGCGAACACGCCGAGCGCCGCGTCCAGCTCGGCGACCGCGGCGTCGTCGGCGCCCTTCTGCGGGCCGAACACGGCGGCGGCGCCGTGCGGGCCGAGCAACGGGTTGTCGACGTCCGAGGCGGCGACGAGCTCGATGCCGCCGAGCCCGGGCGCGCCCGCGAGCCGGTCGCAGGTGGCCAGCGCCGCCCCGCCGAGCGGCAGTGGGAGGCCGTCCTCGTCGACCGGGGCGGCACCGAGCGCGGCGAGCATCCCGGCGCCGCCGTCGGTGGTGGCCGACCCGCCCAGCCCGACGACGATCCGGGTCACCCCGGCGTCCCGTGCGTCGGCCACCAGCTCACCGACGCCGTAGGTCGTCGCGGTGCGCGCCACCCCGGGCAGCCGGTCCTCGCGGGCGACGTGGTGCAGCCCGCAGGCCGACGCGCACTCCAGGTAGGCGGTGTCGCCGACCTGCAGCCACGAGCCGGTGACGGGGTCACCCAGCGGGCCCGTCACCTCGCGGCTGTGCACGGTCCCGCCGAGCGCGGTGTGGAGCACCTCGGCGAACCCGGTGCCCCCGTCGGCGAGGGGGACGATCCGGACGTCGTCGCCGGGCGCGGCGCGCCGCCAGCCCGCAGCGATCGCGTCCGCGGCCTCCCGCGCGCTGAGCGTTCCGCCGAAGGAGTCGGGAGCCACCACGATCCGCATGCGGGCGAGGCTAGCCGCGGCCCGTATTGTGAGAGCTGTGAGGTTCCTGCGCCGTTCCGAGAGCTCCGACCCGGCTGGTCAGACAGCCGTCGACTCCTCGGCGGGCACGGACGCGACGGGCACGGAGGACGACGGCGCGGACACCACGCGCCCGCACACCACCGCCGGCAAGGGCCGGGCGACGCCGAAGCGCCGTGACGCCGAGGGCAAGCGCCGCGGTCCTGCTCCGCCCCCGCCGCGTACCCAGCGGGAGGCCGCGAAGCTGGCCAAGGCCAACCGTCCCTCGAAGGACCAGCGCCGCGCGCAGTCCCTCGAGCGCCGCCGCCGGATGGACGCCGGCGACGACCGCGTGCTCCTCCCCCGCGACCGCGGCAAGGTGCGCGCCCACGTCCGAGACATCGTCGACTCGCGCCCGCACGTCATCGGCCTGTTCCTGCCGCTGGCGGCGCTCGTCCTGGTGGCGGCGCTGATCCAGAACCCGTTCATCCAGCAGTACGTCACGCTGTTCACGTTCCTGATGCTGGCCGTGATGATCGTCGAGGGGACGCTGCTGGGCATGCAGGTCCTGAAGAAGGCCCGCGCGAAGTTCCCGGACGAGGAGATCAAGGGCCTGCCGACCGGCTGGTACGCCTTCTCGCGCGCCACCCAGCCACGCCGGATGCGGGTGCCCAAGCCCCGCGTCAAGCGCGGCGACACCGTCTGAGCTCCGCCCGTGACGCACGGCCCGGCCCCCACGGGGGCCGGGCCGTCGTCGTGCCGGGGCCGTCCGGCCAGGTCAGCGGCGGTCCGTCCGGCGGCGGTCCCGGCGCGACGACGATGATCGCGCACCTTCCGGAAGCCGGCCGGACCGCGTGCGCCACCATGAGCGGCGTGAACGCGACACTCGTCCTCGGTGGCACCCGGTCCGGCAAGTCCCGGTACGCCGAGGGGCTCCTCGGTGACGGGACGGCGGTCCGCTACCTCGCGACCGGGCGGCGGATCCCCGGCGACGCCGAGTGGGACGCGCGGATCGCCGCGCACACCGGCCGCAGGCCGCCGGAATGGACGACCGAGGAGATCACCTCGGGGCCCGGTCTCGCCGCCGCGCTGGCGACCGGTGGCCCGGTGCTCGTCGACGACCTCGCGACCTGGCTGACCGGCGTCCTCGACGACGCCGCCGCCTGGGAGCGGACCGGCCCGCTGCCCGAGGTGGACGACGCCGTCGACGGTCTGGTGGCGGCCGTCGCCGCGGCGCCGGGACCGCTCGTCCTGGTGTCCGCCGAGACCGGCCTGGGTGTGGTGCCCGAGACCCGGTCCGGGCGGCTGTTCCGGGACCGCCTGGGCGAGCTGAACGCGACGCTCGCGGCGGTGTGCGAGGAGACGGTGCTGGTGGTGGCCGGGCGGCCGCTGCGGCTCCCGGCGTCCGGGCTCCCCGGGACCGCGGGACCGGCGTCGCCCGCGACCGCACCGGCGGCCCCGTCCGCGGCCCCGGCCCCGGGTGCGGTGGCTGCGGACGGGCCGGCGAGCCCCGTCGCTCCGGCCGCCACGACGCCGGTGTCCCGGGCGGGGCGACCGGTGATGGGTGTCCCGGTCCGGGCCGACGCGCCCGCGGAGGAGCAGGACGGCGCCGCGAGCGGCATCGTCGGGCCGGACGACGGCATCGCCGGGCCGGGCGGCGACGTCGCCGGGACCCCGGCCGGGGTCCCGGGAACCGTCGATCCCGGCACGCCCGGTCCTGGAACGCCCGACCCCGGCACCTCCGACCCCCGCACCTCCGGAACCGGCACCTCCGCTCCCGGTACGCCCGGGACCGGCGGGCCCGGGTCCGCCGGTACCGGGCCGATCCCGGCGCAGCCGCCCACCGACGCCCCGGCATCGGCCGCACCGGCCGCCGTCTCCGGGGCACCCGCCCCGACCCCGGCGCCCTCTCCGACCCCGGCGCCCACTCCGGCTCCGGACCCGGCCGAGGGCGACGAGCCGATCGTCCCCGCCGCCGTCGGGCGCCCCGACCTGCGGACCCGGCGGGAGGCCGTCGCGCTCGTCGAGGGCCTCGCGGCCCCCACCGGGGGCCTCGGGCGGCTCGGCGAGCTCGGCGTGTGGCTGGCGTCCTGCCAGACCGAGTGCCCGCCGCGCCCCCCGCTCGACGCCCGCGTCGTGCTCCTCGCGGCCGACCACGGGATCGCCGCGCTCGGCGTGTCCGCCTACCCGCCGGAGGTCTCGGCGACCCGGGCGACGGCCGCCGCGGCCGGACGCCTGCCGGTCGCCGTCGCCGCACGCGCGGCGGGCGCGGCCGTCCGCACCGTCGACGTCGGCCTCGCCGCCGGCGCGGACGGCACCGAGTCCGGCTACGTCGTCACCCGCGGGACGGGACGCATCGACCGCGAGGACGCGCTCACCGCGGAGCAGACCGAGGCCGCCTGGCGGACGGGGCGGCGGCTCGCCGACTCCGAGATCGACGCCGGTGCGGACGTGCTGGTCCCGGCGACCCTCGCCGTCGGCGTCACCACCCCGGCCGCCACCCTCGTGGCCGCGCTGACCGGGGCCGAGCCGGTCGCCGTCGTCGGGCGGGCCTCCGGGATCGACGACCGCGCCTGGATGCGGAAGGCCGTCGCGATCCGGGACGCGCTGCGCCGCGCCCGGCCGCACGTGCGCGACCCGCTCGCGCTGCTGCGGACCGTCGGCGGGACCGACCTGGTCGTGCTCGCCGGGTTCCTGGCGCGCGCCGCCGAGCGGAAGGTGCCCGCGGTGCTGGACGGCGTCGCCGTCGGTGCCGCGGCGCTGCTGGCCGAGGAGCTCGCCCCGGGCGCGAAGGACTGGTGGGTCGCCGCGCAGCCGTCCACCGACCCGGCGGGCACCCTCGTGCTGGAGCACCTGTCGCTGACGCCCGTGCTGGACCTGGCGGTGCGGACCGAGGACGGCACGGCGGCGGTGACCGTGCTGCCGCTGCTCGTCACCGCGGCGCGGCTGCTCGCCGAGACCGGGAGCGCCGAGGCCACCGCCGTGGTGCCGGGCGAGCCGGCGGCCACCGTGGCGCCGGGCGGGACCACGGCCGGCGCCGGGCGGTGAGCGCGGGCCGACCCGGCCCGTTCGCCGGGCTCGCGCTGGCGGTCAGCTGGCTGACGGTGCTCCCGGCCCGCGTCCGCACCGAACCCGGCGGCGCGCTCCCCGACGGGGTGCCCGCGTCGGCGTTGCGGTGGGCCCCGGTCGTCGGGGCCGGGCTCGGGCTGTGCGGTGGCGGGCTGCTGCTCGCCCTGATCCTGGCCGGGGTGTCCCCACTGGTCGCGGGGCTGCTCGTGGTGGGTGCCGGGGCTCTCGCGACCCGCGGGATGCACGTCGACGGGCTCGCCGACACCGCCGACGGGCTCGGCAGCTACGGCCCGCCCGAGCGGGCGTTGCGGGTCATGGCGGACGGCGGAGCGGGGCCGTTCGCCGTCGTCACGCTGCTGGTCGTGCTGGGCGGCCGCGCGGCGGCGCTGGCCCAGCTCGGCACCGCTCCCCCGGTCGCGGTGCTCGTCGCGTGCACGGTGGCCGCCGCGACCGGACGGGCCGGGTTCTGCTGGGTCGCCCGGCGCGGGACGCCCGCGGCCCGGCCCGGGGGGCTGGGTGCGACGGTCGCCGGGAGCCAGCCGGCCTGGGTGGCGCCGCTCTGGTGGACCGGCATCGCCGGCGCGGGTGCGGCAGCGCTCGCGACCGTCCCGCCCGGTGGCGCCGGGACCGCCCTCGCCGCCGCCGGTGCCGTGCTCCTCGCGGCGCTGGGGGTGGCGGGCCTGGCCCGGCACACCCGGCGCCGGTTCGGCGGGATGAGCGGTGACGTCCTGGGCGCGGCCGCGGAGCTGGGGAGCACCGCCGTGCTCGTCGTCCTGGCGGCCGCGCTCAGCGGGTGATCAGACCGACGCGGGCGCCGGCACCAGGGTGCGCATCCACCCGTGCGGGTCCGCCGCCGCACCGCGCTGGATCGCGGTGAGCGCCTCGCGCAGCTGCAGCGTGATCGGGCCCGGCTCGCCGTCGCCGACGGTCACCTCGCCGCCACTGTGCTTCACGGTGCCGATCGGTGTGATCACCGCGGCGGTGCCGCAGCCGAACACCTCGGTCAGCACGCCGTTCGCGGCGCCGCCGAGCCACTCCTGGCCGGAGATCCGGCGCTCGACCACGTCGATGCCCAGGTCCTTCGCGACGGCGATCAGCGAGTCGCGGGTGATGCCCGGCAGAACCGATCCGCGCAGGTCCGGGGTGGCGAGCTCGGCCCGGCCGTCGGCGTCGCGGAAGACGAAGAACAGGTTGTTCGAGCCCATCTCGTCGATCCAGGTCCGCTCCTCGGCGTCGAGGTAGGCGACCTGGGCGCAGCCGTGCTTCGCGCCGACCGCCTGCGGCAGCAGGGAGGCGGCGTAGTTGCCGCCGCACTTGGCCGTGCCGGTGCCGCCGAGCGCGGCGCGGGTGTACTCGGTCTCCAGCCACACGTCCATCGGCTTCACGCCACCGGCGAAGTACGGCCCGGCCGGCGAGGCGATCACCGCGTAGAGGTACTCCGCCGACGGCCGCACCCCGAGCCCGACCTCGGTCGCGACCATGAACGGGCGCAGGTACAGCGAGTCCTCACCGCCCGCGGCGGGCACCCACTCCGAGTCGACCGAGAGCAGCGCGGACAGCGACTCGAGGAACAGGTCCTCGGGAAGCTCCGCCATCGCCATCCGGCGGGCGGAACCGGCGAAGCGCGCGGCGTTGGCCTCCGGCCGGAACGACGCGATCGACCCGTCGGGGTGCCGGTAGGCCTTGAGCCCCTCGAAGATCTCCTGCCCGTAGTGCAGGACCATCGACGACGGGTCGAAGGTCAGCGGCCCGTACGGCTCGACCTTCGGGTCGTGCCATCCGGTCCCCTCGGTCCAGCGGACGGTGACCATGTGGTCGGTGAAGTACCGGCCGAAACCGGGGTCGGCCAGTACGTCGGCGCGCCGCTGGGGGGACGCCGGGGCGGGGTTGCGGGTCACGGTGAACTGCGGCGCGCTCATGGAGGAGACGGTAGCTCCGTCCGACCGGGGTCAGACAGTCGGATTCCCAACCGCTGGTCGTGAGTGGTTGCGTGGGTCCTGGCCCACGCAACCACTCACGGGGGCTACCGCACCCGCGACGGGACCATCGGCGGCTTGACGACCTCGACCGGCAGGACGCGGCCGCGGACGTCGACCACCAGCTGGTCGCCGGGCGTCACCTTCGGGTCGGTGGCGATCAGCGCGAGCGCGACGCCGGTCTTCAGGGTCGGCGAGAACGTGCCCGAGGTGACGGTGCCGACCGGGGAGCCGCCCTCGCCGTCGAGCACGGTCATACCGGCCCGCGGGACGCCGCGGCCGGTCGCCCGCAGCGCCCGCAGGCGCCGGGCGGGTCCGGCCGCCCGCTCGGCGGTCAGCGCCTCGCGCCCCCAGAACGACGGCTTGTCCCAGCCGACCGCCCAGGCACTCCCGGCCTGCACCGGGCTGATCTCCTCGGACAGCTCGTGGCCGTGCAGCGGGTAGCCCATCTCGGTGCGCAGGGTGTCCCGCGCGGCCAGCCCGCACGGCCCGCCACCGACGGCCCGGACGGCGTCGAGCAGCGCGTCCCACATCGCGGGTGCGGCCTCGGCGTCGAGGACCACCTCGTAGCCGTGCTCACCGGTGTAGCCGGTGCGGCAGACGCGGACGCCGCCGCCGGCGAGGCCGCCCTCGATGTCGGTGAACGCCATGTAGTCCAGGTCGGCGACGCCGGCGCCGGCCTCGCCGAGCGCCGCGGCCAGCGCCTCGCCCGAGCGCGGCCCCTGCAGGGCCAGCACGGCGAGCTCGCGGTGCCGGTCGGTGACGGTGACGCCCGCGGGGGCGCCGTCCTGGAGCATCGTCACGATCCGGGTCGAGTTCGCGGCGTTCGGGACGAGCAGCAGGTCGTCGTCGGACGCCATGTAGATGATCATGTCGTCGAGGACGCCGCCGGCCTCGTTGCAGGCGAGGGTGTACTGGGCCCGTCCCGGCCCGATCCGGCCGAGGTCGTTGGTCAGGCAGGTGTTCACGTGGGCGGCCGCGCCGGGCCCGGCGATCGGGACGGTGCCGAGGTGGCTGACGTCGAACAGTCCCGCGGCCTCGCGCACCGACGTGTGCTCGGCGACGGTGCCACCCGGGTAGGAGATCGGCATCGACCATCCGCCGAACTCGCCGAGGGTGGCGTCGAGGGCGACGTGACGGTCGTGCAGCGGGCTGGGCAGAAGATCGTCGGTCACGCGTACCGACCCTAGTGCCTCAGGCCGCGCGCTCCTCGGGATCGGACGGCCCGCTCTCCGCACGGGGCTCCCGCGCGGCCGCGGAACGCGAGCAGACCGTGCTCAGCCCCCAGGCCGCGACCAGCAGCGCCGCGGTCGCCAGGAGCGGCCACGGCGGCAGCACGGCGGCGAGCAGCACGCAGCCCGTCCCGCCGGCACCGGCGACGAACGCCGCGGTACCGGGACGCCCGGGCAGCCGCAGCACCGCGGCGTGCAGCAGCGTGTGGTGCACCAGCGCCGCCCCGACCGAGACGGCGATCGCGACGACCGGGCCGAACGCCAGCGTCACGGCGACGGTCAGCCCACCCAGGACCAGGTCGGCGACCCACGGCGTGCCGCGGGACCCACCCCGTCCGAGGAAGGCGGGCAGCTCGCCGTCGCGCGCCAGCCGGGCCGCGCCGGACGCGGCGCGGGACAGTGCACCCAGCAGCGCGGCCGCGGTGGCCGCGGCGGCGGCGATCCGGACGAGGACCCCGAGCGCGGGGCTGCCCCCGGTGTCCATGAGCGAGGCGAGCGGGGTCGCGGACTCCGCCAGCCGTGCGGGGCCGAGGCCGTGCAGCAACGCGGCCGACAGCAGGAGCAGCAGCGTGGTCGTGACGAGCACGGCGACCGCCGGGGCCCGGCGGATCGCCCGCATCGGGTCACGCAGGCTCCCGCCGAGCTCGGCGACCCGGGACAACCCGGTGAAGGCGAAGAACACGAAGGCGGCCGCGGTCAGCACGCCCAGCGGCCCGGGTTCGACGGCCGCCTGCAGGGTCCCGACGACCGGGTCGTCCGGCGTCCCGTCGGCCTCCGCCACGGCGGTCCCGGCCGTCGCGGCCGGCATCGCCGACGACGGGTCGCTGCCGTCCGGCGCGTTCGTGAGCAGCCCGACGCCGATGACCAGCGCCAGCACCAGCAGCGTCCCCACGACCAGCCCGCGGGACGCGCCCGGGGACACGCGCACACCCGCCGCGTTCACCCCGATCACGGCGAGCACCGCGATCACCGCCACCGGCTCCGGCCGGGACGGCAGCACGTACGCACCGAACACCCCGGCGGCAGCGGCGGCGGCAGCGGTCCGCGACACCAGCCGCGAGACGGCACCGAGCCGCAGCGCGGGCCCTGGCAGGTCCCCGCGGACCAGCTCCGGCCCCGCGGGGCGGGCGGTCGCGAGGTGCGCCGTCGAGGCGACCACGCCGAGGGCGAGGAGCCCGGCGAGCACGACACCGAGCGGGAACCAGGCCCCGGCCGACGCCGCGGCGGGGGCCAGTGCCGCGTAGAGCCCGGTCCCGAACGTCGCCGCGAGCGCGACGACGACCGCGGTCGTCGACGGGATCCGGTACGGGGGGCGGGGCACGTTGCTCACCATCCCATCCGACCCTGTACCGCGCGGCGCCGCGGGGGTGTCATTAGCATCTCGGTCCGGTCTCGCCGGGCCGCTCCCCGCCCGCCCGGCGCACGCGACACGTGCGCTGGTCACCGTGCGTGCAGCAGCGGCCCCGCGACGCCACCTGATCGAGCAACCAGCGATCACCGACCGATCCCCGACCGAGGAGCTCCGACCGTGCCGACCGACCCGACCATCCCGGACACCGCCGCGCTCACCGGCTCCCCCGCGACCGCCGACACCGGCGCCCTGGTGATCGGCCTGTACCCGGCCGAGACCCGGGAGGACGGGCCGGACGGCGCCGGCGCCGGTGCCGGCGAGGCACCCGTCCTCGCCCCCGGCGCCGAGGAGGTCGACGCCGCGTTCGGCGGCGAGCTCGCCGCCCTCCTGCAGGTCGTCGGCGCGACCGGCCGGGTCGAGCAGGTCGTGTCGCTGCCGTCGCGCGGCGCGGTGACGGCCCCGCGCGTCGTCGCCGTCGGCCTCGGCAGGCCCGCCGAGGGCGCGGAGCGGGCCGAGGCGGTCCGCCGGGCCGCCGGTGCCGCCGCCCGCACGCTCGCCGGGACCGCCTCCGCGGTCAGCACGCTCGCCGCCGTCGACGGCGAGGCGGCCGTCGTCGGGGCGCTGCTCGGCGGCTACCGGTTCGACGTCCACCGCTCCTCGGCCGACGCCGCGTCGGCACCGGTCGCGTCCTGGTCGTTCACCGGCGCGACCGCCGACGCGGTCCGCCGGGCCACGCTGATCGCCGAGGCGGTCGCCACCACCCGGAACCTGGTGAACACCGCACCGAACGTGCTGTTCCCGCAGACCTTCGCGGCCCGCGCGGTGGCGCTCGGCGAGCAGGCCGGCCTGGTCACCGAGGTCCTCGACGACGCGCAGCTGCGGGAGAACGGCTACGGCGGCGTCGTCGGCGTCGGGAAGGGGTCGGCGAACCCGCCCCGCCTGGTCCGGCTCACCTGGAACGGCGGCGCCGGCGCCTCGAAGCGGGTCGCGCTCGTGGGCAAGGGCATCACGTTCGACACCGGCGGCATCTCGCTCAAGCCCAACCCGGGCATGGCCGACATGACCTCCGACATGGGCGGCGCCGCGGCCGTCGTCGCGACGGTCGTGCTCGCCGCGAAGCTGGAGCTACCGGTCACGGTGACGGCGACGGTGCCGATGGCGGAGAACATGCCGTCGTCGACCGCGTACAAGCCCGGCGACGTGCTGACCATGTACGGCGGACGCACCGTCGAGGTCCTCAACACCGACGCCGAGGGCCGCCTCGTCCTGGCCGACGCGATCGTCCGGGCCGGGGAGGACGCCCCCGACTACCTGGTCGAGACCTCGACGCTGACCGGGGCCCAGCAGGTCGCGCTCGGCCTGCGCACCGCCGGGATCATGGGGTCCGACGACCTGCGGGACCGGGTGACCGGGCACGCCGTCGCGACCGGCGAGGACGCCTGGGCGATGCCGCTGCCGGAGTACCTGCGCTCCGACCTCGACTCCCGGGTGGCGGACATCGCCAACGTCAGCGGCCAGCGGTTCGCCGGGATGCTGCTCGCCGGGATGTTCCTCAAGGAGTTCGTGCCGGACGGGCTGCCGTGGGCCCACATCGACATCGCGGGTCCCTCGTACAACACCGGCGGGCCGCGCGGCTACACGACCAAGGGCGGGACGGGCGTGCCGGTGCGGACGCTGGTCGCGTTCCTGGAGGACGTGGCCGCGAACGGCTGACCCGCCCGGCGCCCGCGGGTCAGCGGGACTGAAGGGCGTCCAGCGCGACGGCGACCGAGGCGGCGAGCCGGAAGTCGATCCGCGGGTCGGGGACGGCGACGTCGTACCGGTCCCGGATCGACCGCTTCCGGTCGCTGGTCATGACGAGCGGCCCGCCGCCGTCCTCGGTGAAGTCGAAGTGGAACGGGAACGGGACGTCGTCGAACACCCGGCGCAGGAGCGCGACCGGCAGGCTGCGCTCCTGCCCGGTCGCGGCCAGCCCGGGGCTCTCGAGCCGCCACGTCGAGCGGAACAGGCTCGCGCCGAACTTCTTGCCGAACGTGCCGAGGAGCTGGCCGTGCTCGTCGTGGACGTCGTGCTGGGCGCGCACGTCCATCGCCTGCCGGGCCCTGAAGGAGAAGACCCGGCGGCGACGGGAGTCGTCGGCCCAGAAGACGACCTCCTCCTTGAACGCGAACCGCTTCTGCTGGGCGAAGGCCATCAGCGGGCCCTCGCTGCCGTCGGGGTTCGCGGCGTGCACGTCGTAGCGGTTCACGCCGAGCGTGATCCGCTGGCGGACCAGGAACCGGGGCAGGTGCAGCGGGGCGGACACGGCGCCGAGTGTGTCCCACCGGCCGGCGGGCCGCCCCGGGATTCACCCGGACCGGCACCCGGGGCTACCGGCCGGTAACCCCGGACGGCATACTCCGGGGATGTTCGGACGACGTCGCCCGGCGGGCCGGCACGAGATCCCCGCACACGCCCCCCGGTCGGCCGTCGTGACCGGCGCCGCCCGCGGCATCGGGGAGGCCGTCGCGACCGAGCTCGTCGAGCGCGGCTACCGGGTGCTCGTCACCGACCTCGACGGCGACGCGGCCGCCGCCACCGCCACCCGGATCGGCGCGGCGGGCGCACTCGCCCACGACGTCACCGACCCCGCGGCCGCCCACGACGTGACGGCGGCCGCCCGCGAGCTGGCCCCGCTGGGCGCCTGGGTCGCCAACGCCGGGGTGGGCTTCGACGGCACCCTGACGGCGCTGTCCGAGGCGCGGGTCCGCGCCCTCGTCGAGGTGAACACGCTGGGTCCCGCCTGGGGCGCCCGCGCCGCGATCGCCGCGTTCCGCGAGCAGGCCGCGGCCGGCACCGCGCACGGCGGCGAGATCGGCGTGACCGTGTCGCTGTCCGGGCTCGGCCCGGTGCCCGGGCTGTCGGTGTACGCGGCGTCGAAGGCGGGCGCCCTGTCGCTGGTGTCGGGGCTCGCCTCCGAGGTCCGGCGGGAGGGCATCCGGGTGCACGCGATCTGCCCGGACGGGGTGGACACCGCCCTGCTGCGCGGGATGGAGCCGGGCGGGCAGGCGCAGGCGCTCGTCCGTTCCGGGACGCTCGTCACCCCCACGCAGGTCGCGACCGGGCTCGTCGGGATGTTCGGCACCGCCCGCGTCTACCGGACGATCCCGGCCTGGCGCGGCGCCGTCCTGCGGCTCACGGCGCTGCTGCCGGGGCCCGCTCTCCGGATGGAGCCCGCCATGCGGGCCGTCGGCGCACGCAAGGCGCGGTCGCTGCGGCGCTGAGCCAGGACCTGCCGATCCCTACCGATCCCTACCGATCCCTACCGGTCCTTGTCCCGCAGCTGGCGCAGCATCTCCTCCTGCCGCTCCCGCTTGCGCAGCGCACGCCCGCGGGCGTCGTGCTCGCGCATCCGGTTCGGGTATCCCACCAGCTGGACGTCGTAGATCGGGATGCGCATCGACCGGGCGAGCTTCTTCGCCCGGTTCGGGTTCCCGACCCGCCGCCGGGTCCACTCGCCGTCGTGGGCGACGAAGACCACCGTCGTCTCGGTCACGGTCGTGCGCGGCTCCACGAAGGCCTCCACCCCGATCCGCGCGTCCGCCCATTCCCGCAGGTAGGCCTCGTCGTCCCGTGGCCGTCCCCCACCGGAGGACCTGCGGGGACGGAACCTGTCCAGCAGGCCCATGCGCGTCACCCCTCTCGTCCGCTCGTGGCGCGTCCGTCGCCCGGGTGCGGCGAAACGGACACAGCGTCTCCTGTACCCCAACGCACGGGACGCGTGATCTGCTCCCGACACCCCGGTGGCGCGACGGCCGGGTAGTGACAAGATGGGCGCCGCAGTGCGGTGTCGCGTACCGCTGACGGAGCAGCCGGGCGCGACCGGGAGGGAGTTGATCGGTGTCCGAGGAGGGCCTGCGGAGCACGGACACCGCCGACCTGGTGATCCTGGGGGGCGGTTCCGGCGGCTACGCCTGCGCGTTGCGTGCGGCGGAGCTCGGGCTGTCGGTCGTGCTCGTCGAGAAGGACAAGCTCGGCGGTACCTGCCTGCACCGGGGCTGCGTCCCGACCAAGGCGCTGCTGCACGCCGCCGAGGTCGCCGACCACGCCCGCGACGGCGGCAAGGTCGGAATCCGGTCCACGTTCGACGGTGTCGACATGGCCGGGGTCAACTCCTACAAGGACGGCGTCGTCTCCCGCCTGCACAAGGGACTGCAGGGCCTGGTCGCCTCCCGCGGCATCACCGTGGTCGAGGGCGCCGGCACCCTGGAGGGCCCCGGCGTCGTCCGGGTCGGTGACGAACGCTGGACCGGCCGCAACGTCGTGCTGGCGACCGGTTCGTACGCACGCTCGCTGCCCGGCCTGGAGCTCGACGACCGCATCGTCACCTCCGACGCCGCGATCTCGCTCGACGACGTCCCGCAGCGGGTCGTCGTGCTCGGCGGCGGCGTGATCGGCGTCGAGTTCGCCAGCGTGTGGCGCTCGTTCGGGGCCGAGGTCACCGTCGTCGAGGCGCTGCCCCGGCTGGTCCCGGGCGAGGACGAGTTCGCCTCCACCCAGCTCGCCCGCGCCTTCCGCCGGCGCCGGATCACCGCCCGGACGGGAGTGCGCTTCTCGAAGGCCACCCGGCAGGGCGACACCGTCACGGTGTCCCTGGAGTCCGGCGAGGAGATCGAGGCGGACCTCCTGCTGGTCGCGGTCGGCCGCGGCCCCAACACCACCGGTCACGGCTTCGCCGAGGCCGGCGTCGCGATGGACGGCGGATTCGTCACCATCGACGAGCGGCTGCGCACGAACCTGGACGGCGTCTTCGCCGTCGGGGACGTCACGCCCGGCCTGCAGCTCGCCCACCGCGGATTCGCGCACGGGATCTTCGTCGCCGAGGAGGTCGCCGGGCTGTCCCCGGTCCCGGTGACCGACGACGGCATCCCGCGCGTGACCTACTGCGATCCGGAGATCGCCTCGGTCGGGCTGACCGAGGCGGACGCCCGCGACCGGTACGGCGAGGTGCACACCCTCACCTACGACCTGGCCGGGAACGGGAAGTCCCAGATCCTGCAGACCTCCGGCGCGATCAAGCTCGTCCAGGCGGGGCCGTCCGGCGCGGACGGGCCCGTGGTGGGCGTGCACATGGTCGGGTCGCGGGTCGGTGAGCTCGTCGGGGAAGCGCAACTGATCTACAACTGGGAGGCACTCCCCGCCGACGTCGCCGCACTGATCCACGCCCACCCCACGCAGAGCGAGGCCCTCGGCGAGGCCCACCTCGCGCTGGCCGGGAAACCGCTGCACACCCACGGCTGACCCCCCGGCCGCCACAGACCCGAACACCCACGCGGAACAAGAGGAGCTCCACCCCACATGGCCGTCACCGTTGAGATGCCCGCCCTGGGCGAGAGTGTCACCGAGGGCACCGTCACCCGCTGGCTCAAGGCCGAGGGCGACACCGTCGAGGTCGACGAGCCGTTGCTCGAGGTCTCCACCGACAAGGTCGACACCGAGATCCCGTCGCCGGCGGCAGGCGTGCTGAAGCGCATCATCGCGGGCGAGGACGAGACCGTCGAGGTCGGCGGCGAGCTGGCCGTGATCGGCGACGCCGGCGAGGCCGACACCTCCGGCGGCGGTTCCGAGCAGGCGGCCCAGGAGGCCGAGCCGGAGCCCGAGCCCGCGCAGGAGGAGGCCCCGGCGCCGAAGCAGGAGCCGGGCGGCTCCTCCGGCGGCGGTTCCGGCTCCCCGGTGACCATGCCCGAGCTGGGCGAGTCGGTCACCGAGGGCACCGTGACCCGCTGGCTCAAGCAGGTCGGCGAGTCGGTCGAGGTCGACGAGCCGCTGCTCGAGGTCTCCACCGACAAGGTCGACACCGAGATCCCCTCGCCGGTCGCCGGCACCGTGCTCGAGCACACCGTCGGCGAGGACGAGACCGTCGAGGTCGGCGCGCAGCTCGCGCTGGTCGGCGACGGCTCGGCCGCCCCGGCGCAGCAGGAGGCCCCGGCCCCCAAGGAGGAGCCGGAGCAGGAGGCCCCGAAGCAGCCGGAGCCGAAGCCGGAGCCGACGCCCGCGCAGCCGAAGGCCGAGGCCCCGAAGGAGCAGGCGGCCGCGCCGAAGGGCTCGACCGACACCCAGGGCGGCGCGTCGTCGTCGAACGGGTCGGGCGAGAAGCCCTACGTCACGCCGCTGGTCCGCAAGCTCGCCCAGGAGAACGGCGTCGACCTCGAGTCGGTCACCGGTTCCGGTGTCGGCGGGCGCATCCGCAAGCAGGACGTGCTGGCCGCGGCCGAGCAGAAGTCGGCACCGGCCCCGGCCGCCCCGTCGGCACCGGCCGCCGGTGGCGCGCCGAAGCAGCCGCAGGCCGTCCCGACCCGCTCCGGCGACGCCCCGGAGCCGGGCACCACGGTCAAGCTGCCGCGCCTGCGCCAGGTCATCGCCCAGCGCATGACCGAGTCCCTGTCGACCTCGGCGCAGCTGACCACGGTCCAGGAGATCGACCTGACCCGCATCGTCAAGCTGCGGAACCGGGTCAAGGAGGACTTCAAGAAGCGTGAGGGCGCCAACCTCACCTTCCTGGCCTTCATCGCCAAGGCGACCATCGAGGCGCTCAAGGCCTTCCCGTCGCTGAACGCCTCGATCTCCGAGGACGCCAAGCAGGTCACCTACCACGGGCCGGTGCACATGGGCATCGCGGTCGACACGCCGCGCGGCCTGCTCGTCCCCGTCATCAAGGACGCCGACGACCTGTCGCTGGCCGGCATCGCCAAGAAGATCGCCGACGTCGCGGCCCGCACCCGCGACGGGAAGATCGGCCCGGACGAGCTGTCCGGCGGCACCTTCACGATCACGAACATCGGCTCCGCCGGGGCGCTGTTCGACACGCCGATCATCAACCAGCCGCAGGTGGGCATCCTCGGCACCGGCGCGATCGCGAAGGAGCCGAAGGTCGTCGCCGGCCCGGAGGGCGAGGACGTCATCGCCATCCGTTCGGTGTGCTACCTGCCGCTGACCTACGACCACCGTCTGGTCGACGGCGCGGACGCCGGCCGGTTCCTCTCGGCCGTCCGGGCCCGCCTGGAGGAGGGCGCGTTCGAGGCCGAGCTCGGCCTGTAGTCCTTCCCGGACACGCGGAACACGATGTCGCGGCCCGTCCCGGTTCCACCGGGACGGGCCGCCGTCGTTCACCCGGCCGTGTGATGCGGTGATCACCGTCGCGGCATGTCCGGGTCGCGCGGACCGCCCGGAACCGGAAGGATCGCCGCCGTGCGAGTCGTCGTCGCCGGTTCGTCCGGACTGATCGGAACCGCCCTGGTCGCCCACCTGCGGGGCGCGGGGCACGAGGTGCTGCGCCTGGTTCGGCGCTCGGCCGCCGCGCCCGACGAGCGCAGCTGGGACCCACCCGCGGGGACCATCGAGGACGGCACGCTCGACGGCGTCGACGCCGTCGTGAACCTCAACGGCGCCGGGATCGCGGACCGGCCGTGGAGCGGGGCCCGCAAGCAGCTGCTCCGCGACTCCCGCAACGTCCCCACCGACGTGCTGGCCACGGCGGTCGCGCGGCACAAGGTGCCGGTGTTCGTCAGCGGCTCGGCGGTCGGGTACTACGGCGACACCGCCGACGTCGAGGTGGACGAGTCCGCGCCGTCCGGCAGCGGCTTCCTCGCCGACGTCTGCCGGGACTGGGAGGCCGCCGCCGCGCCCGCCTCCGACGCCGGCGCCCGCGTCGTGCTGGTCCGCACCGGCCTGGTCCTCTCCCCCTCCGGCGGGATCCTCGCCCGGGTGCGACCGCTGTTCAAGGGCTTCCTCGGCGGCCGGATCGGGTCCGGTGCGCAGTACTGGCCGTGGATCTCGCTGGACGACCACGTGTCCGCCGTCCGCTTCGCGGTCGAGACCGGCACGCTGTCCGGGCCGGCGAACCTGACCGGGCCGGTCCCCGTCACCAACGCCGAGTTCACGAAGGAGATGGGGGAGGCCGTCGGCCGGCCCACCCCGTTCCCGGTGCCCGGGCCGGTGGTCGCGGGCGTGCTCGGTGAGATGGGCCGGGAGATGCTGCTCGGCGGGCAGCGGGCGGTGCCGAGGGCACTGCTCGACGCCGGGTTCCAGTTCCGCCACCACACCGTCGGCGACGCGCTCTCGGCCGCGGTCGGCACGTGACCGACGTCCTGGTCGTCGGCGCCGGGCTCGCGGGCCTGCGCGCCGCCGCCGTCCTGCACCGGCACGGGCTCTCGGTGCGGGTGCTGGAGGCGTCCGACCGGGTCGGCGGCCGGGTCGCCACCGACGTCGTCGACGGCTTCCGCTGCGACCGCGGCTTCCAGGTCCTCAACACCTCCTACCCGGCGCTGCGGGCCGCGCTCGCCCCGCACGGGCTCGACTCGCTCGACGCCCGGCCGTTCGAGCCCGGGGCCGCGATCCGCGCGGGCGACGGCGAGCTGCACCGCTTCGTCAACCCGCTGCGCCGCCCCGCCTCCGGCCCCGATCTCGTCACCGACGACCTGTTCGGACCGATCGACAAGGCCCGGCTGGTCGCCTGGACGGCCCGGGTGCTGGCGTCGCCGCCGTCGCGGACCGCCACCCTGATCGACCGCTCCGCCGCCGACGATCTCGACGCCGCCGGGCTCGGCGGCGCCGTCACCGACCGGTTCCTGCGCCCGTTCCTGTCCGGTGTGCTCGGTGAGACGGCACTGGAGACCTCGGCGGCCTTCGTCCGGCTGGTCTGGCGCAGCTTCGCACTCGGCACGGTCGTCGTGCCGGGGGACGGCATGGAGGCACTCCCCCGGCGGCTCGCCGCGGCCCTGCCGGAGGGAACGGTCTCGCTGGGGACCCGGGTCCGGGCCGTCCACGGCGGACCCGCACCCGCCGTCGACACCGACGACGGCACGGTCCCCGCCCGCGCCGTGCTCGTCGCCGCGGACCCGCGGACGGCCGCCGCGCTGCTCCCCGGCGTGGCCGATCCGGCGATGCACGCGCTGACCACGTTCTTCCACGTGCCGCCGCACGCGCCGTCGTCGTCGCCGTTGCTGCACCTCGACGGCACCGGCGGCCCGGTGGTCAACACGGTCGTGCTCACGGCCGCCGCGCCCGGCTACTCCGCCGACGGACGGCCGCTGGTCGCCTCGACGATCGTCGGGACGCCGGAGGGCACCGGGATCGACGAGCCCGCGGTGCGCCGCGAACTGACCCGGATCTGGGGCGAGCCGGCCGACGACTGGGCGCACCTGCACACCGCCCGCGTCGAGGAGGCCCTGCCGCTGCTGCCTGCCGGGCAGCCGGTGCGGCGCGACGTCGACCTCGGCCGCAACCTGTTCGTCGCCGGGGACCACCGGGACACCCCGTCGACGCAGGGGGCGCTGGTCTCGGGGCGCCGGGCGGCGCAGGCGGTGCTCGCCCGGCTGGGTGTGCGGTCCGGGGGGTGACCCGCGGCCGGGAGTAACCTCGGCCCCATGCCCGCCCCGCACCTGAGCTGCCGTGCCGGAACCGACCCCGTCCGCGTGGACCGGCTGGGGCGTGTCGAGTACCTCGCCGCCTGGGACACCCAGCGCGCGCACGCCGCCGCCCGCAAGGACGGCGCCGGCGCGGACGTGCTGATGCTGCTGGAGCACCCGCCCGTCTACACGGCGGGGCGGCGCACGCAGCCCGAGGACCGGCCCACCGACGGCACCCCCGTGATCGACGTGGACCGCGGCGGCCGGATCACCTGGCACGGCCCGGGCCAGCTGGTCGGATACCCGATCATGAAGCTCGCCGAACCGATGGACGTCGTCGACTACGTGCGCCGGCTCGAGGAGGCGCTGATCCGGGTCTGCCACGAGCTGGGCCTGGAGAAGGCCGGCCGGATCGAGGGGCGGTCCGGGGTGTGGCTGCCCGCCGAGGGCTTCACCCCCGAGCGCAAGATCGCCGCGATCGGCGTGCGCATCCAGGGCGGGATCACCCAGCACGGGTTCGCCCTCAACTGCGACGCCGACCTGGGCGACTTCGGCCGGATCGTGCCCTGCGGGATCGCCGACGCCGGCGTGACCACGCTGAGCGCCGAGCTGGGCCGCGACGTCACGATCGACGAGGTCACCGGTGCCGTCACCACCGCGGTGCTGGACGCGCTCGAGGGGCGGCTGCCCGTCTCCGAGCACCGGGTCGCCCGGATGGTCGACCTGATGTCCGGCCTGGGCTGATGCACGGACTTCCGTAGTTCCGTAGTATCGGAGCCGTGACCGACGACGCCGACCGCCGCCTGACCGACCTGGAGGACCGGGTCGCCCAGCTCGAACGGCGGATCGTCGACGGGGATCCCGGTGGCCGCGGGTCGCGGGGTCCCGCGGCCACCGGCGCCGGGACCGTCCGCTACTCCGGCGAGGTCGCGCTGCACGGGGACATCGGGTGGGCGATCGAGTACGACGCCGGCGCCGCGCTCGACCTGGCGGACGAGCCCCGGACCGCCGTGCTCGCCGCGCTCGGCCACCCGGTCCGGGTGCGCATCGTCCGCAGCCTGCTGCACGGCCCGCGCGGGACCACCGAGCTCACCGAGGCCGCCGAGCTCGCCTCCACCGGGCAGCTCTACCACCACCTCAAGGCGCTCACCCACGCCGGCTTCGTCGAGCAGGACGGCCGCGGCACCTACCGGATGGCACCGCGGGCCGTCGTACCCGCGCTCGTCCTGCTCACGGCGTCGGCCGACGTCGCGGGTCTGTTCGGTCAGGCCAGCTGAGGCACCACCGACGACGCGAACTCCTCGATGTGGCCGAGATCGGCGAGATCGAGGATCTGCAGGTAGATGCGGGTGGTCCCGGTCTTCTCCGACCACACGCCGAGCTGGTCGACGATCTCGCCGGGGGTGCCGGCGAGGCAGTTGCGGCGGACCTCGTCCACGTCGCGACCGACCGCGGCCGCGCGGCGCGCGACCTCGGCGTCGTCCCGGCCCAGGCACAGCATCTGCGCCACCGAGTACGTCAGCTCCCCCGGGTCGCGACCGGCGGTCGTGCAGGCCTCGCGGACCCGGCCGAACTGCGCGGCGACGGTGTCCGGGTCCTGGAACGGGACGTTGAACTCGGACGCGAACCGGGCGGCCAGCGCGGGGGTCTTGCGCTTCCCCATACCCCCGACGATCACCGGGGGCGCGTCCTGGACGGGCCGCGGCAGCGCGGGCGAGTCGGCGACCGTGTAGTGGGTGCCCCGGTGCGAGAACCGCTCGCCCGGCGGGGTCGCCCACATCCCGGTGAGGATCTCCAGCTGCTCGGTGAGGATCTCGAAGCGCTCGGCCAGCGGCGGGAACGGGATCCCGTAGGCGGTGTGCTCGGCCTCGAACCAGCCGGAGCCGAGACCGAGCTCGATCCGGCCGCCGGACATCTCGTCGGCCTGGGCGACGGCGACGGCGAGCGGGCCGGGCAGCCGGAACGTCGCGCTGGTGACGAGCGTCCCCAGCCGGATGCGTTCGGTCTCCCGGCCGAGCGCGGCGAGGGTCACCCAGGCGTCGGTCGGGCCGGGGAGGCCGCCGCCGTCGCCCATCGCGAGGACGTGGTCGGAGCGGAAGAAGGCGTCGTACCCGGCGTCCTGCGTGGTAAGCGCGACGCGCAGCAGGTCGGTGTAGGTCGCACCCTGCTGGGGTTCGGTGAAGATCCGGAAGTCCACGTCGGGAGACGCTAGCCGCGGACCGCTACGGTCGCCGCGTGCACCCGCTCCCCGACCTCTCCGGCCGCACCGTCGTCGTCACCGGGACGACGTCCGGGCTCGGCAAGTCCCTGTCCGCCGCGCTGGCCGGGGCCGGTGCCCGGGTCCTGATGACGGCGCGGGACGCCGGACGCGGGACGGCGGCGGTCGAACAGGTCCGGGCCGGGCTCACCCCGTCGTCACCGGGCGCGGGCAGCGCGGAGCTGGTCCTGCTCGACCTCGCCGACCTCGCCTCGGTGCGGGCCGCGGCGACCCGGATCCGCGAGCACACCGGCGACCGGCTCGACGTGCTGGTGAACAACGCCGGCGTCGCGATGGGGCCGCGCGCGGAGACCGCGGACGGCTTCGAGCTCCAGATCGGGACCAACCACCTCGGCCCGGCGGCGCTGACCTGGCTGCTGATGCCGGCCCTGCGCGGAGCGGGCGACGCGGAGCAGCCGTCGCGGGTGGTCACGACGTCGAGCCTCGGGCACCGCAGCGGCCGGATCGACCCCGACGACCTGCACTGGACCCGTCGCCGCTACGGGCCGAACGCGGCCTACTGCGCATCGAAGCTGGCGAACCTGCTCTTCGCCGCCGAGCTGGACCGTCGCCTGCGGCTGGCGGGTGACCCGGTCCTCTCGGTGGCCGCGCACCCGGGGATGACGGAGTCGTCGCTGCTGGCGAACTCGTTCCGGCGGGCGGGCAGCGGCCCGTGGAAGGACCGCGTCTACGGCGTGCTGGACCGGCTGATCGTCCAGCCGGTGGAGGACGGCATCGCACCGCAGCTGGCGGCCGCGACCGGGCCGGTGCACGGCGGTGACTACATCGGACCGTCCGGGTGGGGTGAGGTGCACGGACCGCCCGCTCCGGCCCGCCGGACGGCTGCTGCGCAGGACCCGGTGCTCGCGGGCAGGTTGTGGCAGGTCACCGCAGCCGCGACCGGCATCACACCGGACCCCGGGCGTAGGGTGCAGGTGTGACCGTCGCACCCGAAGGCCGCAAGCTGCTCCGCCTCGAGGTCCGCAACAGCGAGACCCCGATCGAGCGCAAACCGTCCTGGATCCGCACCCGCGCCCGGACCGGTCCGCAGTACACCGAGCTCAAGGGACTCGTCCGTTCGGGCGGGCTCCACACGGTGTGCGAGGAGGCCGGTTGCCCCAACATCTACGAATGCTGGGAGGACCGGGAGGCGACGTTCCTGATCGGTGGTGAGCAGTGCACCCGCCGCTGTGACTTCTGCCAGATCGACACCGGCAAGCCGTCCGACCTCGACGTCGACGAGCCCCGCCGGGTCGCGGAGTCCGTGCAGCAGATGGGTCTGCGCTACTCCACCGTCACCGGCGTCGCCCGTGACGACCTCGACGACGGCGGGTCCTGGCTCTACGCCGAGACCGTCCGCCTGATCCACGAGATGAACCCGGGCACCGGCGTCGAGCTGCTGATCCCGGACTTCAACTCCCGTGACGACCAGCTCGGCCCCGTCTTCGACGCCCGCCCCGAGGTCCTCGCGCACAACCTCGAGACGGTCCCGCGGATCTTCAAGCGGATCCGCCCGGCGTTCCGCTACGAGCGCTCCCTCGAGGTGATCACCAAGGCCCGCGAGAAGGGCCTGGTCACCAAGTCCAACCTGATCCTGGGGATGGGCGAGACCCCCGACGAGGTCACCTCGGCGCTCCGGGACCTGCACGAGGCCGGCTGCGAGATCATCACGATCACCCAGTACCTGCGCCCGACCAAGCGCCACCACCCGGTCGAGCGCTGGGTCAAGCCCGAAGAGTTCGTCGCGCACTCGAAGGCCGCCGAGGAGATCGGGTTCGCCGGGGTCATGGCCGGACCGCTGGTGCGGTCGTCGTACCGGGCGGGCCGGCTGTACGCGCAGACCGTCGCCCACCGCGGCGAGGAGCTGCACCCCGACCTGGCGCACCTGACCGAGTCGGGCCCCGCCGCCCAGGAGGCGAGCTCCCTCCTGGCCCGGGGCTGACCCGCACCGGGCGGGGCGGGCGGGGCGCGTGAGACGGCCCGTGGACCACACGGACCGTTGATCACCGCGGGCACGTACGCTGGTCACATGCCCGGCAAGCCCCGCAAGCCCTCGCCCGAAGAGAAGAAGGCGCTCAAGGCCCAGAAGAAGGCCGCGTCGAAGCAGCGCCGCCAGCAGATCTGGCAGGCGTTCCAGACGCAGCGCAAGGAGGACAAGAAGCTCCTCCCGATCATGATCGGCGTCTTCGTCGGTGCGATCGCGCTGCTCACCCTGGTCGGCTGGCTCTTCGGGCTGACCTGGTTCTTCGTGCCGTTCGGCGTGCTCATCGGTGCGCTGGGGGCGTTCAGCATCTTCGGCCGGCGGGTGCAGCGCTCGGTCTACGTCAAGGCCGACGGGCAGCCGGGTGCCGCGGGCTGGGCGCTGGACAACATGCGCGGGCAGTGGCGGATCACCCAGAGCATCGCCGGCACCACCCAGCTCGACGCGGTGCACCGGGTCATCGGGCGGCCCGGCATCGTCTTCGTCGCCGAGGGCGCGCCGCACCGGGTGAAGAACCTCCTGGCGCAGGAGAAGAAGCGGACCGCGCGGGTCGCCGGCACCACCCCGATCTACGACGTGATCGTCGGGAACGAGGAGGGGCAGGTCCCGCTCAAGGGCCTGCAGCGGTACCTGATGAAGCTGCCGCGCAACATCTCCGCCGCGGAGATGGACTCGCTGGAGAACCGCCTCAACGCGCTCGGCAGCCGGGCCGCGGCGATGCCGAAGGGGCCGATGCCCCAGGGCGCGAAGATGCGGAGCGTCCAGCGCGCCGTGCGCCGCCGCTGAGCTCCGCTCCCGGACACCCGGGCGGCCTGGTCCCCTGGCCGCCTCAGGCGTGGGGGTGCAGGAACGTCCGCAGCCGGTCGGCGGAGGCGGTCCCACCCCAGATCCGCCGCACCCGGTCCCGCCCGGCGCGGCCCATCGCCGATGCCCGGGCCGGGTCGGCCAGCAGACCCGCCACCCGGTCGGCGACGGCGCTCACGTCGCGCCCTCCGACGACGTGCCCCGTGACGCCCTCCTCCACCGTCTCCGGGGCTCCGCCGGAGTCCCCCGCGACGACCGGCAGGCCGGACGCGGCCGCCTCGAGCAGCGCGATCCCCAGCCCCTCGACGTCCAGCCCGCCCAGGTGGGTGCGGCACGGCAGCGCGAACACGTCCCCGGCCGCGTGGTGCGCGGCGAGCTCCGCGGCCGGCACACCCCCCGTCAGGACGACGGCGTCGGCCACCCCGTGCGAGACGGCCAGCCTCCGCAGCCGGTCCCGGTACGGCCCGCCACCGACGAGCAGCAGGCGGGCACCGGGCACCCGCTCGCGGATCGCCGGCAGGGCTGCGACGAGCACGTCCTGCCCCTTGCGCGGTACCAGACGGGACACGCAGGCGACGACCGGTGCCCCGCCGAGGCCGTAGCGGGCCCGGACCGCGGCGCGGGCCGCGGGATCGGGCGCGAACCGGGTGGTGTCGACCGGCGGCGGCAGCGGCTCGAGCGCGGCGTCCGGGCCGAACGCGGCCGCGAACCGGTCCCGGGTCCAGCGCGAGACGGTGGTGACGACGTCGGCGTCCGCCCCGATCCTGCGCAGTGCCGCGCGCGCCCCGGGCAGCATCGACCAGCCGACCTCGTGCCCGTGGGTGGTGGCAATGACCCGGCCGATCCCGGCCCGCCGGCGCAGCGACGGGCCCAGCAGGCCCAGCGGGGCCGCGGCACCGAACCAGACGGCGCCGGCTCCGTGTTCACGGGCGATCCCCGCGGCACGCCGGGCGACCTCGGGCACCGGGAGCATCAGCGAGGACCGGTGGCGGTGCACCGGGAACGGGAGCGTCGCGTCGAACTCGTGGTCTCCCCGCCAGGCCGGGGCGTAGACGGCGAGCTCGCCGACCGGCAGCGCGCGCGCCAGGTCGTGCAGGTAGCTCTGGATGCCGCCGGGCCGGGGCGGGAAGTCGTTGGTCACCAGCAACGTGCGCGCCACGGCGACCGACGGTAGCCGGGCCGGTCACGGCGGTCCGGGGCCGGGCCACCGCGGTGTCGGCGGGCCCTGCCACCGCGGTGTGGGCGGGCCGGGTCACGGCGGTCTGGGCGGACCGGGGCACGGCGGTGTCGGAGCGCCGGGCCACAGCAGTGTCGGCGGACCAGGGCACGGCGGTGTCGGCGCTCCGGGTCACGACGGTTCGAAGGGCCGGTCCGGCGGCGCCGCACGCGTCGGGGGACACGCCGGGGTCGCGGGCCGCCGACCGGCCTTCTGGGGAGCGGACGATCCGCTCTCCTCCCCGTCGTCCCGCGGTGCCCCGGAGGTTCCCGTCGGGGCCGGGAGCTCCCGGGATGCTCCGACCGGGTGGCGGGGGACCACCCGGCAGGACGTCCGGTGAGGAGGTGGTGCTGTTCAGGTGAACGAGCGCGGGCGGGCCCGGGTTACGGATCGGCAACGGATTTCCCGGATCCGGGGGTACGGACCTCCGCGGCCGGTTTCTGTCGGACCCCTCCCCTAGCTTCGGCGGTGATCGCACGACCACACGACGAGGGAGGCCCCGATGATCGTCGACTGCGACCGCTGCGAGGTCCGTGGCACCGCCTGCGGTGACTGCGTGATCGGCGTCCTCATGGACGTGCCCGAGATCGACCGTCCGATCCCCTACCTGCCGGTCGACCTGCCCGGCGAGCAGACCGGCCGGAGCGGTGCCGCGGCCGTACCCGGCGGGCTGCGCCCGGTGGCCGGCGGCCCGGGGAGCGGCCCGGTCGAGTTCGCCGAGCCGGAGCGCCGGGCCCTGCAGGTGCTGGCCGACCACGGCCTGATCCCGCACCTGCAGCTGGTGGAACCGTCCGAGCGGCGTGCTCCCGCGGCGGAGCGGCCCCTGATGCCGGTCCCCGTGGTACCGGTCCGCGACCGGCGCCACCGCGACGCGGGCTGAGTCCGGGCCCGTTCAGCCGCCCAGGCGGCGCAGCAGGACGGCCGAGGGCACCGTGTGGGCACCGCTGCGACGCACCGAGCGGACGACCTCCTGGTCGGTGGTCGCCACCAGCAGGGGGCGCCCGCGGGGCTCGGCGGCCACGAGATCGCGCACGACGTCGTCGGCGATCACGCCGGCCTCGCTGAACAGCACCCGGACGCCGCGCCCGCCCCGCAGCGGCGCAGCGCTGACCGCGGCACCGTCGAACACGACGGTGATCTCCACCCCGGTACGGGCGCCGAGCACGCCGAGCTGCCCCACCAGGCGCGAGCGCTGGTCGGCCAGTGGCAGGTCCGGATAGCCGGTCTTGCTGACGTTGTAGCCGTCGACGATCAGGTGCACCGCGGGCATGGCGAGCAACGTGTCGAGCGCGGCGAGCCCGTCGACGGGCACCCCGGCCCGCCCGCGGGCCGCGGTCGCCGCGTCCCCGCCCGTCCCGGCGAGGAGGTCCGCCGGGCGCGGTCCCCCGGCGCCCACGTCGAGCTCGCGGCGCAGACCCGCGATCGCCCCGCCGACCGTGTCCAGCAGCAGCTCCAGCCGCACCTCGTCGCCGCGGCGCGCCTCCCGGGCCGCCGCCCGTGCGGCGGCGACCTCCCGGGGCGCCGCCTCGGCCCGGCGCCGCTCCTGTTCGGCACGCTCCCGTTCGTGCGCGCACTCGGTGCGCGCGGCGGTCAGCCGCTCGTCGGCCCCGGCACGCAGCCCGGCGACCTCGGCCTCCAGCTCCGCGCGGGCGTCGAGCGCGGCGCGCAGCTTCCCACCCTGGTCGCTGATCCGGCGTCGCATCTGCTGGAACTCCGCGTCCCGGCTCCCGACGACCGTGCGCGCCTGGTCCCGTTCCTCCGCGACCTCGGCCCGCACCCGTTCCAGCTCGGCGGTGAGCTTGTCGACCTTGGCGAGCGCCTCGTCCCGCTCGGCCCGCATCGCGGTCAGGTCCCCGGACTGCTCGGCCTCGGTCACCCGTCGCCCGGCCCGCGGGTCGCCCGTGAGCAGGGCGACGGCGGCCGCGTCGAGCTTGTCGACCGGGGCGGGGAGGTCCCCGTCGGTGTCGGACCCGGCAGTACCGGCCGCCGGGCCGGCCGCGGAGGCGGCTGCCGAGGCGTCGTCGCCGCTCCCCTGCTCCGTCCGGTCCGGCAGCTCCAGCTCGCCCGGCCGGTGCTCGGCCCACCACGCGACGACGGCCGCGCGGAACGCCGGGTCGGACTCCAGCTGGGCGACCAGGACCTGCCCGGCGAGCCGGGCCCGCTTCGCCGGGGTGAACGTCGCGAAACGCCGCAGCGGGGCGGGCACCTCGACCGGCCGCAGGCCGCCCAGGGCCGCGCTCGCGATCTCGGCGAGCCGGGCCCGCAACGGCGCCGACAGCGGCGGCCAGGGAGTGCCGGACCCGGGACCGGTGCAGTCGGAGCCCGGACCGGGGTCGTCGGAGCCGGACGGGTCGCGTGCGGGGCCCGACGAGTCGCGTGCGGGGCCGGACGGGTCACGTGCTGGGCCGGACGGGCCGTGTGCGGGGCCGGACGGGCCGCCGGAACGGTCCGAGGGGTCCTCGGACGCCCCGGCGCCGGGACACGACGGGACGCCGGAGGCCGTGGGGCCCGGTGCATCCGTGTCGTCGTGCGCCATCGGTCCAGGCTATCCCCGACCGCCGCCCCGTGCCGCCGACCGGCCGGGCACGGAGCCCGATCGGAACCGGCCCGTCACCGACCCGGTTCGAACATACTGTCGGACCCCGGCGCTACGGTGCGGGACGTGACCCCCTGCTCCCCGCAGCTCACGTTCGACGAGCTCGGCACCCCGCTGCGCGACGTCACGTTCTGCGTCGTCGACCTGGAGACCACCGGCGGCAGCCACCGGGCCGACGCGATCACCGAGGTCGGCGCGGTCTCGGTACGGGGCGGGGAGTCGATCGGCGAGCTGTCCACGCTCGTCGACCCGGGCACGCGGGTGCCGGCCGACGTGACCCGGCTGACCGGGATCACGAACGGGATGCTCGCCGGTGCCCCGCCGCTCGGTGCGGTGCTGCCCCCGGTGCTCGACCTGCTCCGGGGGTCGGTGCTGGTCGCCCACAACGCCCCGTTCGACACCGGGTTCCTCCGGGCCGCGTGCGAGCGGCACGAGCGTCCCTGGCCGTCGCCACCGGTGCTCTGCACGGCCCGGCTGGCCCGCGCGGTGCTCCCCCGCAGCGAGTGCCCGAGCGTGCGGCTCGGGGCGCTCGCGGCGCACTTCGGCTGTCGCACCACGCCGGACCACCGGGCGCTGACCGACGCCAGGGCCACCGTCGAGGTGCTGCACCACCTCCTCGAACGCATCGGGAACCTCGGGGTGCAGAGCCTGGAGGAACTGCTGCAGCTGGTGAAGGACCGGGCGCCGCACCGCCCGACCACCGCGCAGCGGCAACGCCGTCACCTCGCGAAGCGGGTGCCGTCCGAGCCCGGGGTCTACCTGTTCCGCGGCGCGGGCGACGAGGTGCTCTACGTCGGCACGAGCGGGGACCTGCACCGCCGGGTCCGCTCCTACTTCACCGCGGGCGAGCGGCGCCGCCGGGTCCGCGACATGGTCGCTCAGGCCGAGCGGGTCGACACCGTCGTGTGCGCGCACGCGCTGGAGGCGTCGGTGCGGGAGCTGCGCCTGATCGCCGCGCACCGGCCCCGGTACAATCGGCGTTCCCGCAACCCCGGCCGCGCCTGGTGGGTGGCGCCGACGGCGGAGACCTTCCCGCGGCTCTCGGTCGTCGCCTCGCCGCGGGAGGGCGCACTCGGGCCGTTCTCCTCGCAGCGGGCGGCCACCGCCGTCCTCGACGCCGCGCTCGACGCGGTCCCGCTGCGCCGGTGCACCATCCGGATCCCGGCTCGCAACCCGTCCGGGACGCCGTGCGCGCTGCACGAGCTCGGGCGGTGTGCCGCGCCGTGCGCCGGGCTGCAGTCCGCCGAGGACTACGCGCCGGCCGTCGAGTCGTGGCGCGAGCTGGTCGAGGGCCGCAGCGACGCCCCGCTGCGCGCGCTGGCCGACGGGGTGGACGCCCGTGCCGCCGACGGCCGGTACGAGGCCGCCGCCCTGGCCCGGGACCGGCTCGCGGCGCTGGCCTCGGGTGTCGACCGGGCGGGCACGCTCGCCGGGCTCGCCGGGCTCGACGAGGTCGTCGGTGCCCGGCCGGACGGCAGCGGCGGCTGGCAGCTCGCCGTGCTGCGGCACGGCAGGCTCGCCGCAGCCGGGAACGCCCCGCGCGGGGTCCGGCCGATGCCGGTCGTCGAGGCACTGCGCGACGGGGCACAGACCGTCCTGCCCGAGCCCGGACCGCTGCGCGGCGCTCCCGCCGAGGAGGTGCGGCTGCTCTACCGCTGGCTGACCGAGGGCGGCACCCGCCTGGTGTACAGCACGCCGTCGTGGGCGGAGCCGGCCCGGGGTGGCGGGCCGTGGCGCGAGTGGGCGGACCGGGCCCGCGACACCGCGCACCGTACGGGCGAGCAGTCCCCCGACGAGCCGTCGCACCGCACCTGACCGCGCCGGCCCGGAACGCGGACGGGCCCCGCCGGAGGTGTCCGGCGGGGCCCGTCGTCGTGCGTTCCTAGGAGATCACTCGGTCGGCTGCTGCGGACGACCACCGTCGTCCGGCCGGCCGGCGAGCTCCTCGCGGCGGGACTCGAGCTCCCGGCGGGCGGCCGCGCGCTCGTCGCGCTCGGTCAGCTCCCGCTCGTGGGCCTCGTGCCGGGCGTGCGCCAGCTCCCGCGACTCCTCGGCCGGGTCCGGCTTCATCAGCGAACCCGGGACCGGCTCGCCGGCCGAGCCCAGCTGGTTCATCCGCTTCGGCACGGACGTGCCCTGGTAGTCCAGCTCGATCGCGTGACCGTGCGAGTCGACACCGGCCAGCGGCTGGTGCACCTCGATGAACTCGCCGTGCGGGAGCCGCTTGATGATGCCGGTCTCGATGCCGTGCTCCAGCACCGCGCGGTCCGACTTCTGCAGGCCCAGGCACCAGCGGTAGGTGACCCAGTAGACGATCGGCGGAACGATCATCAGCCCGAGGCGGCCCGCCCACGTCGTCGCGTTCAGCGAGATGTGGAAGAAGTACGAGATCCAGTCGTTGAACCCGCACATCACGAGCCACAGGTAGAACGAGATCGCCATCGCGCCGAGCGCCGTGCGGACCGGCACGTCGCGCGGACGCTGCAGCAGGTTGTGCAGCGCGTCGTCGCCGGTGAACCGGCGCTCGAGCGCCGGGTACATCCCGGCCACCACGAACAGCACCGGCAGGAAGCCCGCGGTCGGGATGAACGCGGCCGGGATCGTGTACTCGCCGAACAGGTAGAACTCCCACGGCGGGAAGATCCGGCCCATGCCCTCGGACCAGAGCATGTAGAAGTCCGGCTGGGACCCCGCGGAGATGTGCGAGGCGTCGTACGGGCCGAGGTGCCAGATGCCGTTGATCTGGAACAGGCCGGCGATCAGCGCGAGCACACCGGCGACGACGGCGAAGAACGCGCCGCCCTTCGCCGCGAACTGCGGCAGGATCCGCACGCCGACGACGTTCTTCTCGGTCCGTCCCGGGCCGGGGAACTGGGTGTGCTTCTGGTACCAGACCAGCCCGAGGTGCACCGCGATCAGCGCGAGGATGATCCCCGGCAGCACCAGGACGTGCAGGATGTAGAGCCTGGGGATGATCTCCGTGCCCGGGAACTCCCCGCCGAACAGCGCCCAGTGCACCCAGGTGCCCATGATCGGCACGGTCAGCGTGATGCCCGAGGCGATCCGCAGGCCGACGCCCGAGAGCAGGTCGTCCGGCAGCGAGTAGCCGGTGAAGCCGGCGAAGGTGCCCAGCAGGATCAGCACGATGCCGATCGTCCAGTTGGCCTCACGCGGCTTGCGGAACGCTCCGGTGAAGAACACCCGGAACATGTGGATGATCATCGAGGCGACGAACAGCAGCGCGGCCCAGTGGTGCAGCTGGCGCATGAACAGGCCGCCGCGGACCTCGAACGAGATCTCCAGCGCGGACTCGTACGCCCGCGACATGTGGACACCGCGCAGCGGGTCGTACGGGCCGTTGTAGACGATCTCCTCCATGGAGGGATCGAAGAACAGCGCCAGGTAGATGCCCGACAGGATCACGATGATGAAGCTGTAGAGCGCGATCTCGCCCAGCATGAACGACCAGTGGGTCGGGAAGACCTTGTTGAACTGCTTGCGCAGTCCGGCCGCCGGGTGGAACCGCTGGTCGAGCTGGTCGAGCGCCTCGGCGCCCTTCTCGTTCAGCCCTCCGGAGGAGGACGTCGGCGTGGTGATCGAACTCATGTCGTCTTCGGCCTCTCCCAGAACGCGGGTCCGACGGGCTCGACGAAGTCGCTCTCCGCGACGAAGTAGCCCTCCTCGTTCACCGTGATCGGCAGCTGCGGCAGCGGCCGCGCGGCCGGCCCGAAGACCGGCTCGGCGTCCTCCGTCGCGAGGAACTGCGACTGGTGACAGGGGCACAGGATGCGGTTGTCCTGTGCCTGGTACAGCGACGTCGGGCACCCGAGGTGGGTGCAGACCTTCGACCATGCGTAGTAGTCGCCGTAGCTGAAGTTCTCCTGGCCGGGACGCGCCGTGACCGGCGTACCCGGGCGCAGCCGGATCAGCATGACCGGCGCGTCGGAGGCGCGCTGCGCGTGCAGCAGCTCCTCCTCGTTCCCGCGCTCGCTCTCCCGGTAGGGGAAGACGGTCATCATCGAACCGGGCTCCATGTCCTCGGGACGCACTCGTGCGATCTCCCCGAGGATACCCGTGTCGGTGCGGAGGTACACGGTCTCGCCGCCCTCGGGGCGCCATCCGGTGTGCCAGAGCGGGGCTTCCTCGCCCTCGGCCCACGGGTTGCGGACGATGCCGCCGAGCGCGATCACGCCGGTACCGATGCCGAGCACCGCCGCCGACAGCCCGGCCGAGCGGATGATCAGCTTCCGGCGGCCGAGCGTGGTCCCGTTACCGGCGTCGGCCAGCTGGGCCATGATCGTCCGGCGGTCGATCTCGTCCGACGGGCCGTCGTGCCGCTGCTGGACCGCGACCTCGGCCGGGAAGAGCTTCTTCACGGCCTGGATCACCGCGATGCCGAGCGCCAGGATCGACATCCCGAACGTGAGGCCGATGACCGGGGTGTAGAGCGAGTACAGGCCGACGCCGGGCTCGCCGGCGTTGACGTACTCCCACGGCCACCAGATGAAGGCGACGACGAACGCGATCCCGGAGATCGCCGAGATCAGGAACCACAGCGCGACCGCGCGCTCGGCCCGCTTCTCCGCCCGCGTCCCCGGGATCGGGAAGGCGGGCGCGTTGTGCACGACCTCGACCTCGTCGAGCTCGCCGGCCAGGCGGGCCAGCTGCTCCGGCGACATCGCGTCGAGCTCCTCCTGGGTCGGGCGCCCGCCCGGCCCGGTGCTGACGTCGCTGCTCAAGACTTCGCCCCCAACCAGATCGCGAACCCGACGAGCCCGGACATGACGACGGTGAAGATGAAGATCCCCTCCGCCGTCGGGCCGAGACCCAGGAGCGCGTTGCCACCCGGGTCGTTCGTGTTGTTGACCGACTTGATGTACGCGATGATGTCCTGCTTCTCCTCCGACGTGAGCTGCTGGTCGGAGAAGCGCGGCATGTTCTGCGGGCCGGTCTGCATCGCGGTGTAGATCTGCTCCTCGCTGGCCGGGGCCAGCGCCGGGGCGAACTTGCCGGACGACAGCGCGCCGCCCACACCGGTGAAGTTGTGGCAGGACGCGCAGTTCAGGCGGTACAGCGTGCCGCCGCGCCCCGGGTCCTCACCGCGCAGCGCCTCCCCGCGCTCGACCGGCGTGACCGGTCCGCCGCCGTTCGCCTGGATGTAGGCGCCCAGCGCCTCCAGGTTCGCGCGGCCCTCGGCGGACTCCGGGTCGAAGATCGGCAGCGGGTGCTTGCGCATGGCCTGCGCCTCCTGGCGGGCCATCGGCATGCGGCCCGAGGAGACCTGGAAGTAGACCGCCGCGTCGCCGACGCCGATCAGGCTCGGCCCGCGGTCCTGCTCACCCTGCAGGTTCGCACCGTGGCAGGTGATGCAGGTGTTGTTGTAGAGCTGCTCACCCTTGGCGATCAGCGCGGCGTCCGGCTGCGCCTCGGCCAGCTGCGGCTGCGGCGCGAAGGCGGCGTAGAGGAAGCCGACGGACAGCAGGCCGAGACCGATGGCGAGGGCGCCCGCGATCCGGCGGCGCAGCTTGCCGTGCGGGCGGCGCCGGGCGCCGGCCTTCTCGTCCGGCCGGTTGCCCGGTGGTGGGTTCTGGGCTGCGTGGTCAGCGCCCTCGGGGTTCTCGGTCATCGCTGGGGGTCTTCCAACCTCGACGTCGTGGCGGGTGGGGAGTCTCGGGACGTAAGTGGGGCTCGGCCCGTTATCGGATGAAGTAGATGACGGCGAACAGTCCGATCCACACCACGTCGACGAAGTGCCAGTAGTAGGACACGACGATCGCTGCGGTGGCCTGCGCCGGGGTGAACTTGCTGAGCCTGGTGCGGATGATCAGGTAGACGAACGCCACCAGACCGCCGATGACGTGCAGGCCGTGGAACCCGGTCGCCATGTAGAAGACCGTGCCGTACGAGCTGGCGGCCATCGTCGTGCCGGTCTCGACCAGCTCGTAGTACTCGTAGGCCTGGCCGACGACGAAGAACGTGCCCATCGCCAGCGTCAGCAGGTACCACCGCCGCAGCCCGAACACGTCGCCGCGCTCCGCCGCGAACACCCCGAACTGGCAGGTGAACGACGACGCCACCAGGACGATCGTGATCGCGAGCGCGTAGGGGACGTTCAGGTGCGTGGGCGGGGGCGGCCAGGGCCCGTCGTTCTGCGCCCGCGCGGTGAAGTACATCGCGAACAGCCCGGCGAAGAACATCAGCTCGCTGGAGAGCCAGACGATGGTGCCGATGCTGACCAGGTTGGGGCGGTTCAACGAGTGGATCCGCGCGCTGATGTTGGGTGCCGCTGTCGTCACGCCCGGCATTATGACCCGACGCGAACTTCTACGGCTTGTCGGGATACCCCTTCCCGCATCACGATCGGCGAACGGTGCCGATGATCAGCAGGTCTTCGCCTGGTCGGGAGGCCGGGGCGCCGCCGTCGCCGGTGCCCGACCGATCGACGTTCGGGAGTGTCGGGGAGTTCCCCTAGTATCGGCCACCGTGGCGAGCGGAACAGCGGCAGGGATCGGCAGCGCGGCCGGTGGCGCGGCGGGGACGAGTGCGGGCACCAGCACCGTGCTCGTCTACAGCCACCGCCCCGAGGTCCGCGAGAGCATCATCCAGGCGGTCGGGCGGCGCCCGGCGCCGGACGTCGGGCGCGTGCGCTACGTGGAGGCCTCCGGCATCGCCGAGGTCCTCGCGGCGTGCGACGCGGGCACGGCCGACCTGCTGGTCCTGGACGGTGAGGCCCAGCCCACCGGCGGGATGGGTGTGGCGAAGCAGCTGCACCACGAGGTCACCGACTGTCCCCCGATCGTGCTCACCGTCCGCCGCCGCGACGACCGCTGGCTGGCCACCTGGTCGGAGGCCGACGCGGTGCTCGTGCACCCGCTGGACCCGATCGAGGCGGCCGAGGTGATCGCGCAGGTGCTGCGCGACCACCGGGCCGGCACGCTCACCGAGACCGAGTAGGGACCGCACCGCGTGACTGCACCGACCTGGCCGTCCGTCATCGGCCGCCTCATGCGTGGCGAGGACGTGAGCGCCGAGGAGTCCACCTGGGCGATGGGCCGGGTCTTCGCCGGCGAGGCGACGCCCGCGCAGCTCGCGGGCTTCCTCGTGGCGCTCCGCGCGAAGGGCGAGACCGCCGCCGAGATCTCCGGGATGGCCGACGCGATGCTCGCGCACGCGCTGCGGGTGGAGGTCCCCGGCCGGGCGGTCGACGTCGTCGGGACCGGTGGTGACCAGGCGCAGACGGTCAACATCTCGACGATGTCGGCGATCGTCGTGGCGGCCGCCGGCGCGCCGGTGGTCAAGCACGGCGGCCGGGCCGCGTCGTCGCAGTCCGGCACCGCCGACGTGCTGGAGGCGCTCGGCGTCGCGATCGAGCTGAGCCCGGCGGCGGTGGAGCGCTGCGTCGCCGAGCTCGGCATCGGCTTCTGCTTCGCGCAGGCGTTCCACCCGGCGATGCGCTACGCGGGCGGGGTGCGGCGCGAGCTCGGCGTCCCGACCGCGATGAACGTCCTGGGGCCGCTGTCCAACCCGGCCCAGCCCGAGACCGGGCTGATCGGCTGCGCCGACCCCCGGCTGGCCCCGGTGATGGCCGAGGTGTTCGCCCGGCGCGGCAAGTCCGTGCTGCTGGTCCGCGGCGACGACGGCCTGGACGAGCTGACCACGACCACGACCAGCTCGGTCTGGATCACCTCCGGCGGAGCGGTGCGCCGGGAGACGCTGGACCCGGCCGCGCTCGGGGTCCGGCCGGTGACCGCCGAGGAGCTGCGCGGCGGTCCGCCGGAGGTCAACGCCGCCGTCGTGCGGGACCTGGTCGCGGGCAAGGGCGGTCCGGTGCGGGACACCGTGCTGCTCAACGCCGCCGGTGCCCTGGCCGCACACCGCGGGGTGGACGGCGCGCTGGCCCCCGCCGTCGCCGACGCGATGGAGACCGTGGCGCGGGCGATCGACTCGGGCGCCGCCGCGGACCTGCTGGCCCGCTGGGCCGCGCTGTCCACCGAGCTCGCCGCGGGCTGAGCGCGCTGCCGGCCGACCGGCAGCGGGGACCGGGCCGGGCTCCCGGCCCGGTCATCGGCGCACCGGGTCCGCGGTCGTCCGGCGCAGTCCGCGGACCACGGACATCCGGCGCGGTCCGCAGTCGTCCGGCGCCGCCACGGGCATCCGGCGCGGTCTGCAGTCTTCCAGTGCGGTCCGCGGGCAAGCTGCGCGGTCCCCACCGGTGTGACCGCATCCGGCGACGGCCACCCCTCTGTGTGTAATCGCTGCCTCGAGCAGCGATTCCACACGGAGGGGTGGTCGGCCCTGGCCGTCCGGGCGGTGGAGAGCCGGGGATCCGCCCTCAGTCGAGGCCGATGGAGTAGGCCGCGTCGGTGTCGGCCTTCGAGTACGAGCGGAACGCGATGTGGGTGTCGGTCCCGACGACGCCGTCGACCTTGCTCAGCTTCCCGGCGATGATGTCGGCGAGCTCCTCGTGCTCGCGCACCTTCACCACCGCGATCAGGTCGACGTCGCCGGCGCAGGAGTAGACCTCCGCGACACCGTCGAGGTTCGCGATCGTCTGCGCGGTCTCGGGGATCCGGTCGGCTGCGGTGTGCACCAGGACGATCGCGGTGATCACGACGGGACTCCCCCTCGGGTCAGGGTCTGACGGTCGCCGCACAGGCTAGTGCGCGGATCCCGTGTGGCGCAGGCCGCACCTGGTTGCTACGGTGATCGCATGCGTTCCGTCGAGCTCACCCTTGCTCCGGCCGCAGCGCTGCCCGCACGACGTCTCGCGGTAGTAGCACTGCGCGTCGGCTGATCCAGGCCGCCGACGCGCCGCGCCCCATCCAGGCGCACCCCTCTCGTACGCCGAGACCTGGCTCGCGTTCACACAGCACGTTCTCCCTCGTGACGCACGGAGCCTTCTCATCATGAGCATCACCGCTGACCGCCCGACCACCTTCGCCTTCCCCGCCTCCTCCGGCGGCGCCGCGGACATCGCGTCCCGGATGCCGCGGCGGCACACCGTCGTCACCGGCGACGGGATGGAGGGTGTCATGCAGGTCGCGACGGCACTCCAGACCTGCGGCCGCACGCTGCGGGAGTTCTGCGTCGACGTCCGCGAGGGCGTCGCCTACAGCTCCGTCACCTGCACGATGTCGATGACGCCGTCCGAGGCCGACGAGTTCGAGACCCGGATGCTCGCGATGCCGTTCGTCCTCGCCGTCGACCCGTACTGACCGGTCGACGCGTACCGACCGGTCGCCCCGCACCGGTGGACCGGGTCACCGGCCTCCGGTCCGGGTGCCCCGGGCGGCGTCCAGCATCGCCGTGCGCTCAGCGATCTTGACCCGGTCGGTGCCGCCGCGCCGCTGCCCGAGCGCGATCTCTGCGGCGTCCAGGCGCTGCCAGTCCTCCCACAGCACCGGGTCGACGCCGAACTCCCGCAACCGGTCGAGCACGGCGTCGCCGCCGGGCCGCGGCGGGGTCGCGAGGCCGGGCAGGTCCGCCAGCAGCGAGGCCGCGGTCTCCGCGCCGTCGCCCTTGTTGGTCCCGATGACGCCGGTCGGCCCCCGCTTGATCCAGCCGGTGACGTAGCTGCCGCGCAGCGGCTCCCCGCCGAGCACCACCCGTCCGGCCTCGTGCGGGACCGTGCCGCCGGCACCGTCGAACGGCAGGCCCGGGACGGGCTCGCCGGCGTAGCCGATGGCGCGCACCACGAGCCCCGTCTCCAGCAGGGACGTCTCCCCGGTCCCCCGTACCGAGCCGTCCGGCGCGATCTCGTTGCGCTCGATCTCGATCGCGCGAACCCGTCCGGAACCGTCGCCGTCTCCACCGTCCCCGACGAGCCGGACCGGGCTGCGCAGGAAACGCAGGTGGATCCGTCGCCTGCCGCCGGCGCCGGGCGGGTCGGCCGCCCACTCGGTGAGCGTCTCCAGGACCTGCCGCATCCGGCGTTCCGCGGGCTCCTCGACCCCGGCGGCGAGGATCCCGTCGTCGTGCACCCGGATCTCGACGTCGTCCAGCTTCCCCAGCGCACGCAGCTCCGCCGGGGTGAACCGGACGTGCTGCGGCCCGCGCCGGACCAGGACGTGCACGTCGGTGACGGCGCTGTCACGCAGCCGGTCGAGGACCGCGTCGTGCAGGTCGGTGGCGGCGAGGTCGTCGGCGGGGCGGGCGAGGATGCGGGCGACGTCGATCGCGACGTTCCCGGCACCGACGACGACCGCACCGGCCCGGTCCAGCGCGGGTCCCGGCCCCGCCGCGTCAGGATGGCCGCAGTACCAGGACACGAACGCTCCCGAGCCGACCGATCCGGCCAGCCCCTCCCCCGGGATCCCGAGGTCGCGGTCGATCGCGCTGCCGGTGGCGTGCACGACGGCGTGGTAGTGCTCGCGCAGCACCTCCGGCGGCACGGCGCCGCCGCCGGCCGCGTCCCCGACGTGCACGTTGCCCAGGAACCGGACCCGGTCGGCGTCGTCGAAGGTGGACACCAGCGCCCGGATCACCGACTTCATCTTCAGGTGGTCCGGGGCGACGCCGTAGCGGACCAGTCCGTACGGGGCGGGGAGCCGGTCGAACACGTCGACCTGCGCGTCGGGATCGCCCTCCAGCAGGGCCTCCGCCGTGTACAGGCCGGAGGGGCCGGAGCCGATCACCGCCACCCGGTACGGCCGCGGGACGGGCACCTGCGGGGACGTCACGATCGCACCTCCGGCCGTCGGTCGGTGACGACGCTAACAGTCCCCGTCGCCCCCGGCGATCACGCGGCGCCCCGGATGCCCCCGCCCGTCACGCGCACCGCGGGACGGCCGTCGGGCAGCAGCAGCTCGGTGCGCAGCGTCCAGAACCGGCGGCCGTCGCGGACCGTCTCGGTGCGGACCCGCAGCGGCGCGTCGACCTGGACGGGCCGTAGGAAGTCCACGGTCAGCGCGAGCGGACGCGCGGTCGGGTCCGCGAGGTGGCGGGCCTGCGCGGCGGCGCCGATGCCGGTCAGGACGGCGCCGTGGGTGGTGCCGTTGAGGTTCACCGTCGACGGGCCGGGGGTGAACAGGGCGTCGTCGCCGTCGGACTCCAGGTTGTCCGGTACCAGCCGGGCGGGGTCGAACGGCGGGAGCTCGGAGCGGAAGTCGGTGTCGTCGTCGGGACCGCCGCCGGATCCGGCGTCGACCGCGGCGCCGCCCGATGCCAGCCCGCCCGGCCGGTCCGGGACGCCGGTCAGCGCCATGGTGACGACGGCGTGCGCGACCGGCACACCGGTGTCGTCGTACATCTCGGCGCGGCCGATCCCGATCTCGTCGTCGAGGTGCAGCAGGGTCAGGTCGGCGGTCAGCCACCGGGCGCCGGGTGCGGGGACGCCGGTCAGGTCCAGGCGCAGGTCCACGGTCGGGGCACCGGCGACGAGCTTGGCGGTGGAGAAGACGAGGTAGCCGATGCCGGAGTCGGCGAGCAGCGCGGGCAGCACGGGCAGGAGCCGTCCACCGTCGGTGCGGACACCGTCGGTGATCGGGGCGCGCAGCCGGATCCGCTCGGCGGTCGACGCCGGGTCGGGCACCATGCCCAGGCCGGTCTCGACCGGCGCGCGCCGCATCCGCTCGCGGGTGGACGGGCCGGAGGTCGACGACGTGGTGGGCATACCCGTCATCGTGCGATACGGGAACGTTTCGCAGGCGGGCGGGCGGGTGTGCCGTCCCTCACGCGGGGCGGCGCTCGTCGCGGTGGCAGCGGAACGTGCTGCGGTAGTCGGCCGGCGAGACGCCGAGGGCACGCCGGAAGTGGTGGCGCAGCAGCGCGGCCGTGCCGAACCCGGTGCGGGTGGCGACGGCGTCCATCCCGAGGTCGGTCTCCTCCAGCAGGGTGCGTGCGTGCAGCACCCGCTGCGCGGAGATCCACCGGTGCGGCGTGGTGCCGGTCTCCTCCACGAAGCGGCGGGCGAACGTCCGCTCCGACATGGCGGCCCGCCGGGCCAGCCCGGCGACGGTGTGCTCGCGGTCGAGGTTCTCCAGCAGCCAGGCCAGCACCGGCGCGAGCGAGTCGGCGGTGCACTCCGGGACCGGCAGCTCCACGAACTGGCGCTGCCCGCCCTCGCGCTGCGGAGGGACGACCATCCGGCGGGCGATGCCGTTGGCGACCGCGCCGCCGAGCTCGCGGCGGACGAGGTGCAGGCAGGCGTCGATCCCGGCGGCGGTGCCCGCACCGGTGACGAGGTCGCCGTCGTCGACGTAGAGGGCGTCCTCCTCGACGCGGGCCTCGGGATGGGCCGCACGCAGCTCGTCGGCGTGCTTCCAGTGCACGGTGCAGCGGCGGCCGGTGAGCAGCCCGGCGGCACCGAGCACGAACACCCCGGAGCAGACCGAGAGCACGGTGGCGCCGCGGGCGTGCGCGGCCCGCACCGCGTCGAGCGCGGCCGGCGGGAACTCGCGCAGCGCGGTCGCGGCGACGCACACCAGGTCGGCGCCCGCCAGCGCGTCGAGACCGTGCTCGGGAGTGATCGTGACGCCGCTCTTCGTCGTCACCGGCCGTCCGGCCTCGATCCCGCAGACCGACCAGTCGAGCACGGGCAGCCCGTCGTCCGAGCGGTCCAGGCCGAAGACCTCGCAGAGCACGCCGAACTCGAAGACCGCCAGCTCGTCGAGCACCAGCACGGAGACGCTGCGCAGCATGGACCGACGGTAGAGCGGCAGGAACCGGCCGTCCACGGTCGTTCCTGCCACGCGCCGTCGGGATCCCGCCGTGGTCAGCCCGCGTACCAGGCGGTGAGGCGCTCGGCCTCGTCGGCGACGGCGCGGGCGGACGCGGCCGGGAGGTCGGCGAACGGCGAGGTGACGACCCGGCCGTCGTCGTGGGTCCAGGTGCCGGCGACCCGGCCGTCGACCAGGAACGTCGGGGCCGAGCGGGGCCTGCTCGTCGCGAAGACGAGGTGCCGGTGCGCGGCGGGCAGGATCCGTCCGCGGGCGGCGTGGGCGAGCAGCAGCACGGCGTCGAACGGGCCCAGGAACCGCACCGGTGCCGGGGTCCGCGGGTCCGGGAGCGGTGCCCGCGGGACGTCGACGAGCTCGGTCCCGTCCTCGTCGCGGAACCGGCGCAGGTCCAGCTCCCCGAGCGCGGTCCGGGCGACGCGGACCGGCCAGCCGGCGAAGCGGGCGACGTCCGGCGCGGAGGCCGGGCCGAACGCACGCAGGTACCGGCGGGCGAGTTCGACCCTGGCCTGCTGCACGGCGTCCTCGCCGGGGTCGCCGGTGTCCCGGCCGCCCCGGGCGGCCAGGCCGTAGACGTGCGCGCGGGGCGTCGTCCACGTCCCGGCCGGCGGCACCCGGACCAGCGGGACCCAGTGCTGGACGCCGGGGAAGGTCCCGGCGGGAAGTCCGCGCGCCGCGAGCTCCGCGGTGATCTCCGCATGGCGGCGTGGTCCGCCGGCGAGGAGATCCGCGACGACCGCCGCCGCGGCGGTCATGTCGTCGCCGGTGACGTCCCGGCGGAGCCGTAGCCACTCCGCCCGCTGCTCGTCGCGGACGGCCGCGGTGAACGTCGGGTGGTCGTGCCGGCTCAGCATGTGGATCGTCGAGCGCATCGCCCAGGTCTGCACGACCCGCCCGTCGTGCAGCATCGCGGTGAGCGCGGCCCGGTCGAACCCGCGGAGCCGTGCGGCCAGCCCGAGATAGCCCGACGGCGCGTGCTGGGTCTGCAGCCCGCCCAGCCGTTCCAGGGCCCGGGGCACGCCCAGGTCGGCCCGCTCCAGCAGCAGCTGGCGGGCGAGCAGGGCCCGGAGCGAGTCGTCCGCGGTGAGCAGGCGCATGCCGCGATCCTGCCCGGTCCGCGCCGGTCGGTGCGCCTCAGCGCGTGGCGTACCGGTTCGCCGGGCGGGACAGGCCGAACCGCTCACGCAGCGACCCGTCGTAGGGCGCGGGTGACCAGACGTCGCCGAGCGCGGGCAGCAGCCCGTCGACGATCTCCCCGGCACCGCTCGGCAGGGCCAACGGCGCGAGGACGAACCCGTCGGCGGCCCGTTCCTCGGCGGCGTCACGCAGCAGCGCGGCGAGCCCGGCCGGGTCCCCGACGTGGCGCAGTGTCGCCGGTCCGAGGTCCGCCCCGGCCGGGGCGAGCGCGTCGAGCTCCCGGAGCCGGTCCGCGGCGTCCGGGCCGAGCAGGGTCTCGACGTCGAGCACCACCGGGACGGTCCCGGGGTCCCGGCCGGCGTCGGCGACGGCGGCCCGCACCCGGTCCCGGGCCTCGGCCGCCGCGGCGACGGAGGTCGCGGCGACCCGGACGACGTCGGCGTGGCGGCCCACGACCGGCAGCGCCGCGGTCTCGTCGCCGCGCAGCACGGTCAGCGGCCGCCCCTGCGGCGGCCGGGGCGTGATCGACGGGCCCTTCACCGAGAAGAACTCGCCGGCGAAGTCGATGTGGTGGAGCTTCTGGCGGTCGACGAACCGGCCGGTCGGGGCGTCGCGGATCTCGGCGTCGTCCTCCCAGGAGTCCCAGAGCCGGGCGACGACGTCGATCACCTCGCCGGCCTCGCGCCACAGCGTCGCCGGCTCCTCGGGTCCGGTGCGCCCGAAGAGGTCCGCCTCGGTGCGGGTCCGCGACACGTCGGGCTGCCAGCCGGCACGCCCGGTCGCGACGAAGTCGAGGGTGGCGACCGCCTTGGACAGGTGGAACGGCTCGGTGTGGGTGACCGTCGCGGTCGGGACGACGCCGATGCCGGGCACCGCGGGGGCGACCCGCGCGGCGATCGCGACGGCGTCGAGGGTGCCGGGCACCGCGGCGGGGTCGTCCGACGGGGGCAGCAGCGAGTCGGGCAGCGCGACCAGGTCGAGACCACCGCGCGCCGCGGTCCGGACGACGTCGACGTGGTGCTCGGCGGTGAGCAGCCGGTCCGGATCGGCGCCGGTCGACCGCCAGGCGCCGGGATGCCGCCCGGCCGCTCCGAGCTCGACCGCCAGGTGCAAGCGTCCGCTCACCGTGCCTCCCTCGTCGTGACCGTCCCTCCGGCGCAACCGGGCCGTGCGGGCCGATGTTCCCGCCGGGGACCTCAGCCGGCCCGGACCGCCACCCGTTCGAGCCCGCCCGGGCCGACCCGCCAGGCGACGATGCGGCGCAGCCGGACCCGCAGCGGGCGGGCGAACACCTGCCGCCAGCCGTCGAGTTCCTGGTCACCGAGCATCTCCCGGTACTTCTCCCCGAACTCGCGCAGCTCCGGCTCCGACGGTTCGACGGCCGGTGCGGCGTCGCCCTCGGCGAGCACGACGTTGGTGCCCGACGCCGCGGTGTCCAGCGACAGGCACACCCCGGGCCGGTCGCGGAGCCGGGCGACCTTCGCGGTGTCCGGCCTGCTGAAGATCAGGATCTCGGGGTCGGCGAACAGGAACCAGACGGGAACCGAGTGCGGGCGGGCGTCGTCGCCGACGGTGGTCAGCCAGATGACCGGTTCGGCCGCGAGCCGGGCCGCGACGTGGGCGTGCCCGGGCGCACCGCGGTCGAGCAGCGCGGCCGTCATCGCAGGCCCCCGGCCGACATGGTGATCTGAATCACAGTAGTCATGCCGCCGATGGTGCCCTATCCGGCGGCCCGCAGGTCCGCCTCGATCGCGGACACGCACGCCCGCAGCTCCGGGAGCACGTCCGTGCGCAGGGTCGCGGCGTCCAGCCGGGACGCGTGGGTCGACACGTTCGCCGCGGCCGTGACCCGCCCGGCCCGGTCGTGCACGGGAACCGCGATCGAACGCAGCCCTTCCTCGAGCTCCTGGTCGACGACGCAGTGCCCGTCGGCCCGGACCCGGCCGAGCTCGGCCCGCAACGCCTCCGGGGCGGCGACGGTGTGCTCGGTCAGGGTCTCCGGACGCAGCCCAGCGAGGTAGGTGTCGAGGGTGGCGGGCGGCAGCGCGGCGAGCAGGACACGACCCATCGACGTCGCGTAGGCGGGGAACCGGGTCCCGATGGTGATCGCGACGGTCATGATCCGCGACGTGGGCACCCGGGCGACGTAGACGACGTCGTAGCCGGTGGCCGGGTCGCCGTCGAGCACCGAGACCGACGCCGACTCGCGCACCGTCGCGACCAGCCGCTCCAGGTGCGGGGCGGCGACCTCGGGCAGGCCCATCGCGGACAGGTAGGACCAGCCCAGTTCCAGCACCCGCGGGGTGAGGGCGAACAGCCTGCCGTCGGTGCGGACGTAGCCCTCGTCGGCGAGGGTGAGCAGGAACCGGCGCGCGGCGGCGCGGGTGAGGCCGGTGGAGCGGGCGACGTCGGCGAGGGTCTGCTGCGGGCGGTCGGCGTCGAACGAGCGGATGACGGCGAGCCCGCGCGCCAGCGACCGGACCTGCTCGCGGCGCTCCCCCGGCTCCTCGCTCACCGCGGTCGCCCCGCCAGCACCCGGTCGGCCAGCTCCGCTGCGTGGCCCGCCCCGCTGCCCTGCGCGCCCGCGGCGAGCGCCAGGTTCCGGCCCATCGCGTCCGGGTGCACCTGCAGTCCCTCGAGACACGTCCGCAACCGGGAGGCGGCGCCGGCGGTGACCCGGAGCAGCCCGGTGAGCGTCTCCCACTCGGCGTGCCAGGCACCGGCGGCGCGCTGGAACTCCTGCTCCTGCGCCGCGAGCAGGGTCGCGACGAGGCCGGGGGCCCGCGTCGCGGCACCGCGGGCGGTCACGGCCGCGGCGGGGTTGCGCTTGTGCGGCATCGACGACGAGTCCCCCGGCGCGGCCTCGGACACCTCGCCGAGCTCGGTCGCCGACAGCAGGACGACGTCGCCCGCCGGCTTCGCGCACGCCCCCGCCGCGACGCCGAGCGCCCCGGCGAGCTCGCCGATCCGGGTGCGCTCGGTGTGCCACGGGACGCCCTGCGGGGCGAGCCCGAGCCGGGCGGCGAGCGCGTCGGCGACGGCCGGGCCGTGCGGGTGGGTCGCGGCGAGCGTGCCGGCGGCGCCGCCGTACTGGACGGGGAGCTCGTCGAGCACCGCCGCGAGCCGCACCCGGGCGCGGTCCAGTCCGGCGCACCAGTTCGCGGCGACCAGGCCGAACGTCGTGGGGAGCGCCTGCTGACCCAGGGTCCGGGCGGCACACGGGGTGCCGCGGTGGTCGCGGGCCAGCGCGGCCGCGGCATCCGCGCAGGCCGCCAGGTCCTCGGTGATCCGGTGCCCGGCCCGGCGGGTGAGCAGCACGAGCGCGGTGTCCAGGACGTCCTGGCTGGTCGCGCCCGGGTGCACCGCCCGCTCGGCGCCCGGCTGGATCCGCGCCGCGGCCGCCTTCAGCCGCTTGACCAGCGGGATCACCGGGTTGCCACCCTCGACGGACTCCGCGGCGAGCGCGGCCGGGTCCACCCCGGCGACGGCCGCCACGGCCCGCTCGACCCCGTCGGCGTCGTCGGTGGAGACCGCGCCCTGCTCGGCCGCGACCGCCGAGAGCGCCAGCTCGACCTCGAGCAGCGCGGCGATCCAGGCGCCGTCGTCGAGCAGCACGTCGACCCGGTCCGTGCCGGACAGCGGGCCGAAGAGGGCGTTCGCCATGCGGACGAGTGTACGCAGAGAGAACAGGGAGGATGGAGCCGTGCTGACCCACATCCTCCTCGATCTCGACGGCACCCTCGTCGACTCCGCCCCCGGCATCCTCGGCTCGATGCGCCGCGCCATCGACGAGGTCGGCCTCGACGTGCCCGAGTCCGCGCTGGGCACCCACCTGCTCGGGCCGCCGCTCTACCGCTCGCTCCCGCCGATCCTCGGCGAGGAGGGCACGGCGGCGGTACTGCCGGTCTACCGCCGGATCTACGGCGACGAGGACGGCTGGATGGGGAGCAGGCCCTACCCCGGCGTCGAGGAGCTGCTGCGGGCGCTCGGCGACGCCGGCGTGACGATGGCGCTCGCCACCAGCAAGGCCGAGCCGTCGGCGCGCAAGATCCTCGCCCACCACGGCTGGACCGACCTGTTCACCGAGATCGTCGGCGACACCCGCACCGCTGACCGCCCGACCAAGGGCGCCGTGGTCGCCGAGGCGCTGCGCCGGCTGGGGAACCCGTCCGGTGTGGACGAGCCGCTGATGGTCGGCGACCGGCTGCACGACGTCGAGGGGTCGGCCGAACACGGCCTCCGCTGCGCCGGCGCGGGCTGGGGCTACGCCGAGCCGGGCGAGCTGGAAGCCGCGGGTGCCGAGATCGTGTACGCATCCGCGGACGATCTCCGGGTCGCACTCCTCGGCTGAGGACTTCCTTTCGCCGGCCCGTTCGCGACCGGTAGACACCGAGGTATGACGGTCGTCTCACTGCACCGGTACCCGGTGAAATCCATGCTCGGCGAGTCCGTGGAACGGTCGGTCGTGACCGGCCGCGGGCTGCTGGGCGACCGGGCACTGGCGGTGTACGACGTCGAGTCGGGCACCGTCGCGAGCGCCAAGGTCCCGCGCCTGTGGTCGGGCCTGCTCGACTTCTCCGCGCGGTTCGCCGCCGAGCCGGAACCGGGCCGCCCGCTGCCCGAGGTGGAGATCCGCTTCCCGGACGGCTCGATGCTGCGCTCCGACGACCCGGGGATCGACACGGCGCTCTCCGCGATCCTCGACCGCGAGGTCCGGCTCATCGCCGAGCCACCGGAGGGCAGCCAGTTCGAGGAGGTCTGGCCGGAGTTCGACGACCTCCCGATCGACCAGCTCGCCCCCGGGCAGCTGATCGAGGGCACCACCGCCCGGCACGAGGACACCGGCGAGCGGGTCAGCCGGTTCGACGTCTCCGCGTTCGGCGCGCCGGGCACCTTCTTCGACCTGTCCACGCTGCACGTGCTCACCGAGTCCACACTGGACCGGCTGCGCGAGCTCGCCCCGGACGCGACCTTCGACCCGCGCCGTTACCGCCCGAACGTCGTCCTTCGCGGCGAGGACGCCGGCTTCCTCGAGAACGACTGGCCGGGGTCGGACGGCACCATCGGCGGCGTCGCCGTGCGGTACTCGTTCGCCACCATGCGGTGCGTGATGACGACGCTGGCGCAGGGCGACCTGCCCCGCGACCCCGGCACCCTGCGGACCATCGCCAAGCACAACCGGATCGAGATCCCGCAGATCGGCGGGGTCTGGGCGTGCGCCGGGGTGTACGCCGACGTCGTCACCGACGGGGAGATCGCGGTCGGCGACGAGCACGAGGCCCCCACCGCGGCCTGACCCCGCGCCCGGCACCCGGTCGGCGCACCCCGTCACCGTCGGCGCACCCCGTCACGTGGCGGCGTGCCCCGTCGTCGGCGCACCCCGTCACCGTCGGCGCACCCCGTCACGTGGGGGCGCACCCCACGCGACGGGTGCGTGAGCCGGCGCCGGGGCGCACGGACAGACGACGGGGTGCTCCAGCTCGGGACGGCCGCCGGACGGAGCGGGCCTGGCTACGCGACGGCGCACGCCCGCGCTCCGTCGGCACCGATGACGTTCGCACAGCGAACGCTTGTCCGCAGATCGCACACTGCGGTACCGTCGCGTCCGACGGAGGTGCGTGATGGACAAGGTGGTGGTATCCGCCGCGGACGCGGTCGCCGACATCGGCGACGGCGCGTCGCTCGCGGTCGGCGGGTTCGGCATGTCGGGCGTCCCGACGGTGCTGATCGCCGCCCTGCTGGAGCAGGGCGCGACCGATCTGGAGACGATCTCGAACAACCTCGGCGTCGACGGCTTCGGCCTCGGCACCCTGCTGTCCGCCGGCCGGATCCGGCGCACGATCGGCTCCTACGTCGGCAACAACAAGGAGTTCGCCCGCCAGTACCTGGGCGGCGAGCTGGAGCTGGAGCTGACGCCGCAGGGCACGCTCGCCGAGCGGCTGCGCGCCGGTGGCGCGGGGATCCCGGCGTTCTACACCCCGGCCGGCGTCGGCACGCTCGTCGCCGACGGCGGCCTGCCCTGGCGCTACGCACCCGACGGCTCCGTCGCGGTCATGTCGCCCGAGAAGGAGGTCCGCGAGTTCGACGGCGTGTCCTACGTCCTCGAGCGCGCGCTGACCCCCGACTTCGGGCTGGTCCACGCCTGGAAGGGCGACCGGCACGGCAACCTCGTGTTCCGGCGTTCGGCGCGGAACTTCAACCCGGACGCGGCCGCCGCGGGCCGGGTCACGATCGCGCAGGTCGAGCACCTGGTCGAGCCGGGCGAGATCGACCCGGACCACGTGCACACCCCCGGCATCCACGTCCAGCGCGTCCTGCACGTGCCCGGCGTGGAGAAGCCGGTCGAGTTCAGGACGGTGAGCGGCTGATGGCCCTGACACGCGACGAGATGGCCGCCCGGGTCGCCGAGGAGCTCCCGGACGGGTCGTACGTGAACCTCGGCATCGGCATGCCCACCCTGGTCCCCGGGCACATCCCCGACGGCCGCACGGTGGTCCTGCACTCGGAGAACGGGATCCTCGGCGTCGGTCCCTACCCCACCGACGACGAGATCGACCCCGACCTGATCAACGCCGGCAAGGAGACCGTCACCGTCACCGACGGCGCCGCCTACTTCGGGTCCGCGGAGAGCTTCGGCCAGATCCGGGCCGGGAAGCTCGACGTCGCCGTCCTCGGCGGCATGGAGGTCGCGGCGAACGGCGATCTCGCGAACTGGTCGGTCCCCGGCAAGATGATCAAGGGGATGGGCGGCGCGATGGACCTCGTGCACGGCGCCCGGCGCGTCGTCGTGATGATGGACCACGTCTCGAAGGACGGGTCGCCGAAGATCGTCGAGCGCTGCTCGCTGCCGATCACCGGCCTGGGCTGCGTCACCCGGATCGTCACCGACCTCGCCGTCATCGACGTGACACCCGACGGTCTCGCGCTGGTCGAGACCGCCCCGGGCGTCTCCGCCGACGAGGTGCGGGAGAAGACCGGCGCCCCGCTGGCCTGACGGCTCGTGAGTGGTTGACGCGGTCCTGACCGCGTCAACCACTCACGAGCGCGCAGCGCCCACAGTCACGGGCATCCCCGTCAGCCCGCGGACCAGGGTCGACTCGCGGTAGGTCAGCTCCGACGGATCGACGGCGAGCGCGAGGTCCGGGCGCTGCGCGACCAGCTTCCCGATCGCCACCCGTCCCTCGGTGCGTGCCAGCTGGGCCCCCAGGCAGAAGTGGATGCCGTGCCCGAAGAACACCCCGCCGGACGCGACCCGGGTGATGTCGAGTTCGTCGGCCCGCTCGGTCCACGCGGGGTCCCGGTTGGCCGCGGCCAGGCCGAGCATGACCGTCGATCCGGCCGGGATGGTCACCCCGGAGTAGGTGACGTCCTCGCTCGCGAACCGCATCGGCGTGTTCGTCACCGGCGACTCGAACCGCAGGAACTCCTCCACCGCCGACGTGATCAGTGACGGGTCGTCCTGCAGCCTCGCCCGCTCCCCGGGATGGGTCAGGAGGGCCAGGACGCCGTTGCCGATCAGGTTGACCGTCGTCTCGTGCCCGGCGATGAGCAGCAGCATCGCCATGGCGACGAGCTCCTCGTGGGACAGCGTGTCGCCGTCGGCCTCGCTGACCGCGAGCAGCGACGAGAGCAGCGCGTCGTCGGGCTCGGTGCGCTTGCGCTCGATGAGCTCGCTCAGGTAGCCGTGCAGGCTGCCCATCGCGGCGAACTTCTCCTCCTGCGGCGAGTCGTCGACCATCACCGACGACCACGCGGAGAACTGGTCCCGGTCCTCCGCAGGCACGCCGAGCAGCTCACAGATCACGAGCACCGGGACGAGGAACGCGTACTCCCGCATGAGGTCGACCGGCCGGTCGGCGGGCAGCCGGTCCAGCAGCTCCTGGGTGATCTCCTCGACCCGCGGCTGCAGCTCGTTCATGCGCCGGACGGTGAACGAGCGGCTGACCAGCTTCCGCAGCCGGGTGTGGTCCGGCGGGTCCATCAGGATCATCATCGGCGTCGGCGCCGCGGCGTGCTCGTCCCGCTGGTCCGCCGGCAGCGTGTAGCGCCAGTCCTTCGACAGCCGTGGGTCGACGAACGCCTCCCGGACGTCGGCGTAGCGGGTGATCAGCCACGCCTTCCCGTCCGGCAGCGCCAGCTCGCGCACCGGCTCGTCGTCGCGCAGCGCCGCGTAGGCGGGGTGCGGGTCGGTCCAGAAGTCGCCGGAGAACAGGGCGTGCGGCTCGGTGCCGGTGGTGGTCAGCGCCATGTCCCCATGGTGCCAGCGATGGGTAAGCGACCGCTTACATCAGCCGAGACGAGTGACGGAGCACACATCCGGGTCCAGCGCGACGTCCGCCGGGGCCGGCCGCCCGAGGATCACCGACGCGGCCAGGGCGGCCAGCGCCGGGGCGGACTCGATCCCGGACCCGCCCTGCCCCGCGACGAGGTGGAAGCCGGGGTGACCGGGGCGGGCACCCAGCACCGGGGCCCGGTCCGGGGCGAACGTCCGCAGGCCGGCCCATGCGGTCCGCACCGAGCGCAGGCCCAGCGTGGTCGCCTCGCCGACCCGGTCCAGCGCGAGCGCGACGTCGAGCTCGTCGGGCCGGGCGTCGCCGGGCGGCTGCGGGGTCTCGTCGGCGGGTGACACCAGGACGGCGTCGGCCTCGGGCTTGAGGTACCAGCGCTCGGCCGCGTCCGCGATCAGCGGGAGCGGTGCTCCGCCCGGGCGGAGCACCGACGGATCGGCGACCGGGCAGGCGGCGATCGTGCGGCGGTGCGGCACCAGCCCGGCGCCGGGGACGCCCGCCAGTGCGGCCACCTCGTCGGCCCAGGCCCCGGCGGCGTCGACGACGGCGCCGGCCCGCACGACGTGCCCGGCGACCGTCCGCGCGGTCCAGCCGTCGCCGTCGCGGGCCAGCGCGCTCACCCGGGCGTCGCGCAGGACGGTGCCACCGCGGGCGCGCAGGCCGCGCCGGTAGCCGTCGTGCAGGGCCGCGGTGTCGACGTCCGCCGCGCCGGCGGTCCAGGCGGCGGCCCGGGGCGGCCGGCGCAGGACGGGTGCCCGGCGGTGCGCCTCGTCCGGGTCCAGCGCGACCGGGGCGCCCGGCTCGCCGGCCTGGTCGGCGAGCATCGCGGCCAGGGCCGCGGCGCCGTCGTCGTCGGTGCCGACGTGCAGCACCGGGCGCGGCGTCAGCAGCGGCGGGGTGCCGAGCTCGTCGGGCAGCGCGGCGAAGCGCGGCCCGGACGCCGCGATCAGCGCCCGGAACGGCCCCGACCCGTGCCCGGGGATGTAGGTCGCCGCGGACCGTGCGGTCGAGTGCACCGGCATGTCGGTCTCGGCCTCCAGCAGCACGACGCGCGCGTGCGCGGCCAGCTCGTAGGCCACCGACACACCGGCGATCCCGCCGCCGATCACGACCAGGTCCGTCAGGTGCGCGTCCACCGGCGCGACGGTAGCCGCGGAAAACCGGTGGCACGCCGTGGCGGTGGTCTCCTACCGTTCCCGCCATGCTGATCCGGTTCCTCTGAGCGGCCCGCCGGGGCTCCTCCCGCGAGTCCCCGCGCCCGCCGGCCCGTGACGTCCGTCCCCGGGCCCGGAACCGATGCCGCGCGCTCCGCCGCATCCCGCCGTCCGGCGTTCCGGCACGTCACCGGCCCTCCTCGGTCAACGTCCGACCCGTCATCACCTGGAGGCCCGTATGCGCACCACCCGATCCCGCTCCACCGCCACGCCCGGCGACACCACCACGTCCGGCGGCACCACCGTGCCGTCCCCGGCCCTCCTGCCCGGACCCTCCGCGGCGGGCCCGGACACCGGTACCACCGGCACGGGTGCCGCGACCGTGCCCGGCACCGGCGCGTCCGACCGCCCGGCCAACCGCGCCGAACGCCGTGCCGCGAAGCGCGGGAAGGGCTCCGGCGGGGCGTCCGGCCCGGCCGCGCCCCGCACCGCGGGACCGACGCCGCACGTGAAGCCCGCGCACGTCCGCACGGACTTCGCCGCCCGCCGGTCCGGCTGACCGGTCTCCGTGGCCCGTGCCCGTCACCGGGCACGGGCCACGGACCGTGATCACACCCGAGCACCACCCCCGCTGTCGGTGGCCCGTGCGACGCTGTCCGCCGTGACCGTCTCCGTCTGGTGGGCCGCGCCGGTCGAGCCCTCCTCCCGGCCCGATCTCGTCGCGCTGCTCGACGACCACGAGCGCGACCGGATGGCCGCGCTGCGCCGCGACGACGACCGCGCCCGCTACCTCGCCGCGCACGCGCTGACCCGCCTCGTCCTGGGCACGCATCTCGACGCCGATCCGGCCGGGCTCGATCTCGACCGCACCTGTCGCTGCGGCCGGCCGCACGGCAAGCCCCGGCTCACCGGCCGGCACGACGACCCCGGCTTCTCCCTCACCCACTCCGGCGCGCTCGTCGGCGTGGCGCTGGGGGCCGGGCCGGTCGGCGTCGACGTCGAGCAGCACAGGCCCCTCCCCGACCTGGACGGCCTCGCCCGGCACGCCCTCTCCCCCGCCGAGCGCGACGCGGGCGTGCTCGCGGCCGACGGGTTCCTCGTCACGTGGGCCCGGAAGGAGGCCCTGCTCAAGGCCACCGGCGAGGGCATGAGCAGCCCGATGGAGGCGATCACGCTGTCCGCGCCGGACGCCGACGCCCGCGTCCTCGACTGGCCGGATGCGGGCGGGCCGTGGTGGGTCGCCGACGTCGCCACCCCGCACCCCGACCACCCCGGCGCGGTCGCCGGTGCCGGGCACGCCGCGCCCCGGATCGACGTCGCCGACGGCGACGCGGTCCTGTCGGTGGTCCGGGGCACCATGGGGCGGTGACGACACCGGACGGGAGGAGCCCGGGCGCCCCGCGGACCGCGTCCGCCCGATGGGTGCTGCACCTCGACATGGACGCGTTCTTCGCCTCCGTCGAGCAGCTCACCCGGCCGACGCTCGCCGACCGGCCGGTGCTGGTCGGCGGGGCCGGTCCGCGCGGCGTCGTCGCCGGGGCGAGCTACCAGGCGCGGGTGTTCGGGGCGCGCTCGGCGATGCCGATGGGCCAGGCCCGGCGCCGCTGCCCGCACGCGACCGTGCTGCCGCCCCGGTTCGCGCTGTACAAGGCGATCTCCGACCAGGTGATGGGGGTGCTCGCGGAGTTCTCCCCGGTGCTGGAACCGGTGTCGGTGGACGAGGCGTTCATCGAACCGCCGGTGCTGGCCGGGGCGGATCCGGCGGCGGTCGACGAGTTCTGCACCCGGCTGCGCGCGGCGGTGCGGGAGCGGACCGGGCTGCCGGCGTCGGTCGGGGCCGGGTCCGGCAAGCAGATCGCGAAGATCGCCTCCGAGCTGGCGAAGCCGGACGGGCTGCGGGTGATCGCCCACGCCGAGCAGGAGACCGTGCTCGCCGCACTGCCGGTGCGGTCGTTGTGGGGCATCGGACCCGTCTCCGGTGAGGCGCTGCGGAAGATCGGGATCGAGACGATCGGCCAGCTCGCCGCCATGGACGGGCGCGAGGTCGCCGGGGTGCTCGGCACCGCGATGGGCACCGAGCTGCACCGGCTCGCCCGCGGGATCGACGACCGCCCGGTCGCGCCGCGCGGCGCGGCCAAGCAGATCTCCGCGGAGACCACGTTCGACACCGACCTCACCGCGATGACGGCGGTGCACGACGCCGTCGCGTCGATCTGCGTCGCGGTGCACCGGCGGCTGGTCGCCGACGGGCGCGCCGCGCGCACCGTCACCGTCAAGGCGCGGACCGGGGACTTCACGACCCACACCCGGTCGGAGACGACCCCGTTCCCCAGCCGGGACCTCGCCACGCTGACCGCGGTGGCCCGCCGGCTGGCCGACACCGCGGTCGGCGAGGGCGGGGTCCGGCTGCTCGGGGTGTCGGTGTCCGGGTTCGGCGACGAGCCGCCGCTCGCGCTGTTCGAGGCGGTCCCGTCGGAGCAGGGCTGGCGGGCGGCGACGAGCAGCGACACCGCGGAGCCGGGCGGCACCGACGCCCCGGAGCCGGGCCCCGGTGGACCGGAGCGCGGCACCGGCGGAGCAGCGGCCGCGGAGCCCGGCGTCCCGGGCGGTACCGCGACGATCGCCGGCCACGCCGTCGTCACCACCGTGGCGGCGGCGGCCGACGAGCCGGCACCGCCGACGGTCGGCCCGGGCCCCACCCGTCCGGACCGGGTGCCCGACCCGGACCGGCCGTGGGCCGCGGGCGACGACGTCCACCATCCCGAGCACGGGCACGGCTGGGTCCAGGGAGCGGGGCACGGCCGCGTGACCGTCCGGTTCGAGACGGCGCTGACCGGCCCGGGCCGCACCCGAACCCTCGACGCGTCCGACCCCGTCCTGGCCCGCGCCGATCCGCTCAGCAGCTGGCAGGCACCCGCCTGAACCCCGGTCAGCCGATCAGCGGGCTCCGGTGCGGGGGCGCGACCCGGGTCCCGGCGGGGACGCGGACATCGAGGTCCGGGCAGCAGCGTTCGAGGCCGTCCAGCACGGCGCCGAGCGCGACGTCGGACCTCGGCTCCCCCGCCACGAGCAGCACCGCGGTGCCGGACGGGGCGGCGCCCGCCCAGGTGGTGAGGCGCGCCACCGCGTCGCGCGGGGACACCCCCTCGACCCGCCACGCCTCGGCGTAGAACAGCGCGACCGACTCGGGCCCGCGGGGGAACGTGAAGACGGTGTCCGCCTCGGCGAGCAGGTCGTCGGCCCCGGAACCGGCCGGGCCGGACCCGGCGTCGGGCTCGGTGCCGAGCACGACCAGGACCGGGCGCGCGTCGTCGCTCATCGCATGACCTCCTCGAGGGTCCTCGCCCTCACCAGTGGATCTCCTGCGACGACGGCCAGTCTCCTGGCTCGCGGATCGTCACGCGTCCCCGGCCTTCCCGCCCGTGGTGGGCCGTGACCGTGGGTGGGGACGCGCTCCCCGATGACAGTGGCGGGACCGCGCCGGACTCGCACCGGCTTCCTGCACCGTCGTCGTCACCGAGCCCATCACGCGGACGGGCGAGGGTCAACCACGGCCGGTGGAGCCCACACCCCGCAGATGATCGAGGACGTCGTGCTCGGCGAGCGTGCCCAGCAGCGGGCCGTGCGGTGTCTCCCGCACCGGGAGCCCGGCCCCGCGGTGCGCCGCGAGCAGGTCCAGGACGTCGTGCACCGGGGTGTCCGGGGTGAGCGGCCCACCGGCCCCCGGCTGCGGACGCCCGTCGGCCGGGGAGGCCCCGCCGTCGTCGGCGGGGTCGAGGGGACGCATCACCTCGCCGACCGTCACCCATCGCAACGCCTCGTCGGTGGGGGTGTCGGCGGCGAGGTCGATGCCGCGCCGGAGCAGCTTGAGCGTGTAGATGTCGTCCCGCGAGACCAGGTGCGAGAGCCCGGTGGCGAGCACGACGGCCGCCATCAGCGGCAGGATCAGGGCGTAGTCGCCGGTCAGCTCGAACACGATGAGCACCGCGGTGATCGGGGCGTGCGCGGCCCCGGCGAACACCGCCGCCATCCCGACCAGCCCGAACGCCCCGGGGTCGAGGTGCAGCGCGGGGAACGCGGCCGCGGCGGCGACCCCGAACGCGGTCCCGGCCGTCCCGCCGATGAACAGCGAGGGCGCGAACACGCCGCCGGACCCGCCGATCCCGATGGTCAGGCTCGCCGCGACGATCTTGCCGATCACCAGCAGGAGCAGGAACCCGAACACGTACCGGCCCTCGATCGCCCCCTCCAGCACCGGGTAGCCGACGCCGTACATCTGCGGCAGGGCCAGCAGCAACGCCCCCAGCAACAACCCTCCGACCGCGGGGCGCAGCCACTCCGGGCCGCGCCAGACCGCGTCGCACACGTCCTCGATCCGGTAGAGGATCCGCGCGAACGCCCAGCCGAGCAGCCCGGCGAGCAGCCCGAGCAGGGCGTAGAGCGGCAGCTGCGCGGCGCTGCCCAGCTCGAAGTGCGGCAGCGTGAGGATCGCGCGGTCCCCGGCGATCAGCTCGGCGGTGACGTTCGCGGTCACCGAGCTGATCACCAGCACACCGAAGGCCTCCGCGCCGAACGACCGGAGGATCAGCTCCAGCCCGAAGACGACACCGGAGATCGGCGCGTCGAACGTCGCGGAGATCCCGCCCGCCGCCCCGCAGGCGACCATCAGCACCAGCCGGGTCGACGGCACCCGCAGCCACTGCCCGATCGCCGAGCCGAGCGCGGACCCGATCTGCACGATCGGCCCCTCCCTGCCGACCGAGCCGCCGGTGCCGATGCAGATCCCGGACGCGAGCGCCTTCACCCCGGCCACCGTCGCCGGGATCCGGCCGCCGCGGCGCGCGACCGCGACCATCACCTCGGGGACGCCGTGCCCGCGGGCCTCCGGTGCGAACCGCTGGACCAGCGGCCCGTACACGAGCCCGCCGAGCACCGGCGCGACCAGCAGGAACCAGACCCCCAGCGCGGGCAGGTGCTCCGACGGGACGCGCCCTGCGCCGGAGTAGTCCTCCCGTCCGGTGACCAGCCAGGTCACACCGAGGATCAGCTCGTGGAACAGCACCGAGCCCACCCCGGCTCCGACGCCGATGATCACGGCGAGGCCGACCAGGCCGGGCCTGGTACCGACGAGCGCCCGGTGCAGCGCACGGAGGGCCGGGCGGGGGGCTGCGGCGACGGCGCTCACCGGGCTGCCCCGCCCTGGTCGTCCTGCTCGCCCACGGACAGCGGGGCGACGGCCCAGTCCGTCTCGGGCACCTCGCCCGCCGCGGCGGCGAACGTCCGCAGCGCGTCGCGCACGGCGGTCCGTTCCCCCGCAGGCAGCGTCGCGAGCAGCCGGTGCATCTCCGCACGACGGCGCCGGGTCACCTCCCGGACCAGGTCCCGGCCGGCGCCGCTGAGCGCGACGGCGACCTCCCGGCGGTCCGCACCGGTCCGGGTGCGCTCCGCCAGCCCGCGGGCCACCAGGCGGTCGCACATCCGGGTCGCGGTGGACGCCGACACCGCCAGCGCCACGGCCAGGTCCGCCGGGCGCCGGGTGCCGTGCTGGGCCAGGACGACCAGCGCCCGGTACTGGGGCACGGTCACGTCCTCGCCCGCGTGCTCACCGGCGGCGGCCAGGGACCGGGCCACCACCGAGAGCATCGCGCGGCTCGCGGTCATGACCGCGTCCACGACGTCGTCGATCTCGTCCGTCACGCCCTCATCGTTGCACACTGCAAAGTTGCAGTGTGCACGGATCAGTCGGCGACGGGTGCCTCCAGGCCCGCCACGGGCCCGATGACGATGATCGCGGGCGGGCTCACCTCGGCCTCGGCGGCGACCTTCTCGGCCGTCTCCAGGGTGGCGCGCACGGTGCGCTGGATGCGGGTGGTGCCGTCCTGCACGATCAGCACCGGGGTGTCCGCGGCGCGGCCGTGCGTGATCAGCGCGTCGGCGAACCGCCCGAGCCGCTCGACGGCCATCATCAGCACGATCGTGCCGGTCATCCGGCCCAGCGCGGTCCAGTCGGTGAGGCTGCGCGGGTCGTCCGGCGCGACGTGCCCGGAGACCACGACGATCTCGTGCGCCACCCCGCGGTGGGTCACGGGCGTCCCGGCGACGGCGGGTGCCGCGAACGCGCTGGTGATGCCGGGGACGACGGTGACCGGCACCCCGGCCGCGGCGCAGGCCTGGACCTCCTCGAACCCGCGTCCGTAGACGAACGGGTCGCCGCCCTTCAGCCGGACGACGAACCGGCCGGCCCGCGCGTTCTCGACCAGCAGCTCGTTGATCTTCTCCTGGGCCATGGCGCGGCCGTAGGGGATCTTGGAGGCGTCGATCACCTCGACGTCGGGCGGGAGCTCGTCCATGAGGTCGCGCGGGCCGAGCCGGTCGGCGACGACGACCTGTGCCCGGGACAGCAGCCGCCGTCCGCGGACCGTGATCAGCTCGGGATCGCCGGGCCCGCCGCCGACGAGCGCGACGCCCGCCTGCGGGAGCTCGGCGTCCTCGTCGACGACGCCGGACTGCAGCGCCTCCACCAGCGCGGTGCGCACGGCCGCGGAACGGCGGTGCGCACCCCGGGCCAGGACGCCGACGGTCAGCCCGTCGTGCAGGCCGGTGGCCGGGGTGACGGCGGTGCCGCGGCTGCCGTCGTCGGCCCGGACGCAGAAGACCCGTCGCCGCTCGGCCTCGGCGGTGACCGCCTCGTTGACGGACGCGTCGTCGGTGGCGGCGATGGCGTACCAGGCGCCGTCGAGGTCGCCGTCGGCGTACCCGCGGGCGGACCAGGTGATCTCACCGGCCGACACCATGCCCTCGACCGCCGGCGTGACCTCGGGCGAGACGACCTCGACCACGGCCCCGGCGGCGATCAGACGGGCGGTGCGGCGCTGCGCGACCTGCCCCCCGCCGACGACGACGACCCGTCGCCCGGACAGGTCCAGGCCGACCAGATACTGCTCGTGCTGCGCGCTCAACGACGTTCCTCTCCCGGGTGGTCCGCGCCCGGACGTGGGTTCCGCGCCGACGGCGAGGTCCGGCTCCCGGGCCCGCGGACCCGGTCACGGCGGCGGGACCGCCCCGGACTCTCACCGGGTTCCCGCTCGACGGCGACGATCGAGGATAACGACCGACGCATGCGTGTCCGCCCCACGGAGGCCAACCCCACACCACCGGCCAGGGTCGGATCCCCTTCCCTCCGTCCCGGGTTCGCACGGGATCGCTCGCCTCGCACGGGATCGGATCCCGTGCGAGCGGAGAAACTCCGTGCGAACAGGGGCGGGGAACCGAGGGGCGAGGGGCGGGTCAGGGGCGGCGGGCGACGGCGGCGGTCACGCCTGTGCCGGTGGTCTTGGGCACCACGAGCTCCGCGCCGGGGCCCGCGGCCAGGAGCGCCGCCGCCTCGGCGACCCCGGGCGTCCCGGTGGCGGCGGCGACCCGCGCGCTGGGGTGCGGCACCACGACCCCGGCCAGCTCGGTCGCGGTGAACCCCCGCGGCACCCGGGGTGCGACGGCCGCGCGCAGGCCGGGCTCGCCGGCCCGCCGGTCCAGGGTGGCGACGTCCGCGGAGGCCAGGTCCAGCCCGTGCCCCGCCGCGACCCGGTCCAGGAGCCGGCGCACCGCGTCCTCGGAGCATCCCGGCCGCGCCCCGATCCCGACGACGAGCCCGTCCGGACTCCCCGTGGTCACGGCCGGCCCGGCACGCACCGCCGGGGCAGGACCGCACCGATCCGCGGCCGGGGCCCCGCAGCCCCCGGGCAGGGCGACGCGGCCCCCGGCACGGCGACGCGGGCACCGGTCACGGCGATGCAGGCACCGGTCACAGCGACGCGGGCGCTGCTCACGGTGACGCGGGCGCCGTCGTCGCCCCGCGTGCGGCGGCGACGAACCGGGCCACCGCCTCCGGGACGCCCGCCGGGTGGGTGTGCAGGAACGAGGCGTGCACCCCGTCCACGACGTACCCCTCGGGCTCGCCGCCGCGCCACACCCAGGCCGGTGCCGCCCCGGCCCGCGGGGTGACGGCGCAGCGGTGGAACTCGTGCGCCCCGACCCGGGCACCCGCCGGGAACGGCGCGGACCCGGAGACGGCGACGGCGTCCCGGTAGCCCAGGGTGAGTCGTGGGGTCATCGCGGCGGACGCGTCGAGCACCCCGCACATCGGGGTCCCGTCGAGGTCCCGGCACAGGTAGAGGAGCCCACCGCACTCGGCGTGCACCGGCGCCCCGGAGGCCGCGAGCCGCGCCACCCCGGACCGCAGCGACGCGTTCTCCCCGAGCGCACCGACGTGCTCCTCGGGGAACCCGCCGGGCAGGACGAGCGCCGCCGTCCGGTCCGGCAGCGACGGGTCCCGCAGCGGGTCGACGACCGCCACCTCGGCCCCGGCCGCGGCCAGCAGCTCGGCGTGCTCCGCGTACCCGAACCCGAACGCGGGCCCACCGGCCAGTGCGACGACGGGCCGCTTCCCCGCACCCGGTACGGGGCCCGCCGCGGCGGTCTCGGCCGCCGGGTCCCACGCCGGGCCGTCCGGCAGCGGCCGGGCGAGTGCGAGCACCGCGTCGAGGTCGACGTGCGCCGCCACCAGCTCCGCCATCGCGTCCACCGCAGCGGTCGCGGCGGACCCGTGCTCGGCGGCGGTGACCAGCCCGAGGTGCCGGGAGGGCACGGCCAGCTCAGCGCGCCGCGGCACGGCGCCCAGCACCGGCAGGCCGACCTCGTCGGCCGCGGCCCGGCACACCTCGGTGTGCCGGTCGGAGCCGACCCGGTTCAGGATCACACCCGCGACCTGCACGGACGGGTCGAACGACCGGAACCCGTGCAGCAGCGCGGCGAGCGAGCGGGACTGCCCGCGCACGTCGACGACGAGCACCACCGGCGCTCCCAGCGCGGACGCGACCTGCGCGGTCGATCCGGCGCCGTCGGCGATCCGCCCGTCGAACAGGCCCATCACGCCCTCGACGACGGCGACGTCGGCCCCGGCCGCCCCGTGCCGGGCCAGCGGCGCGAGCCGGTGGGTGCCCTGCAGCACGACGTCGAGGTTCCGGCCCGGACGCCCGGCGGCCAGGGTGTGGTAGCCCGGGTCGATGTAGTCCGGCCCGACCTTGAACGGGGCGACGCGGGTCCCGCGCCGGCTCAGGGCCGCCATCAGACCGGTGGAGATGGTCGTCTTCCCGCTGCCCGACGACGGCGCCGCGACCACGACCGCCCGGGTCGGGTTCACCACTCGATCCCCCGCTGCCCCTTCTGGCCGGCGTCCATCGGGTGCTTGACCTTCGTCGTCTCCATGACCAGGTCGGCGGCGTCGACCAGGGCCTGCGGCGCGTCCCGCCCGGTGATGATCACGTGCTGCTGCCCGGGCCGGTTCGCCAGCACCTCGACGACCTCGTCGGTGTCGATCCAGCCCCACTTCAGCGGGTAGGTGAACTCGTCGAGCACGTAGACCCGGTGCCGCTCGTCGGCGATCCGGCGGCGGATCTCGGCCCAGCCCTCGCGGGCGTCGTCGGCGTGGTCGGTCTCGGTCCCCTGCTTGCGCGTCCAGGACCAGCCCGAGCCCATCTTGTGCCACTCGACGGGCCCGCCCTGGCCGGTGTCGTCGTGCAGCTTCCCGAGGGCGCGGAACGCCTCCTCCTCGCCGACCTTCCACTTCGCCGACTTCACGAACTGGAACACGCCGATCGGCCAGCCCTGGTTCCAGCCGCGCAGCGCCATCCCGAACGCGGCGGTCGACTTGCCCTTCATGACGCCGGTGTGCACCACCAGCAGCGGGCGGTTGCGGCGCTGGCGGGTGGTCAGCCCGTCGGCGGGGGTGACGCTCACCTGTCCCTGCGGCACGGTCGTTCTCCCTTCACGCGGCCTGAGCGGTGCGGGCGGAGCGCACGAGGTCGCCCACGCTGTCGGCGGTCAGCTCGTCGAGGGTCACCAGCTCGCCACCGGCCGCGGCGGCCAGCGGCGCGGCCAGCCCGAGCCGGACGTGCCCGCCCTCGCAGTCGACGACGACGGTGTGCACCCCGTCGGCGGCCAGCAGACCGGCGGCGCGGCGGGCGTCCGACACCGGGTCGCCGCCGTCGCGGGCGGGCACGGTGGCACGACCGTCGGTGAGCAGCACGACCAGCGGGCGGCGGCGCGGGTCCCGGCGGCGCTCGGCGTCGAGCACGGCGCGCGCCTTCAGCAGCCCTCCGGCGAGCGGGGTGCGCCCGCCGGTACGCAGCTTCGCGAGGCGCTGCTGCGCGGTCGGGACCGACGACGTCGGCGGCAGCGCGAGCTCCGCCGCGCGGCCCCGGAACGTCACCAGCCCGACCTTGTCCCGGCGCTGGTAGGCGTCACGGAGCAGGCCGAGCACCCCACCGGAGACCGCCGTCATCCGCTTCCGCGCGGCCATCGAGCCCGACGCGTCGACGACGAACAGCACGAGGTTGCCCTCCCGCCCCTCGCGCTGGGCGCGGCGCAGGTCGGTGCGGTGGACGAGCAGGCCCGGCCCGCTGCGCCCGCGCGTGGCCTGGTGCGGCGCCGCGGCGAGAACCGTGGCGGGCAGGTGCAGGTCGGCGGCGCGGGTCGTGCCGGAACCGGTCGGGCGGACGACGCGGCCGGTGTCGGTCCGGGCCCGCGACCGGCGGCCGGGCGCGCCGGCGCCCAGGCCCGGGACGGTGAACTTGCGGACGGTGGCCCGGCGCAGCCGTGCGGTGTCCCCGAGGACGACGGCGCGGCCCTCGCCGTCGTCGCCGCCCTGCGGGGTGCCGTCGGCCGGGTCCGGTGCGGGGGCGTCGGATCCCTGCGGGCCCTCCTCGCCCTCCTGGCCGCCGCCGGCGTCGTCGCGGGGCGCCGCCGGGTCGCCACCGGTCCCCGATCCGTCCGCCCCACCGGGATCGGTCCCGGGTGCGTCCGGGGCGCCGCCGTCGGAGCCACCCGGACCGTCGGGGCCGCCGTCGCCCGGGTCCTGGTCGCCGCCGGGCCCCCCGTCGTCCGGGCCGCCGTCCGGGTCGTCGTCCGGGTCGTCGTCCGGGTCGTCGGGGCCGTCGTCGGGGTCGTCGTCCGGGCCCAGGTGGTCCTCGGCGTCCCGCAGGGCCTCGTCGAGGTCCTTCTCGTCGAGGCCGGGCTCGTCGAACGGATCGCGGCGGCGGCGGTGCGGCAGCGCGAGCCGGGCGGCGACGCGGACGTCGTCCTCCGTCACCGCCGTCCGGCCCTCCCAGGCGGCGTGTGCGGCGGCGGCGCGGGTGATGACGAGATCGGCGCGCATGCCGTCGACGTCGAACCGGGCGCAGACGAACGCGATCCGCTCCAGCTCCCGGTCGGAGACGCGGACGGACCCGACGCGCTCCTGGGCGGCGCGCAGCCGCCCGGCGGTCGCGGCCTCGTCGCCGGCGTAGCGGGCCGTGAACCCGGCGGGGTCGTCCTCGAACGCCATCCGCCGCCGGGTCACCTCGACCCGGGTCGCGACGTCGCGCGACGCCCGCACCTCCACCGTCAGCCCGAACCGGTCGAGCAGCTGCGGACGCAGCTCGCCCTCCTCCGGGTTCATCGTCCCGACCAGCAGGAACCGGGCCGCGTGCGAGACGGAGACGCCGTCGCGCTCGACGTGCGCACGGCCCATCGCGGCCGCGTCCAGCAGCAGGTCGACGAGGTGGTCGTGCAGGAGGTTGACCTCGTCGACGTAGAGCACCCCGCGGTGGGCGTCGGCGAGCAGGCCGGGCTGGTAGGCGCGGCGGCCCTCGGACAGCGCCCGCTCCAGGTCCAGGGAACCGACGAGACGGTCCTCGGTGGCTCCGACCGGCAGCTCCACGAGCCGTGCGGGCCGGGTGGACGCGGCGGGCTCCGCGGCGTGCGGGCCGTCCGGGCACCCCGGGTCGGGGGCGGCGGGGTCGCAGCCGAACCGGCAGCCGTCGACGACGTCGTGCTCCGGCAGCAAGGCGGCCAGTGCGCGCACCGCGGTCGACTTGGCGGTGCCCTTCTCCCCGCGCACCAGCACCCCGCCGACGCCCGGGTGGACGGCGTTGAGCAGCAACGCCAGCCGCAGGTCGTCGTGCCCGACGACGGCGGAGAACGGGAAGCGGGGGGTGGTGCCGGCCGTGCTCGTCGAACTCACCCGCGTGAGGCTGCCAGACCGGACGCCAGCACCGGGAGGTCCGGCGGCGCTCCGTGTCCGATCACATGTTCAAGTGTGGACGTATCGAGATGATGTTCGACCAGGTCGGCGAGCAGATCGACCTGCCGGGTCCGCTCGGCGTAGAACGACGTGTCGTCGGCCACCCGGAAGCCGTCCCGCCCGGCCTCGGCGGCGAGCCGGGTGAGCAGCAGCCTGCGGAACCCGTCGTTCTCGGCGAGGCCGTGCCAGTGCGTGCCGAGCACGCCGCCGCGGTCGGAGCCCTCCCCGGCGCCGTCGACCAGCGCGGGGTCACCGGAGCGCACGACACGGCCGTGATGGATCTCGTAGCCGGTCACCGGCTCACCCCAGGCGGTCGCGGTGGGCGTGCCGAGGTGCTTGACCGGGTCGAACGCGATGTCGAGATCGAGCAGCCCGAGCCCGTCGACGACGGTGCCCGCCTCCGCCTCGGCGCCGTCCGGATCGGCGATCGTGCGGCCCAGCATCTGGTACCCGCCGCAGATCCCCAGCACCGGACGCCCGGCGGCGGCGTGCGCGCGCACCGCGTCCGCCATCCCGGACGCGTGCAGCCACGCCAGGTCGGACACGGTGGACTTCGACCCCGGCAGGACGACGACGTCGGTGTCCGCGATCCGGGACGGCTCGGACACGTACCGGACGGCGACGCCCGGCTCGCAGGCCAGCGCCTCGGCGTCGGTGGCGTTGGAGATCCGCGGGAACCGGACCACCGAGACCCGCAGCCACTGCTCGCCCCGCTGGGGCGCCGGGCTCCCGAGCACGCCGTCAGCGACCGCGGACAGCGAGTCCTCGGCATCGAGCCAGAGCCCCTCGGCGAACGGGAGCACCCCGAGCGTCGGCCGCCCGGTGAGCACCCGCAGCTGCTCCAGGCCCGGTTCGAGGAGGCGCGGGTCCCCGCGGAACTTGTTGATCACGAACCCGGCGACGAGCGCCTGGTCGGCCGGGTCGAGGACGGCGAGCGTGCCGAACAGGTGCGCGAGGACGCCGCCCCGGTCGATGTCCCCCACGACGAGCACCGGCAGGTCGTTGCGGCGCGCCAGGCCCATGTTCGCGAGGTCGGTGGCCCGCAGGTTGATCTCCGCGGGTGAGCCGGCGCCCTCGCAGACGACGACGTCGTAGCGGCTGCGCAGTTCCGCCAGCGACGCGGCGACGACGTCCGACAGCGCGGCCGTCCGGTGCCGGTAGGACAGCGCCGAGACCTGCCCGTCGGCGCGCCCCCGCACCACGACCTGCGACGTCCGGTCGCTGCCCGGCTTGAGCAGGACCGGGTTCAGGTCGACGCCCGGGGCGATCCCGCAGGCGAACGCCTGCATGGCCTGGGCCCGCCCGATCTCGCCACCGTCCGGGGTGACGACGGAGTTGTTGCTCATGTTCTGCGCCTTGAACGGCGCGACCCGGACGCCGCGCCGGTGCAGGAACCGGCAGATCCCCGCGACGAGCGCGCTCTTGCCCGCGTCCGAGGTCGTACCGGCGACGAGCACGGCACCCGTGAGGTCGGTGCCCGGAGGATCAGCAGCCACGGCGATCAGTATCCCCGCGCCCCCCGACTACCCTGGACGGCGTGCGTTTCCTGCTGCGGCCCGGCTGGCTCGCCTTCATCGGCGTCGTCTGCGCCTTCGTGGTGCTCTGCTACACGTTGCTCGCACCGTGGCAGTTCGACCGGGAGGCCGAGCGGGACGCGCAGAACCGCGCCATCGCCGCCGCCGACGCGACGCCGGCGGTCCCCTTCGCCGAGCTGGTCCCGCCGGGCCAGGGCGTGTCCGGCGACGACATCTGGCGCCGCGTCGACCTGACCGGCACCTACGAGCGCGACGCCGAGACGCTGGTCCGGCTCCGCGTCGTCGACGGCGCCCCGGCCTACGAGGTGCTGACACCGCTGCGGCTCGCCGACGGCCGTCTCGTCGTCGTCAACCGGGGGTCGGTCGCGGCCGGCGACGGCGGCGTCGTCCCCGGGTACGCGCCGGCCCCGTCCGGTCAGGTCACCGTCGAGGGACGGCTGCGCCTGAACGAGAGCGACCCGCAGGGCCGCCCGCCGCTGCTCGAGGGCGGCACCCACCAGATCTACGCGGCGGACTCCCGGGCGCTCGCCGGTGCGACCGGCGCGTCCCCGCTCGAGGGTGTCGTCTCGCTGGAGGAGGGGCAGGCCGGGGTGCTGACCCCGATCCCGATCGCCCCGCCCGGCGGCGGCGCGCCGTTCAGCAACTTCTCCTACGCCCTGCAGTGGCTGACCTTCGGCGTGGTCGCGCTCGTCGCGCTGGGGATCTTCATCCGGCTGGAGATGCTGCAGCGACGCGGGAGGCGCGAGAGCCGGGGCAGCCTGCGCGACCAGCTCTCCGGCCGCGACGGCTACTCCGCCGACGAACCCCGCGCCGACCGGGACGAGCACACGCCCAGCGGGACCTGACCCGGCTTTCCCCGGCGCTCGACCGTGCGCCGCGCGGGCGCGCGGGCCAGGAGCCGACGTCGAATGTCGGGCGCGCCGGAGGCAGGCGGGCCGGGCCGGGCCGGGCGGGCCAGGGCCAGGGCCAGGGCCCGGTCGGGGGCCAGGACCACTTCACCGAGAATCGCTTCCTCAGGAAGCGATCTCCCCCGAGTGCGTCCCTCCACGAGGGCGGGACGCCACGTCCGGACTGCTCCGCCGCCGGTCTGCCGGGCACGAGCCCGGTCGCTCCCGAGGGCCCGGACGATACCCCACCGCTCAGGCACGGGACCGACGGCACGAGGACCTGTTCCGAGATCGCTGCCTGAGGAAGCGATTCCACGGAACCCCCTCACCTCGGCCGGGACGCGCGCTCGACGGACGGCCCGAGTCGCCGACCGCCGAGCCACCGAGTCGCCGGGTGGCCGGGTCGCCGGGAGCCGGGAGCCGGGGCGCCGGGAGCCGGGAGCCGGGAGCCGGGTCCGCCGGAGCCGGTCACCCCGCCCGCACCCACGCCACGCCGACCGCCACCACCCCCGCTGCCGCGGCGACCAGGCGGGAGAGGCGGGCCGCGCGGTGCAGGTCCGGGACGCGGGGTGGGTCGCCGTCGCCCAGGGCGGGGCGCTCCTCGACGCCGTAGGCGTAGGTCGTCGTCCCGCCCAGCCGCAGGCCCAGGGCGCCGGCGGCGGTCGCCTCGACCGGGCCGGCGTTCGGGCTGGGGTGGCCCGCGGCGTCCCGGCGCCAGGTCCGGGCGGCGTCCCGCGGGCTGCCGCCGACCAGCGGCGCCAGCGCGACCGTCAGGACCGCCGTCACGCGCGACGGGACCAGGTTGACCAGGTCGTCGAGGCGCGCCGCGGCCCATCCGAAGCGCTCGTACCTCGCCGACCGGTAGCCGACCATCGCGTCCAGGGTGTTCACGGCGCGGTAGCCGAGGAGCCCGGGCACCCCGGCGACGGCGCCCCAGACCAGCGGGCCGACGACCGCGTCCGAGGTGTTCTCCGCCAGCGACTCGACGCCGGCGCGGGCCATCCCGTCGGCGTCGAGCAGCTCCGGGTCGCGGGCGCAGAGGCTCGGGATCCGGGCGCGGGCCGCGGCGAGGTCATCCGCGTCCAGCGCGGTGGCGAGCGCCGATCCCTCCCGGACCAGCGAGCTGCCGCCGAGCACCGCCCAGGTCGCGGCCGCCGTCACGAACACCGTCGGGGCCGGCGAGCGGGCCGCGCCGCGCCACAGGCCGTGCCGGGGACCCCGCCGGAAACCGCGCCGGAGAGCGTGCTCGGCCAGCGCACCGGCCGCGACCGTCCCGCCGACCAGGACCGTCGTGTAGGCGGCCCCGGCGGCGCGGGAGTCGCGGTACAGGCGCCGCTCCAGACCTGCGGCGAGCGTCCCGAAACCGGCCACCGGATGCCCGCGCCGGGGATCACCCAGCACCGCGTCGGCGAGGATCCCGATCATCAGTCCGGCCGCCCGGCCCCGTGCACGCACGACGACGACCGTAGATCGGCACGCCGGAGGCACAGCAGGCAGGATCAGCGGCATGCGCACGGACCTGAAGCCGGCCGAGGTGGGCGCCGGCCCGTTCTACAAGCTGCTGACCAGCGTCGTCGTCCCCCGGCCGATCGCCTGGGTGTCGACCCGCTCCGCGGACGGTGTCGACAACCTGGCCCCGCACTCGTTCTTCACCGTGTCCTGCGTCGACCCGCCGATGGTCCAGTTCACCTCGGTCGGGAAGAAGGACTCGCTGCGGAACGTGTCGGAGACCCGGGAGTTCGTGGTCTGCCTGGCCGGCGAGCCGATGTTCGAGAAGATCAACGCGACGGCCACCGACTTCCCCTCCGACATCAGCGAGTTCTCCTCGGTGGGCCTGACCCCGGAGCCGAGCGCGACCGTCGCGCCGTACCGGGTCGCCGAGTCACCGGTCGCGCTGGAGTGCGATCTGCACGCCAACATCGAGCTCGGCAACTCGACGGTCGTGATCGGCCGGGTCACCCACGCCGCGATCGACGAGAGCGTGTTCGTGACCGACGAGCGCGGCAACAGCCTGCCCGACGTCCGCCGGCTCGCCCCGCTGGCCCGCCTGGGGCGCAACGAGTGGTCCCGGCTCGGGGAGATCATCGAGATCACCCGCATCCCGTACCGGGAGTGGCCGGGCCACTACGAGAGCTGACGCCGGGCCCGCCGCGCGGCGCCTACAGCGTGTACTCCTTCGGCGGCTGCGCGGCCGGGTCGGCGTGGATCTCGCCCTCGCGGCCGCGCAGCTCGACCCGGCGGATCTTGCCGGAGATCGTCTTCGGGAGCTCGAAGAACTCCAGCCGCCGGACGCGCTTGTACGGCGCGAGGTTGTCGTAGGCGAACTGCAGGATCGCCTTCGCGGTCTCCTCGTTCGCCTCGTACCCCTTCGCGGGCACGACGTAGGCCTTCGGGACGGCGAGACGCACCGGGTCCGGCGACGGCACGACCGCGGCCTCCGCGACGGCCGGGTGCTCGATCAGCACGCTCTCCAGCTCGAACGGGCTGATCCGGTAGTCGCTGGCCTTGAACACGTCGTCGGCGCGGCCGACGTAGGTGATGTAGCCGTTCTCGTCGCGGGAGCCGACGTCGCCGGTGTGGTAGAAGCCGCCGGCCATCGCCTCGGCGTTGCGCTCGGGGTCGTCGGCGTAGCCGACCATCAGCCCGGTCGGCCGGTGGTCGAGGTCCAGGCAGATCTCGCCCTCGTCGGCCCTCGCGCCGGTGGCCGGGTCGACCAGCGCGACGACGAAGCCCGGGATCGGCCGCCCCATCGAGCCCGGCTTCACCGGCTGCCCGGGCGGGTTGCCGATCTGCACGCTCGACTCGGTCTGCCCGAACCCGTCCCGGATCCGCAGCCCCCAGGACCGCTCGACCTGCTCGATCACCTCGGGGTTGAGCGGCTCCCCGGCACCGACCACCTTCGACGGCGGCGTCGCCAGCCCGGACAGGTCGGCCTGGATCAGCATCCGCCACACCGTCGGCGGAGCGCAGAAGCTGTCGACGCCGCAGGAGTCGAGCACCGACAGGACGGACTCGGCGTCGAACTTCGCGTAGTTCATGACCAGCACCGTCGCCTCGGCGATCCACGGTGCGAACACGTTCGACCAGGCGTGCTTGGCCCAGCCCGGCGAGGAGATGTTCAGGTGGACGTCGCCGGGCTCCAGCCCGATCCAGTACATCGTGGACAGGTGCCCGACCGGGTAGGACGTGTGCGTGTGCTCCACCAGCTTCGGCTTCGCCGTCGTGCCGGAGGTGAAGTAGAGGAGCAGCGTGTCGGACGCCTTCGTGACACCGTCCGCCTCGAACACCGCCGACGCGGCGTACGCCTCGGCGGAGTAGTCGCGCCAGCCGTTCACCACCCCGCGCACCGCGATGCGGGTGTAGTCACCGTCGACGGCGTCGAACTTCGCGGCGTCACCCGCCCCGACGACGACGTGCCGCGCCCCGCCGCGGTCCACCCGGTCCTGCAGGTCGGCGGGGGTGAGCAGGGTCGTGGCGGGGATGACGACCGCGCCGAGCTTCATCGCCGCCAGCAGCGTCTCCCACAGCTCCAGCTGGTTGCCGAGCATCAGGATGATCCGGTCGCCGCGGGCGACGCCCTGGGCACGCAGCCAGTTCGCGACCCGGTTCGAGCGCTCGGCCAGCTCCGCGTAGGTCCAGTACGCCTGCGAGCCGTCCTGCTCGACGATCCACAGTGCCCGCCGGGCGCCCCGCTCCGGGTCGGCGGCGACCACGTCGAAGTGGTCCAGCGCGAAGTTGAACTCGTCGAGCTCCGGCCAGCGGAAGTCCCGGTAGGCGGTCTCGTAGTCCTCGCGGTGGGTCAGCAGGAAGTCGCGGGCGGCGAGGAACTTCTCCGTCGCCGCGGTACCGGTGGCAGACGCCATGGGTGTGCACCTCGTCGGGCTCGTGGGTCGTGCGCGCGGGGACCGGTCCCCGGCCGTCCCCGGCGACCCTAATCACTGCGGCCCGGCCGTGGGGACCGCGACGCCCGACCGACACCGATCACCGGAACGAGACCACGCTGCCTGCCGCAACGGTCAGGTCGAAGATCGTAAGGTGCCCCTGTGACCGCGCCGGACCTGCCGAGGGTGACGCCGTCCGCCCGATCCGTCCGGGGGCCGTCGCGGGCCGGGTTGTCGCGCGTCCGGGTCGGGAACCTCGGACCACGGTTGCTGCTGCGCACCGCGTTCGTCGGCGTCGCGCTGCTCGTCCTCGTCCTGCTGCTGAGCGGCTGCGGGAACGGCGAGCTGCCTGCCAGGACCACGGCCCCGGCGACGCCGTCACCGACGGCGGGCCCGACCCCCTCACCGTCGCCGTCACCGACCCGCACCACCCCCGCCCCGGAGACGACCCGTCCGACGACCGAGGCACCGCCGAGCGACCGGAGCGGTGGCACGGGCGGCACGGGTGGTGAGGGCGGCACCGGCGGAAGTGCCCCGCAGCCGGGCGCGGCCCCGCCGCTGTGGCCGGCGGGCGACGCGGCCACTGCGAAGCGGATGCAGCAGCAGGCCGACGACGGCGGCGACCCGTGGCTGCTGGACCCGGAGGAGGTCGCGATCTCCTACGTCGGTGCGGAGCTGGGCTACCGCGACCCGTCGATGACGGAGCTCGCGCCGGGACGGTTCGCCGTCACCGACGGCCGGTCCGCGGCGAAGTCCACGGTGTCGCTGGAGCAGACCGTCCGGAAGGGCCCCGGCGGGATCTGGCTGGTCACCCGCGTCGACCGGTACTGATCCGGTACTGGTCCGGTACTGGTCCGGTACCGGTCCGGCACTCACCGCCGGGATCCGGTCACGCACGCGGCGTCACCGGATCCGATGACCATCCGGAGGAGTCGCTCCGGGTGCGGTCGCTCGTTACACCCATTGCGCCACATCAGTACCGTGAGGTGAACGACAGGTGACGCGAACGGGTGAATCAGCGCGAAAGTTGCAGCGCCGGGGCGGCCCCCGGCGATGTTCCTGGTGAGACCGGCGCACGACGTCCCGGTCCGGCGGGGTTCCAGGAGGGGTGGGCACGATGACCAGCGACTCGATCCAGCAGGACGTCTTCACCGTGTTGCACGGTCAGGCGTCGCCGATCGTGAGCCGCTGGGCGTACCGCGCGTCGGACCCGTTCGCGATCTCGTTCTCGGTGCGCCGTTCGACCGACCGGTGGATCGAGTGGCTGGTCGCCCGCGACCTCGTGATCGAGGGCCTGACCACGCCCACCGGTATCGGCGACATCCGGATGGCACCGCGCCGCGTCGACGGCTACGACGTCGTGGAGATCGAGATCCGGTCCGACGGCGGCTCCGCGGTCCTCGAGGTCGACCGTGACCTGCTGGCCCAGTTCGTCGACGCGACGCTGGAGATCGTCGATCTCGGCGAGGAGAACGACCACCTGGACATCGACACGGCCATCGCGCGCCTCACCGGCAGCGCGGCCTGACGATCACGGACGAGCGCTCCGCGGAGCGCGCCCCGGGGGATCGCACGAGGGCCCCGGACCGGCTGACCGGTCCGGGGCCCTCGTGCCCGGCGCCGCTACGGCCTCAGCGCTGCTCGGCCCACTCGGGGTCGGTGTCGGCGTCCCACTCGGCGTCCGCGGCGGCCTCGTCGGCCCGGTCGGCGTCCTCGTCCAGCTGGGCGCTGACCTCGGGGTCCCCGGCCGGGCTGTCGTCGGTGACCGGCTCGATTCCCACGTCGGCGTCGTGGACGGCCGCCTCCTCGGCACTGGCCGCGCCGCCGTCGATCCCGACCTCGGACGCCGCCCCGTCGACGGCGGGTTCCCCGGCCGGCGAGTCGGTGGCGTTCACCAGCCGCCCGGACCGGTCGCCCGCGTCGGCGGGCAGCTCGTCGGGGACCTCCTTGGCCAGCCGCTCGTCGAGGGTCTCGCCCTCGCGCTCGCCCGCCGGGGTCACGGCGTTGTCGTCGACGCCGTACGGCCGGTCCGGCGGGATGTAACCGGAGTCGAGCGGGTCGGCCCCCGAGGGGCCGGTCAGCGCCTCGTCGGTGTCCAGCTGCATCGCCGACGCCATGTCGGGCGCCTCGGGCTGGAACTCGTTCTCGTCGCCTGCGGCCATCAGAAGTGCGTCTCCTCGGGTGTCGTTCTCGTCGTCGTCAGCAGGTACCCGGGGGCGTGCCGCGTCATGCGCCGCCCGCCGGGCGCTACCGTCCGTCCACCGGATCACCACCGCACGGCGTCCCGCCGAGAGGAGCACCACCCGTGACCGCCGCCCCCTCCGCCCGCTCCGGCGAGGCCACCCGGCGCGCGTTGCTCGCCGCGGCCGCGGACCTGTTCACCGAGCACGGCTACGACCGGACGTCGGTGCGGGCCATCGCCGAGCGGGCCGGGGTGAACCAGGCGCTGCTGTTCCGCCACTTCGGCAGCAAGGACGCGCTCTACGCCCGGGTCGCCGCCGAACGCGCCCTGGCCGTCCTGAGCGACGGACCGCCCGAGGAGCTGCTCGAACGGACCCTGCGCTCGATCCTCGACCGCGGCTCCGGGCCCGAGCACGACGTCTTCGGTTCCCTGGTCAGGTCCGCCGGAACCTCGGAGGCCGCGGCCGCGGTCCGGGTCGAGCTCGCGGGTGCCTTCACCGCGGCGTTCGCCGCGCAGGCCACCGGCGCCGCCGACGAGCGGGAGGCGGCGCTGCGGGCCGAGCTGCTGCTGACCTGGCTGCTCGGCCTGAGCCTCGCGCACCCGCTGCTGCCCGACGGCGCGATCGGGACCGCCGACCCGGACGCCGTCATGGACCACGTCACCCGGACCGCGTCGGCGCTGCTGACCGGCTCCGTCACCCGGTGAGGCGGTCGACCTCGGCGCGGAACCGTTCCCGCTGCTCCGCGGTCTCCCGGGTCCGTCCGAGGTAGTGCGCGGGGCGGGCGGCCCGATCGTGCCAGAACCGGCCCGTCCCGATCTCCGACGACGGCGCCGCGGCCAGCCAGACGACCGTGTCCGCGCCCTGGGCGGGGGTCCGCAGCACCGGCCCGACGACCGCGTCGAACAGCGGCAGCGACCCGGTGACGCCCGGTGTCCGGGCCCAGCCCGGATGCATCGCGTGCACCGTGATCCCGCGCGGCCCCAGCTCCTCGGCGAGCTGCCCGGTGAGGACGACCTGCATCCGCTTGGTGCGCGCGTAGGCGGCGGTGCCGCCGTAGTCGCCGCGGGTGAACTGGAGGTCGTCGTCGCGCAGCGGCTGCGCGTACATCCCGCCCGACGACACGACGACCACCCGCGAGTCGGTGCCCGAGCGCTCCGCACCCGCGGCGAGCGTGTCCGCGAGCAGCCGGGTCAGGAGCAGCGGCCCGAGGACGTGCACGGCGAGCGTCAGCTCGTTGCCCTCGGAGGTCTCGGAGCGCTCCTTCGGCAGCAGGCCCGCGTTGTGCACGAGCAGGTCCAGCGCCTCGACCTCGGTGGCGAAGCGGGTGGCGAAGGCGCGGACGTCGGCCAGCTCCCCCAGGTCGCAGACCTGCACCGGCAGCCGGTCCCGGGACAGGCCGGGGACGGCGGCGACGATGCGGTCCTGCGCCGCCCGTCCCTTGTCCGGTGACCGGACCAGCAGGTGCACGGTGGCGCCGAGCCGGACCAGCCCGGTCGCCATGGCCTCCCCCAGACCGCCACCGGCGCCGGTGACCAGCGCCGTGCGGCCGGCCAGCGCCCCGCGCGGGGGGTCGGCCCGGCCCCCGGACCAGGTCCGTCGGCGGATCAGGTGGCCGATCCTCGAGTAGCCCGGGACCAGGGTGCGGTCGAGGACGGTGTCCAGCACGCTCAGCACACCACCGATCCGACCACAGCGGTCCCGGGCCCGCCCGATGATCTAGCCCGCCAGGCCGGGACCGGAGACGTACGGGACGCTCGACACGTTCGCCGTCGGCAGCTTCGGCACCGCGTTCGTCACCGGGTCCGCGGTGGAGATCCGCTCCATCTCGCCGCAGCTCGACAGCGAGTACGACAGCGGGTTCACCGGCGGGGCGGTCGCCTTGTCGAAGCCGTGCTCGACCTTCCGGATCGACATCGTGCCGCCGGTGAGCTTGTACATGTTCCCGGACGGGTTCGGCGCGTCCAGGGTGCCGTTGCCGTTCTCGTCGACCTCCCACTCGCCCACCGTCTGGCCACCGGGCACCGGGTTCGTGCCGTCGAGGATGCACGGGTTGTTGTTGGTGGCGCTGGAGGTGGCGCCGTAGAAGAAGCTGACGTACTCCGCGTCCGGGTCCATGCCGGTGGCGGTCGCGGTGACGGTGTCGTCGTCGACGGACGCCTGCCCGCTGACACCGTCGGTGTTCTTCGAGTCGAGGCTGAACTCGGTCGGCCCGGTGCCCGGACCGCCGACGACGCCCGCGACGTCCGGCAGCCCGCCCAGCCCGGAGTAGTCCGGCAGCCCGGCGGCCTCGGCGACACCGGACAGGTCCGGCAGCGGTCCGTCCGCGCCGGTCAGCGGGGACGTGTCGGGCAGTCCGGCGATCTCGTTGAGGCCGTCGAGTGCACCGCTGGTGGTGACGCCGGGGACGTCGGGGAGCTCGTCGGTGCTGCCGTCCGTGACCCCGGGGATCGACGGCAGCTCGGGCAGCGACGGCAGGTCCGCGAGCCCCGCGATGCCGTCGGGGAGCCCACCGACGTCGGTACCGGTGTCGGTGCCGATGGCACTGCCGGTCAGTCCCATCGCGGTGTCGACCAGGCCGCCGGCCTGCTGCGCGCCGGGGACCTGCCCGCTCGCGCCGGCGAGGGTCTCGGCCGGGTCGGGCAGCGACGTGAGCGGGGACGTCGCGGTGTCCAGGTCGGGGGCCTTCCCGAGCCCGGTGGTGAGGTCGTTCAGGCCGGGGACGGCGCCGAGCGGGCCCGCGTCCGGAGCCGCGGCGTCCGGGGTGGACGGCGCGTCGCCGGACTGCTGCACGCCCGTCGCAGCCCCGGCGCCCTCGGCGGCGCTGTCCTCGGTGGAGGCGCCCTCGGCGGACCCGGAGTCGGGCGCACCGCCGGTCGGGCCGCCGCCGGTCGCGCTGCCGCCGGTCGGGCCGCCGCCGGTCACGCCGGAGAGCGCGTCGAGCGGGGAGCCGCCCTGCCCGCCGAGCGCGTCCAACGGGGAACCGCCCTCCCCGCCGAGCGCGCCGGTGACGCCGCCGAGCACGTCCGTCGGGGCCGCACCGCCGGAGCCTCCGCTGCCGCCCGCGGAGTCCGTGCTGCCGCTGCTCGCCCCGCCGTCCGTGCCGCCGCTGCCACCGCCGGAGCTGTCCTCGCCGCTGCTGCTGCCGCCGCTGTCCTTGCTGCCGGCCGCTCCGCTGTCCTTGCCGCTGTCCTTGCCGCTGTCCTTGCCGCCGGCCGCACCGCTGTCCGTGCCACCGCCGACGCCGGGGAGCGCATCGGTCGGGGATCCGCCGCCGGTGACGCCGGACAGGACGTCGGTGCCGGGGAGGCCGTCCAGCAGGCCACCGCCGGAGCCCCCGGTGGAACCGGACGAGGGTGCGCCGGAGCTCCCCGCGTCCGAACCGGTCGTGCCCGAGCTGCTCGCGTCCTTCCCGGAATCGGAGCCGCTCGGGTCCGCGCCGGAGCCCGAGTCCTTCCCGGAGCCCGAGCTCGCTTCCGTGCCGGACGCCGAGCCGCCGGAACCTGCACCGTCCGACGAGCCCGACCCGCCGAGACCGGGGGCCGCTCCCCCGGTCAGCCCGCCGAGCGCGCCGGTCAGCCCGTCGGTTGCGCCGGAGCCGGACTGGTCGCCCGACCCCGAGCCGTCCGACGACGCACCGGAACCGGACGCACCGGAGTCCTTCCCTGACGAGCCCGCGCTGCCCGAGCCCTCACCACCGGAGTCCTTGCCGGACGAGCCGCTTCCGCCGGAGTCCTTGCCGCCCGACCCCGAGCTGCTCGATGCCGACTCCGTGGAGCCGGAACCACCCGAGCCCGAGTCCTCCGAGTCCGAGTCCTTCGAACCCGAATCCTTCGAGCCCGAGTCCTTCGAACCCGAATCCTTCGAGCCCGAGTCCTTCGAACCGGAACCGTCCGAACCGGAGTCGCCCGATCCCGAGGACGACCCACCGCCGGCCCCCATGACCGACCCGACGACGTCGTCACCGGTCACCGCGTCCGACAGCCCGCCGAGCGAGGAGGACGAGCCGGACGACCCGGTCTCGCACTCGCCGTCCTCCGGCGTGCTCCCGTCCGGGCAGTCGGCGGAGGACGAGCCGCTGTCGTCGCCGGATCCGGAGCCCTCCCCCGCGAAGGCCGTGCCGGCCGTTCCGCCGGAGGTCAGAAGGACCGCGGTCAGCGCCGCGGGCGCGGCGATCCGCCGGCCCACGCCGGACGAGGGTGCGGCGTGGCGGCGCCGGACCTCCGGCCGCGCGGCCGCGACGAGGCGCTTGCCGACTCGGGTGTGCTTACCCATCTCGAGCAGTCCTTCCGGTCGCCGGGGGGCGACGCGCTGGGGAGCATCGGAGGACGGCGCGGGCGACCGGCGCGGCCGGGTGCGGGAGCACCCGTGGGAGCGGCCGGAGCGTGCCGGTTCGCCCGGCTCGTCCGGTCGGCGACGTTAGGTAACCCGCGGGCCACAGGTTGCGTTCCTGAGAGGGTGACGACGACCGGAGCGATCATCCGACAGCGCGGCACGACGAACGCACGGGACATTGCGCCGAACAGCGCAACGATCTACGACGAACACGCTGAGTGTTCTCAGGTTCGCCGGATGTCCCCATGGATCAACGACCGGACCCGCTCATGGTGACGGTTCGTCGCAGGAATTCCTGCGCTCACGTCCCGGACGGGTGACGGCGAGCGTCAGCGGACCTGCTCGTGTACCGCCTCGAGGTTGCGCTCCATGCCGGCCTGCCACTCCCGCAGCCGGCCGGCGACGATGCGCTCCTCCAGCTCGGGACGGGTCGCGATCACCTCGGTCAGCCCGGACGGCCCCGGCCCCATCCGCGCCCACTGGCGCAGCCGGGTACCGCCGTCGTCGGGGGTCAGCTCGAAGCGCCAGACGGCGGCGGCCCCGCCGTCCTGGTCGGGCTCGACCGTCCACTCGAAGACCCGGCCCGGCTCCCAGCCGGTCACCGTGGAGACGGTCGTCCACTCACCGCGGGCATCGTGCCGGTGCTCGCCACGGATCCGGGCGCCGGGGCCCGGCGCGGCGTCGCCGACCCACGCGGCGCGCTGCATCTCGGTGGAGACCCCGCTGAGGAAGCCGAGATCGGTCACCAGCTCCCACACCGCCACCGGATCGGCGTCGACCCGGGTCTCGGCCTCGGTGGTGGGCCCGTCGGCGTAGCGCATTACGACCTCCTCGTCGGCTGCGCGGTGCTCAGCGCTCGTCGGCGCCCCGCCGCAGCAGGTAGGTGTCCATGATCCATCCCTTGCGCTCGCGGGCGGCGGCACGGACCTCCGCGATCTCGCCGGCGACCTCGTCCAGCGGGCCCTCGACCAGCAGCTCGTCCGGGGTGCCGAGGTAGGCGCCCCAGTAGATGTGCAGGTCGGCGCGCTGCTCGGGCGGGAGGCCGGCGAAGGCGGTGCGGCCGTCGAGCATGACGACGACGTCGTCGACGTCGTCGGGCATCCCCTCGGCGATCCGGCGCCCGGTCGTGATCAGGACGGAGCGGCCGACCCGGTTGAGGATCAGCCGGTGCGCCGCGGCGAGCGCGGCCACGCTGGAGATCCCGGCGACGGACTCGACCGACCACTCGCCGTCGATGCCGTCGAGCACCCGGTCGAGCAGGCGCAGGGTGCCGTCGTAGAGCGACGGGTCGCCCCAGACCAGGAAGGCGCCGACCTCGCCGTCGGCGAGCTCGGTCGTCAGCATCTGCCGGTACAGCTCGGCACGCCGGTCCTGCCAGTCGACGACGACGTCGCGGTACCGCCCGTCGTCGTGCTCGACCTCGGTGCCGCGGTCGCGGTCCACCTCGGGCGCGGTGACGAGCCGGTACCCGCCCTCGGGCCGGTGCCGGTCGAGGATCCCGGTGCGCAGTGCCCGGAGGTCGTCCTTGACGTCGCCCTTGTCGATGACGAAGACGACGTCGGCCCGCCGCAGGGCGGACACCGCCTGGAGGGTGAGGTGCTCCGGGTCACCCGCCCCGATTCCGATCACCAGCACCGTACGCACGACGTGACCGTAATGGACGCACGACGGCCCGCCGCGCTCCCCCGACCGGCCGCAGCGTGGAGCGACCGTCGCCCGATGCGCGCAGCGTTCCGATCCGTCACCGACCGTCGTCACTCGGTAGTGTCGTCCGGACCGCCGACCGATGTCCCTACCGCCCCGGGAGGGAAGAAGACCGTGAAGATCGGACATGTCGTCGAGTCCCTCGACCCTCGTGGCTGCGCGGCCGCGCTGGCAGACCTGGCCGAGGCCGCACCCGGCGCCGGCTACGAGATCGTCGTGGTCGCACTCGCCCCGTCCGACACGACCGGGATCGCGACCCGTCTCGCCCGGGCCGGCACGCCGCCGGTCGAGCTGAACGTGGCGCCGTGGGACCCGCGCGGGGTCCTGCGGGTCGTCGCCGCCTTCCGCGAGCGCGGGGTCGATCTCGTGCACACCCACGGCCTGCGGCCCGACGTCGTCGGCTCGGCCGCCGCGGCCCGGCTCCGGGTCCCCGCGGTCTCGACGCTGCACCACATCCACGAGCAGCCTGCCGACCGCGGCGACCAGCTCCGCCGGACGGCGAAGACGCTGGCCCGGCGCCGGTTCATGACACGCACGATCGCGACCTCGGTGCTGCAGCGGGACTGGTACCGGCGGGTCGCAGGCTCCACCGCCGGGCTGTCGGTGATCCCGGACGGTGCGGCCGACCCCGGTGTGGGGACCCCCGACGCCGCCGCCCGGCTGCGCCGCGGGCTCGGGGTCGACGAGAACGAGGTCGTCGCCGTGTCGGTCGCGCCGATGCGGCGCGGACAGGGCCAGGACATGCTGCTCGACGCCGTCGCCGAGATACCGCCGGACGAGCCGCTCACCGTCGTCCTGGGCGGTGACGGACCGCTGCGTCCGTGGCTGGAGTCCCGGGTGGCGGGCGACGACGCCCTGTCCGGCCGGGTCGCCTTCCGCCGCAGCACCGACCCGGTCGAGCTGCTGCGGGCGGCCGACGTGCAGCTGCACACCACCCGGCACGACACGATGCCGCGGATGCTGGTGCTCGGGCACGGCACCGGTACGCCCGCCGTCGCGACCCGGGTCGGCGGGATCCCGGAGATCGTCACCCGGCACACCGGTGCGCTGGCCCCGGTGGTGTCGTCGCGGATCGCCGACGAGCTGGTGCGTCTGACCCGCGACCCGGAGCTGCGCGCCCGGTACGGGGCGGCGGCCCGGCAGCGGTTCCTCGACCGCTTCGAGGCGTCCGGCTGGGCCGCGCAGCTCGGCGACGTCTACCGCAGCGCCCTCGGGCACGCCGACGCCCCGGCGCCCGCCGAGCTGGACACCCCGGAACCGGTCGGGCCCGCCGGCTCGTGAGTGGAGAAGTCGGTTCCGGCCGACTTCTCCACTCACGAGCCGGAGGCCCCCACAGGATTGCTCAACGCCCCGAGCCCCTCGATCTCGACGGTCACGAGGTCCCCCGGCGCCATCGGGCCCACCCCGGCCGGGCTGCCGGTGAGCACGACGTCGCCGGGCTGCAGCGTGATCCACCGCGTCACCCAGGCCAGGATCTCGGGCACCGAGAAGATCATCTTTCCGGTGTCGGACTCCTGCACCACCCGGTCTCCGAGCCGGGTCCGCACGGCACGCGGCCGGTCGGCGGGGCCGTCGTCGTCACCGGTCTCGATCCACGGGCCGAGCGGGAGGAAGGTGTCGGCGCTCTTCGCCCTGGTCCACTGGCCGTCGGACCGCCAGTCGTGTGCGGTGACATCGTTGGCGCAGGTCAGGCCGTAGACGTGGGCCATCGCATCGCGCTCGATGACCCTCCGGGCGGTCCGCCCGATCACGACCGCGAGCTCGCCCTCGTACTCCAGCCGCTCCACCTCGGCCGGGCGCAGGACCGTCTGCCCCGGCGCGGCGAGGGCGTTCGGTGCCTTCAGGAACAGCGCGGGCTGCTCCGGCCAGGCGCGCCCCTTCTCCTCGACCTGGCAGGCATAGTTGCTGCCGACGCACACGATGGTGCGCGGGTCGCACGGAGCGAGCAGTGCCACGTCGTCCAGCCTGCCCGCGACCTCGCCCGGCCCGGCCGGGCCGAGCTCGCGCACCAGGTCGCCGTCCGCCGAGGACTCCACGCTCCCCCGCCGGGCCGCGCCGCCGGCGTCCCGGTACCGCACGACGCGCACGCGTCAGCCCTCCAGCGCGGTGCGGACGAGCTCCAGCGGGTGCCAGGCGGTCCGCCCGACGCCGTGGAAGATCTGCTGCCGGCAGGAGACCCCGGTGGCGGCGACGAGGGTGTCGGCGGGCTCGGCCTCGATCGCCGGGAACAGCCGGTCCCGGCCGACCGCCATCGACGTCTCGTAGTGCTCGGCCTCGAACCCGAACGACCCGGCCATCCCGCAGCACCCGGAGTCGATCTCGGACACCTCCAGGCCGGGGATCCGGCGCAGCAGGGCCAGGGTCGCGGCGGTGCCGACCTCGGCCTTCTGGTGGCAGTGCCCGTGGAAGACCACCCGCCGCCCACTCAGCCCGGACCGCTCGGGCAGCACGAGGCGGCCGTCGTCGATCGCGGCGACCAGCAGCTCCTCGACCTGCTGCACCCGGCCGGCGACCTGCTCCGCATCGGGGGTGTTCCCGAGCAGCGACAGCGTCTCGTCCCGCAGGGTGAACACACACGACGGCTCGCAGCCGACGATCGGTGATCCCGGCGCGGTGTCCCGGGCCAGCGAGGTGACCAGCCCGGACGCCTTGCGACGGGCGTCGTCGAGCATGCCCTTGGACAGGCTGGACCGCCCGCAGCAGCCGCCACCGGCGAGCTCGACGGTCCATCCGGCACGTTCGAGGAGCTCGATCGCGGCGCGCCCGATGTGCGGCTCGGTGTAGGTGGTGAAGGAGTCGGCGAGCCAGTTCACGGTGCCGGCGCTGCCCGGCGCGGGCCGGTCCCGGCGCCGGTTCCAGCGCACCAGGTTGTCCCGGACGAACCGGGGCATCGGCCGGGCCGCGGTGATCCCGACGGTGCGCTCCATGAGCGCCCGCAGCGGGCGGACCCGGTCGGGCAGGTTCGACAGCGGCGCCGTCGCCGACCCGAGCCGGTTCAGTGCCCGGATCCCGCCGAAGATCCGCGAGCGCAGCGGCGTGCCGTGCTGCTCGTGGTGGTGGTGCAGCGCCTCCGACTTCAGCGACGCCATGTCGACGCTCATCGGGCACTCGCTCTTGCACGCCTTGCAGCCCAGGCACAGGTCGAGGATCTCGTGCAGCCGCTCGTCGCCGAGCGCGGCGGCCGGGTCCGGCTCGGACAGCGCCTTGACCAGCGCGTTCGCCCGGCCCCGCGTGGAGTGCTCCTCCTGCAGCGTGACCTGGTAGGACGGGCACATCACCCCGGCCGTCGTCTTGCGGCACAGGCCGATGTTCATGCACCGGTCCGCCACGTCCCGCATCCCCGCGCCCGGCCCGCCGATCACCTCGAACGACAGCGCCGTGGTCAGCGGCGGTGCGGGCGGCAGGGCGTCGCGGTCGCGCAGGTTGTCGGTCATCGGCGGCGCGTCGACGATCTTGCCGGGGTTCATGACACCGGCCGGGTCGAAGATCCGCTTGACCCGCTGCATCGCCTCGTAGAGCTCGTCGCCGAAGATCTCCCGGTTGAACTCCGAGCGGGCGAGGCCGTCGCCGTGCTCGCTGGAGTTGACGCCGCCGTACTCGGCGACCAGGTCCTTGACCTTCTCGGCGACCACCCGCATCGTCTCGACCTGCTCCGGGTCGGTGAGGTCGACGAAGGGCCGGATGTGCAGGCAGCCGACCGAGCAGTGGCCGTAGAAGCCGGCCTCCAGCCCGTGGGCGTCGAGGATCGCGGCGAACCGCTCCGTGTACTCGGCCAGGTGCTCGGGCGCGACCGCGGTGTCCTCGATGAACGCCAGCGGGCGCTTCGTCCCCTCACCGGCGGCCATCAGCAGGCCGAGGCTGGACTTGCGGACCTTCAGCAGCGCCGCCTGCTCGGCCGGGGTGACCAGCTTGAGCGTGTGGTACCCGTGCCCGTGCTCGGCCCACAGGGCGGCGACGGCGTCGACCTTCGCGGACAGCTCGTCGATCTCGTCGCCGGAGAAGGACACGAACAGCAGCGCCGCCGGGTCGCCGACGAGGTGGTTGCCCAGGTCGGCGTACTCGATCTTCTTCCGGGACAGGTCGAGGATCGTCTTGTCCATCATCTCGACCTGGTGCGGCGCGCAGCTCAGCGCGTCCAGGGTCGCCGAGATCGCGCCGTGCGTGGTGTCGAAGTGCCCGACCGCGTACACGGTGCGCTTCGGCTTCGGCACCAGGTCGACGACGGCGCGGGTGGCCAGCACCAGCGTCCCCTCCGCCCCGACGACGAACTTCGCCAGGTCGAACGGGTTGGCCTCGCCGTAGCCGGCGAGCCGGTCCAGCCGGTACCCGCAGGCCCGCCGCCAGAACAGCGGCATGCCCTCCGCGATGGCCTTCTCGTGCGCGGTGACCAGCTCCGGCAGCTCCCGGTAGATCCGGCCCTCGAGGGTGTCGGCCGCCGCACGCCGCAGCCGCTCGGCCTCGTCGACCGGTTCGAGCCGGGCGGTCGAGCCGTCGGACAGCACGACGTCCAGCGCCCGGATGTGGTCGATCGTCATCCCGAAGGTGAGCGACCCGCTGCCCGCCGAGTTGTTGCCGAGCATCCCGCCGATCGTCGCCCGGTTGCTGGTGGAGGTGTCCGGTCCGAACATCAGCCCGTGCTCGGCGGCGCGCGCGTTGAGCTGGTCCTGCACCACCCCCACCTCGACGACGGCGGTGCGCGCCTCCGGGTCGATCTCGACGATCCGGTTGAGGTGCCGGGACATGTCCAGCACCAGGCCGGGGCCGACGGTCTGCCCCGCGAGGCTGGTGCCTGCCCCGCGCGGGACCACCGGGACGCCGAACTCGCCCGCGATACGGACGGCCGCGGCGACGTCGTCGTGCGTGCGGGGGAAGACCACACCGAGCGGCATGATCGAGTACATGCTGGCGTCCCGGGAGAACAGGTGCCGGGAGTAGTCGTCGAAGGCGACCTCACCGGTCACGCGGGCGCGCAGGGCGTCCTCGAGTCCGGTGGAGGCGGGGGCCGGGCGGGCGGGACGGGTCAGCTCGGCGGTCATCGGTGGTGGGTCCTCTCGCGACGATGCGACGGGTGGTGCTCCTGCGACGCGGGCCGGCGGGGGCTCAGCCGGACTGCAGGCGCTCCAGCGCGGCGTCGAGGCCGCCCGGGTCGATCTTCACGCCGGCCAGGTTCAGCCCCATCTGGACGCCGGCCAGGGTCCCGGCCAGCGTGAGGTCGTTGAACGAGCCGAGGTGCCCGATCCGGAAGACCTTCCCGGCGAGCTTGCCCAGCCCGGCGCCGAGCGACATGTCGTAGCGGTCGAGGATGATCGCGCGGACCTTGTCGGCGTCGACGTCGGCGGGGACCAGCACCGCGGTGAGCGCGCCGGAGTGTTCCCGCTCGTCGAGGCAGAGGACCTCCAGGCCCCAGCCGCGGACGGCGGCGCGGGTCGCCTCGGCGTGCCGGGTGTGCCGGGCGAAGACGTTCTCCAGGCCCTCGTCGTAGAGCAGGCGCAGCGCCTCGCGCAGCCCGTACATGAGGTTGGTGTTGGGCGTGTAGGGGAAGAAGCCGCGCTCGTTGGCGGCCAGCATCGGGGCCCAGTCCCAGAACGTCCGGGGCAGCCGCGCGGTGCGGGAGGCCTCGAGGGCCTTGTCGCTGACCGCGTTGAAGCTCATGCCCGGCGGCAGCATGAGGCCCTTCTGGGAGCCGGACACCGTCACGTCGACGCCCCACTCGTCGTGCCGGTAGTCGATCGACCCCAGCGAGGAGATGGTGTCGACCAGCAGCAGGGCGGGGTGCTCGGCGGCGTCGATGGCCGCCCGGATCTCCGGCACCCGGCTGGTGACGCCGGTGGAGGTCTCGTTGTGCACCACGCAGACCGCCTTGATGCGGTGCGCGGTGTCGGCGGCGAGCCGCTCGGCGACGACGGCGGGGTCCGCGCCGTGCCGCCAGTCGCCCGGCACGAAGTCGACCTCCAGGCCCAGCCCGCGGGCCATCTCCTGCCAGAGCGTGGCGAAGTGACCGGTCTCGAACGTCAGCACGGCGTCGCCGGGGCTCAGCGTGTTGACCAGCGCCGCCTCCCAGGCACCCGTGCCGGTCGCCGGGTAGATGACCACGGGGTTCGTGGTGCCGAACACCGGCCGGATGTCGCGGAGCAGCTCCTGGCCGAGTGCCTGGAAGTCGGGCCCGCGGTGGTCGATCGTCGGCGCCGACATCGCCCGCAGCACGCTGTCCGGGACGTTCGTGGGACCGGGGATCTGCAGGAAGTGGCGGCCTGCTGCGTACGTCATTGTGCGTCCTCCACGCTCGGTGCCGAGTGCTTCCGCATCACGAAATCTCGGTCTCGCCAGTAGACGGTATACCGTCTACTGTCTTCCGTCGAGAGGTCAGAACCGAGTCCCGTCCGAGCCCGAACGACCCGCCACCGCCGGCCTGCAGCACCGGGTTGACGCCCGAGTGTGATCCGGCTGATACTCCAAAAGGAATTGATTTTCCGCGATGCGGAAAACTGTGCGGCCGCACCGAGGCGACCGTTCGCACGTCCCTGCCTGAGTCAGTGCCGACCACAGAGGATCGCGATGTCCATACAACTCATCACCGTCGTGGCGCTAGCCCTGGTGTTCCTGATCGCCACCGTTCTCCCGGTCCACATGGGTGCGCTCGCCTTCGTCGCCGCATTCATCGTCGGCACCGCGTTCGTCGGCGAGGACACCGACGACATCGTCTCCGGATTCCCGGGTGACCTCTTCGTCATCCTGGTCGGCGTCACGCTGCTGTTCGCGATCGCGAAGGGCAACGGCACCGTCGATCGCCTGGTACAGCTGGCCGTCCGTGCCGTGGGTGGCCGGATCGCCCTGATCCCGTGGGTGATGTTCCTGGTCACCGCGGTGCTGACGGCGGTCGGTGCGGTCGTCCCCGCCGCGGTCGCGATCATCGCGCCGATCGGCATGGGATTCGCGCTCCACTACCGCATCAATCCGATGATGATGGGTCTGCTCATCATCAACGGTGCGAGTGCGGGCGGGTTCTCGCCGATGAGCATCTTCGGCAGCATCGTGAACGGCGTCGTCGACCGGAATGCGCTCCCGAGCAGCCCGGTCCTGCTGTTCGTGTCGTCGTTCCTGTTCAACCTGCTGCTCAGCGTGGTGGTGTTCTTCCTGTTCGGCGGGCGCGAGCTGATCCGCCGTTCCAACGCGGCCGCCGCGACCGCGTCGGAGGACCGGATCGCGCTCGCCGCGGAGCCGGCCACGTCGGTGGCGCTCGGCGGCGGCGGGTCGGGCACGCACCGGCACCACTCCACCGGGGGCTCCGGCGACGCCCCCGCGACCGGTGGCGGCGACCCGGGCGACACCGGCAGCTCCGACGGCCCGGACGGACGGAGCGGCCCCGGCGGCACGGACGGACCGATCGGCGAGCCGGACCACGGCCCGCTGACCCGCGACCACATCTTCACCATCATCGGCCTGGTGGCCCTCGCCGTCGGCGCGCTGGCGTTCGGCCTCGACGTCGGCTTCACCGCCCTCACCGTCGCCGCCGTGCTCTCGCTGATCTCGCCGTCGTCGGCGAAGGCCGCCGTCGGGCAGGTCGCCTGGCCGACCGTGCTGCTGATCTGCGGCATCGTGACGTTCGTGTCGCTCATGGAGCGGGTCGGGACGATCGACTGGCTCGGCAACCTGGTGACCCAGATCGGCTGGCCGCTGCTCGCGGCGATCATCATCTGCCTGATCGGCGCGATCGTCTCCGCCTTCGCCTCCACCACCGGCATCCTCGGCGCCCTGATCCCGCTCGCGGTGCCGTTCCTGCTGGCCGGTGAGGTCGGCGCGGTCGGGCTGATCATCGCCCTCGCGATCTCGTCGTCGGTCGTCGACTCGTCGCCGTTCTCCACCAGCGGCGCACTGGTGGTGGCGAACGCGCCGGGCGAGGAGACCGACAAGGTCTTCCGCGGGCTGATGATCTGGGGCTTCAGCATGTGCGCGGTCGCCCCGCTCGCCACCTGGCTGATCTTCGTCGTCCCGGGCTGGGGCTGAGGCACCCGATGACGACGGCGCCCAGCACCGGGAGCGGGACGGCCGGTGTCCAGTCGATCGCCCGTGCCTTCCAGGTGCTCGGCGTGATGGCCGACGCCGACGGCGAGCTCACGATCAGCGAGCTCGCCGAGGCGTCGGGCCTCCCGCTCCCGACCATCCACCGGATCGTGCGGACCATGCTCGATCTCGGCTACGCGCACCAGCTGACCAACCGGCGCTACACCCTCGGTCCCCGGTTGATCGGGCTCGGGGACCGGGCGTCACGGGTGCTCGGGGTGCGGGCGGGCGCGGACCTGCGGTCGCTCGCCGAGGAGATCGGCGAGACGGCGAACATGGCGGTGCTGGACGGCGAACGCGCCGTCTACACCGCGCAGGTCCCGTCCCGGCACTCCATGCGGATGTTCACCGAGGTCGGGCGACGGGTGCACCTGCACAGCACCGGGGTGGGCAAGGCCCTGCTCGCCCAGCTCGACGACGACGAGGTGCGCCGCCTGCTCCGCAGCGCGGGGACGCCGGTGATGACCGGCCGCACGATCGTCGACACCGATCTCCTGCTGGCCGAGCTCGCCGGGATCCGGCGGGCCGGCCGGGCCATCGACGACGAGGAGCAGGAGCTGGGCGTCTTCTGCGTCGCCGTCCCCGTGCCCGGCGCTCCGGTCCCGACGGCGGTGTCGGTGTCGGGACCGGTGCAGCGGTTCACACACGACCGCGCCGCGGAGGCGGACACGCTGCTGCGCCGGGCCGCCGAACGGATCGGCGGACTGTTCGGGTGAGCCGTCCCGGCGGCGGGTCACCGCAGGGCGCGCCGCGCGGCGAGCCACTCCTCCGACTCGGGGGTGCCGCCGTCGAGCTGGTCGACCACGTCGAGCAGGAACGAGCCGTGACCGTGCTCGGCCAGCGCCCGGCGGGCGTCCTCCGGGTCGCCGGCCTCGATCACCTCGAGCAGCTCGCGGTGCCGCTCCACGTTGTCCAGCAGCGTCTCCACGTCGCGGCGGGCGGCCCGGTTCAGCGCGAAGCACAGCAGCATCTGGAACGACAGCGACCGGTAGGTCTCGGTGATCCGCGAGTGCCCCGCGAGGGCCACGATCTCCAGGTGGAAGTCGAACTTCCGCTGCATGAAACGGGTCTCGTCGCCGGCCCGCCCCGCGGCCTCGAACACCCGCAGGGCCTCCCGGCAGCGCTCCAGCCGGGCCTCCGACCGCACCGGCAGCGCGAGCTGGACGGCGAACGACTCCAGCTCCTCGCGCAGCGTCACGATCTCGAAGACGTCGTGCCGGGTCAGGGTGCGGACGGTGGCGCCGCGCCGCGGGTGGGTCACGACGAGCCCCTCGTGCGCGAGGGTCTGCAACGCCTCACGCAGCGGCGGCCGGGACACCCCCAGCCGCTCGGTGAGGCGGGCCTCGACCAGGCGCTCGCCCAGCGCGAGCTCGCCGGAGAAGATCATCCCGCGCAGGGCGTCGGTGGCCAGCACGGCCATGCTCGGCGGCGCGACGATCCGCCGCCGGTCCTCCGGCTCCACCGCCGTCATCGGCATCGCCCCCTTCGCCACTGTTCTGTATACCGTATATCGAGCCGGACCGTCGGCTCCGAGGAGGTCGCAGATGTCCACCGCACCACCCCTGCAGGGAGTGCTCGTACTCGAGATCGGCGCGTTCATGGCGGCGCCGTTCGCCACGATGCAGCTGGCCGACCTCGGCGCGCGCGTCGTCAAGATCGAGCCGCCGGGCATCGGCGACCCGACCCGGTCGGCGGGCCCGTTCCTCGACGGTGAGAGCTCGCCGTTCCTGCGGCTCAACAGGAACAAGGAGTCGGTCGTCCTCGACCTCAAGGACGAGGCCGGCCGCGACGCCTTCCTCGCACTGGTGGACCGGGCCGACGTCGTCGTCGAGAACCTGCGGCCGGGCGCGATGGACCGGCTCGGTCTCGGGTACGCGGCGCTGAGCGCACGGCGCCCCGAGCTCGTGTACGCCTCCGCGTCCGGCTGGGGCCAGGACGGTCCCGCGGCCGGGCGGCCGGGCCTGGACATCATGGCCCAGGCGGCCAGCGGCCTGATGAGCGTGACGGGCACCGAGGGCGGCGATCCCGTCAAGGTCGGCGTGCCGGTCTGCGACCTGGTCACCGCGCTGTACGTCGCGCTGGCCGTCACCGCCGCGCTGCGCGAGCGGGACCGGTCGGGCTCCGGGCAGCACGTCGACGTCTCGCTGCTGGAGTCCGGTGCGTCGCTGGCGGTCTGGGAGGCCGGGATGTACTTCGGCGACGGCGAGGTCCCCGTCCGGCAGGGGTCGGCGCACCAGCGCTACGCGCCCTACCAGGCGGTGCGGACCGGAGACGGGCACGTGACGGTCGGCGCGAACACCGAGCGCCTCTGGTCGGCGCTGTGCTCGGCGCTCGGACTGCAGGAGCTGGAGTCCGACCCGCGCTTCGCCGACACCCCGGGCCGGCTCGCCGCGAAGGACGCGCTGATCGCCCGGATCGAGGCGGTCACCACCACCATGACCTCGGCGGAGGTCCTCGCGGCGCTCGACGACGCCGGGGTCCCCTGTGCCGCCATCGCCGGCTACGACGAGGTGTTCACCGACCACGTCCTGACCGAGCGCGGCTTCTTCTGGGACGCCGAGCACCCGGAGCTGGGCGAGGTACGCCAGCTCGGCTCGCCGATGCGGTTCTCCCGCACCCCGGCCCGCCGCGGCAACGCCGGCCCGTCGCTCGGGTCGGCGACCGACGACGTGCTCGCCGAGCTGCCCCAGCCGGCGCAGGGAGGACGACGATGAGCGACGCAACCACCGCGCTCGACGCCGGGGTGCTCACCCTGACGTTCCGCCGCGCGGCCCAGCACAACGCCCTGACCTGGGACATGTACGCGGCGCTGGTCGATGCCTGCGAGCGCGCCGACGCCGACGACGAGGTCCGAGCGCTCGTCGTGCGCGGCGACGGCGGCCGGGCCTTCGTCGCCGGCACCGACATCGGGCAGTTCGCCGCCTTCACCTCCGGGGCCGACGGCGTCGCCTACGAGAAGCGGGTCACCGAGGTCCTGGACCGGATCCGGGCGGTGCAGGTGCCGACGGTGTCGGCGGTCGAGGGGTACTGCGTCGGCGGCGGCCTGGGCATCGCCTGCGCCACCGACCTGCGGATCGCGACGCCGGGCTCCCGGTTCGGCGTGCCCATCGCGCGGACGCTGGGGAACTGCCTCTCGGCCCGCACGCTCGACCTCCTCGTCGAGTCGCTGGGCCGCGCGCTGACCGCGGACCTGCTGCTCACCGCGCGGTTCCTGGAGACCGACGAGGCAAGGCGGGTCCCGGGCTTCCTGCACGCGGTCGTCGACGACCTCGACGCCGGGCTCGCGGAGCTGACCCCCCGGCTGACCGGCGGTGCGCCGCTGACGATCTGGGCGACCAAGGAGCTCCTCCGCGGCCGGGCCGACGGGCCGGACCGGGACGACTCCGCGGTCGTCGAGCGGGTCTACGGCTCGGCCGACTTCCGGGCGGCCGTCGCCGCTTTCGGGGACCGCCGTCCACCCACCTGGACCGGGAACTGACCGGGCCCGGCGGCACCCGTCCGGCCGGGTGCCGCCGGGTGACCCCCGGCCCCGTCCCGTCACCCGATCGCACCGACCGCTCGTCGTGGACGGTCGCTGCGACCGCCCCGACGGACCAGTACGCCCGCCGTTCGGCGGTCGATCCGCACGCGGATCGCGCGGGAGACGCCGTTCGTCGCACGCACGCGAGCCGGGCAGGCATGTGAGTCACGGACCGGTTACGGTCCTGGGTGCTGGTCGACGAGATGTCGGCTGGTGCGCCCGGTCGGCCGCCTGCTCCCCCGCCCGCCGACACTCCCCCTGGCGCCCACCCCAGCATGCGGCGGGGGCGGACACGATGTCCGGCTCGACCCCCGAGAGCCGGTGTCCGCGTGGCGGCGAGGACACGAATGACCACTGCACTGCGCCCCGGCGACACCCCCGACGTCGCCGGAACCGAGATCCCCCGTCGCCGGCGCGACCGTGACGCGACCGCCGGCATCTCCGCCTCCGAGCTGCTCGCCCGGTACTCCGACGCCGGCTTCGACGCCCCGACCTCCGGCGGCCGCCGCGCGGCCCGCGAGAACGGCACCGGCGCCTTCGGCCCGGCGATCGAGCGGATCGACACCCCGCCGACCGGCCTGCCGGTCGTGCCCGGCGACACCGTCGGGACCGGCGGGAGCGACGACACCGTCGTCACCCGCGACGTCCCCGCCGGCGTCACCTCCCGCTCCGCCGTCGGCCTCGTCCGCGGCACCTCGGAGACCGGCCCGTTCGGCACCCGGCCCCGCGCCGTCGCCGCGACGATGTCGGCCACCCTCGTCGGCGCCACCGCCGTGATGGGCGTGGTGACCTCGCTCGGCGCGCCGGACGACACCCCGGTCGACCCCGCGGCGAACATGGACCTCGCCCAGGCCGACAACCAGTCCACGATGCAGCTCTCCGTGCCGGCCGCCGGTTCCGAGCAGGGCGGCCCGGGGACGAGCGAGGCCGCGTCCTCGTTGAGCACCGGCCTGGAGCACGTCACCTCCGCCGTCCCGCAGGCCTTCGAGCAGGCCGACGCCGCCCGGATCGCCGCGGTCGCGAAGAAGGACGCCGAGGAGAAGGCCGCCGAGGCCGAGGAGAAGGCCCGGTCGAGCGCCCGCGACGGCGCGGGCTCCGGCGAGGTGTCGGGCGACCCCGTCACCGACCTCACCGGCTCCGCGAACGGCCTGCAGGCGCTGGCCGCCGCCAAGACCAAGCTCGGCACCCCGTACCAGTGGGGCGCCACCGGCCCGAGCGCGTTCGACTGCTCCGGCCTGATGGTGTGGGCGTTCGAGAAGGTCGGCGTCGACCTCCCGCGCACGTCGAGCGCGCAGGCCGACATGGACGGCGAGTCCGTCTCGAAGAGCGACCTCAAGCCCGGCGACGTGGTGTTCTTCTACTCGCCGGTGAGCCACGTGGGCATCTACGCGGGCAACGGCAAGATCCTGCACGCGTCCACGAGCGGCGAGCCGGTGAAGTACTCCGACATCGACGCGATGCCGTTCAACAGCGCGGTCCGGGTCTGACCGACCCACCCCCGAGACGTCCGAGGCCGGTGCCCCTGGGGAGGGGCACCGGCCTCGACGCATGTCCGGGGCCGCCCGGGGTCAGAGCTCGCGCAGCCGCTCCGCGACCGCCTCGGGCAGCACGTCCGAGATGAAGGCGCCCGCACCGGACTCCGACCCGGCCAGATACTTGATCTTGCCAGGGGCCCGGCGGATCGAGTGCACGCGCAGGTGCAGCCGGGCGTCGGCACGGCCGTCGGACTCCCGTACGGGGGCCTGGTTCCAGCCCGCGACGTAGGGCAGCTCGTCGTCGTAGAGCGCGTCGAGCCGGCGCAGCAGGTCCAGGTAGACGTGCGGGAACTCGGCCCGCTGCGCCTCGTCGAGCGCGGGCAGGTCGGGCGTGGGCCGGTGCGGGTACAGGTGCACCTCGACCGGCCAGCGCGCGGCCGCCGGCACGAACGCCGTCCAGTGCTCCCCGGAGACGACGACCCGCTCCCCCGCGCGCTCCTCGGCGAGCAGCGAGTCGAACAGGTTCTCCCCGGTCGCCTCCCGGTGCGCGGCGACGTGGGCGAGCATCCGCTGCGGGAACGGCGGGACGTAGGGATAGGCGTAGATCTGGCCGTGCGGGTGCGACAGCGTCACGCCGATCTCGGCGCCGCGGTTCTCGAACGGGAACACGTAGCGGACCCCGGGACGCGCGCCGAGCTCCGCGGTCCGGTCCGCCCACGCCTCCAGCACCAGCCGCACCCGTTCCGGGGGGAGACGGGAGAACGGGACCGAGTGGTCGTCGGTGAAGCAGACGACCTCGCACCGCCCCGACGCCGCCTCGGGCACCTCGCCCGGCACCGGGAGCGGCGCCCCCGGGGCGGACCCGAACGACGGGAACCGGTTCTCGAAGGCGACCACGCCGTACTCGGGCGACGGGACCTCGGTCAGCCGACCGTCGCGGCTCGGGCAGAGCGGGCACTGGTCGGCCGGGGGCTTGTACGTGCGGTCCTGCCGGTGCGCGGCGATCGCCACCCACTCCCCCGCCAGCGCGTCGTAGCGCAGCTGCGAGGCCGGGGTGACCCGCGGCAGGTCCCGCCGGTCGACGAGATCGGCGGGATCGCGGGGCGGGTGACCGGGGCCGTCGAACCAGAGGATCTCCCGGCCGTCGGCCATCCGTGTCGAGAGCTTCTGCACCGTCATGCCTACTTCCCGGGGTCAGCGATGATCAGGCGGTCCACCTCGCCCTCGAGGACCGCACGGTCGGTGTCGGCCAGGCCGGCGTCGGTGACCAGCACGTCGGCCTCGTCGAGGTCGGCGATGGTGGAGATGCCGACCGTGCCCCACTTGGTGTGGTCGGCGACGACGACGAGCTGCTGACCGGCGTCGACGAGCGCGCGGTTGGTGTCGCGCTCGGTCAGGTTCGGGGTCGAGAACCCGGCCGCCGCGCTCATCCCGTGCACGCCGAGGAACACGATCTCCAGGTTCAGCGAGCGGAGCGCGGCGATCGCGACCGGTCCGACCAGGGCCTCCGACGGCGTCCGCACCCCGCCGGTGAGGATCACCGTGGTGCCGCGGGACTCGGCGCCGCCGGTGTGCAGCGCCTCGGCGACGGCGAGCGAGTTGGTGACCACGGTCAGGCGCGGGATCCTCGCCAGCCGGTGCGCGAGCCGCCACGTCGTCGTCCCGGCGGACAGGCCGACCGCCGAGCCGGGCGTCACGAGCTCCGCGGCCTCGGCGGCGATCGCGTCCTTCTCCTCCAGCTCCCGGACCGACTTCGCGGAGAACCCGGGTTCCTCGGTGGTGTGCTCGCCGATCGCCGTCGCACCGCCGTGCACCTTGTCCACCAGCCGGCGACGCGCCAGGACGTCGAGGTCACGCCGCACCGTCATCTCGGAGACCCCGAGGTGCTCGGCGAGCTCGGAGACGCGGACCGCACCGCGGGTGCGGACCTCGTCGACGATGACCTCGCGCCGCTGTTCGGCGAGCAGGCTCATCGTCCGGGGCTCCCGGCGGGAATCGACGTCACCCGCACACAATGCAACAAATACGAACGGTCAGCAAGCGGGCGCAGAGAATGCGGGACCCGATTATGTGGACTCCGATCATCACGCAAGGGTCTCAACTTCGCGCGAAAGTGTTCACTTCTGTCCGAGTGCGGTCTAGCTTGTGCGGTGGCTCGCGCACCGTGTCGTCGCCCGGGCCGGTTGGACGTACGCACTCGACGGCGAGGAGCTTCCGAGATGGATCACCGCGAGACGGCCCCCGGGCGGGCCCCGGAGGCGTTGCGGGAGGTCGCGGCATGACCGCTCAGGACGTCCTGCGCCTCAACCCGAACCTCGTCGACTACCTGCTGGTCGCCTTCTACTTCGTGCTGGTGCTCGGCATCGGCTACGCGGCCCGGCGCTCGGTGTCGTCGAGCCTCGACTTCCTGCTGTCCGGCCGGTCGATGCCGGCCTGGATCACCGGTCTGGCCTTCATCTCGGCCAACCTGGGCGCGATCGAGCTCATCGGCATGGTGGCCAACGGCGCGCAGTACGGCGTGCCGACGGTGCACTACTACTGGCTCGGCGCCATCCCGGCGATGGTGTTCCTCGGCATCGTGATGATGCCGTTCTACTACGGCTCCCAGGCCCGCAGCGTCCCGGAGTTCCTGCTCAAGCGGTTCAACCGGACCACCCAGCGGGTGCAGGCCGTGATCTTCGCGGTGGCCTCGATCCTGATCGCGGGCGTCAACCTGTTCTCGCTCGGCCTGGTGCTCGAGGCGCTGCTCGGCTGGTCGCTGTACCTGGCCATCCCGGTCGCGGCCGTCGTGGTCCTCGGGTACATCAGCCTGGGCGGCCTCTCCGCGGCGATCTACACCGAGGTCCTGCAGTTCTTCGTGATCCTCGCGCTGCTGATCCCGCTGACCGTCGCCGGGCTGAACCGGGTCGGCGGCTGGGACGGCCTGACCAGGGCGGTGACCGAGGGCCCCAGCGGGGGCGCCGACCTCAACGCCTGGCCGGGCACGCCGCTGACCGAGATCGCGAACCCGTTCCTGTCCGTGCTGGGCATCGTGTTCGGTCTCGGCTTCGTGCTCTCGTTCGGCTACTGGACGACGAACTTCGCCGAGGTCCAGCGCGCACTGTCGGCCAAGAGCATGTCCGCGGCCCGGCGCACCCCGATCATCGGCGCGTTCCCGAAGGCGCTGGTCGTGCTGGTCATCGTGACCCCCGGCATGATCGCCGCGATCCTGGTCCCGCAGATCAGCGCGGTGAAGGAGGGCGGCGGTGAGGCCGTCGACGGCATCACCTACAACAACGCGCTGTCGCTGCTGATGAAGGAGGTCCTGCCGAACGGCATCCTCGGCGTCGCGATCGCCGGCCTGCTGGCCGCGTTCATGGCGGGCATGGCGGCGAACATCAGCTCGTTCAACACCGTGTTCACCTACGACATCTGGCAGGACTGGCTCCGGCCGGACCGCCCGGACCGGTACTACCTGCAGGTGGGCCGGATGGTGACGATCATCGGCTGCGTGCTGGCGATCGGTACGGCGTTCATCGCCTCGGGCTCCGAGAACCTGATGGACTACATCCAGTCGCTGTTCAGCTTCTTCAACGCACCGCTGTTCGCGATCTTCATCCTGGGCCTGTTCTGGAAGCGGATGACCGGTCCGTCGGCCTGGATCGGCCTGCTGTCCGGCACCACGGCCGCGGTGCTCGTCGACGTCCTGGTGCGCACCGAGGTGTGGCAGATGTCCAGCCAGGCCGGCAGCTTCGTCGGCGCGATCGCCGCGTTCGTCGTCGGTGTCGGCGTCGCCGCCGGGGTGTCGATGGTGAGCACCCCGAAGCCGGACGCCGAGCTGGTCGGTCTGGTCTGGAGCCTGACGTCCAAGGAGGCCCGCACGCACTCCTCGGAGGGCGACGACGCGGGCTGGTACCGGTCGCCCATGGTCCTGGGAGCCTTGGTGCTCGCCCTGACCGTGGTTCTCTACATCATCGTCGGCTGACCGGAGGGAGACCAGAGATGACCGAGGACAACTCCGGCGGCGTCGACCCCGGGACCGGCGACCGGGCCGGGACCGACGCCCCGATCTCGACCACCGCGACCAACCTGTTCGACCTGCGCTCGGTGATCGCGCTGCTGTTCGGGGTCTACGGCCTCGTCCTGCTGATCGTCGGGCTGGTCTCCGGGAACGATCCGGAGAACCTGGCGAAGACCGGCGGGACGAACCTCAACCTCGACACCGGCATCGCGATGCTGGTCGTCGGCGCGCTGTTCGTGCTGTGGGTGCGGCTGCGGCCGCTGAAGATCCCCTCGCGGGACGACGGCGAGGACTGAGCGCCGCTCCGCCCTCGGGCGCCCGTGACGGCGGCCGGTGGGCCGGGGGTCAGCGACCCCGGCCCGCCGGCGTCGGGTAGACCGGGTTGAACGCCTGCAGGGTGTAGGCGTCGATCCGGCGGGCGATCGTGCCGAGGCCGCTACGGAGGACGCGGAGGGTGTCGCTCATGGGTGTGGGTCCCTTCTTCTCCCGGAGGTCCCGGATCTCCGGGACCGCTCTCGTGCCGGGAGGGGCGGCACCGCCGGGTGGGGCGGAGCCCCTCACCGGACACGACCAGTCTGCACTGAATCGATCCCGTGGCGCCGCCGATGGCGAGCGCCGTCACGGTGTGACCCGGAGCGCGTCGTGCGGGTGATCGCCCGCGACGGGGTGCACGAGATCGAGATCCAGCGCTCCCGCTTCGTGTGCACCGTGGCCCGCACCGGCACGGTCGAGGCCGCGACCGCCGTGATCGAGCGGGTCCGGCGGGCCGGACCGGACGCCACCCACCACTGCACCGCCCTGCGGATCGGCGACCCGGCCACCGGGGACCTCACCGCCCGCTCGAACGACGACGGCGAACCCTCGGGCACCGCAGGCGTCCCGATGCTGGAGGTGCTGGCCCGGCGCGGGCTCACCGACGTCGTCGCCGTCGTGTCCCGCTGGTTCGGCGGCACCAAGCTCGGCGCGGGCGGCCTGGTCCGGGCCTACTCCGGCGCGCTGGCCGAGACCCTCGACACCGTCGGGGAGCTGCGCCGGGTCCGGCACCGCGAGCTGCTGCTCGCCGTGCCGCACGACCGGGCCGGGCGCCTCGAGCACGACCTGCGCCACTCCGCCTACCGGCTCTGCGACGTCGAGCACGGCGCGGACGTCACGCTGACCGTGGCCGTCGCCGAGGACGACGTCGACGGGTTCGGCGACTGGCTCGCCGAGCACACGGGCGGCTCGGTCGAGGCCCTCGACGCCGGCCCGCGCGAGCTCTACCTACCCTGAGCCGGTGGAGATCAGGGACGCGACCGACGACGACTGGCCGGCGATCTGGGCGGTACTGCGCCCGATCTTCGCCGAGGGCCGGACCTACACCGTGCCGGTCGACGCCGGCGAGACGTGGGCACGCGGCATGTGGATGCTCCCGCCGCCCGGGCGGGTCGTCGTGGCCGTCGACGACGGCGTGGTGGTCGGCACCGCCAAGACCGGCCCGAACCAGCCCGGCCCCGGCTCGCACGTGGCCACCGCGAGCTTCGCCGTCGACCCGGAGCGGGCCGGGCGCGGTACCGGGCGCGCACTGGGTGAGCACGTCGTCGCGCTGGCCGGCTCCCTCGGGTACACGGCGATGCAGTTCAACGCGGTCGTCGCGACCAACACCCGGGCCGTCGCGCTGTGGCACTCGCTCGGGTTCGCGACGGTCGGGATCGTGCCGGACGCGTTCCGGCTCCCCGACGGGTCGACGACCGGCCTGCACGTGATGCACCGCAGGCTGGACCCCACTTCCGTGCAGAGTTAGCCGCACCTACACTCCGTCTTCGCCGGACCTTCACACCACGGGGGGCGACCATGGCGACGGTGCGTACCGACGGCCCCGGGACCGACTCCGGGACCGTCACGGTCGAGCAGCTGCGCCGCCGCGGCTGGCGCGGCCGCCTGGTCGTGCTCGGCCCGGCGTTCGTCGCCGCGGTCGCCTACGTCGATCCCGGCAACTTCGCCACCAACTTCTCGGCCGGCGCCGGCTACGGCTACCTGCTGGTCTGGGTGATCGTCGTCGCCAACCTGATGGCGATGCTGATCCAGTCGCTGTCGGCGAAGCTCGGCCTCGCCACCGGCAAGAACCTGCCCGAGCTGTGCCGGGAGCACCTGTCCCGGTGGGGCACCCGGTTCATGTGGGCGCAGGCCGAGCTGGTCGCGATCGCCACCGACCTCGCCGAGGTGATCGGCGGCGCGGTCGCGCTGCACCTGCTGTTCGGGATCCCGCTGTTCACCGGCGGCCTGATCACCGGTGTGATCGCGTTCGCGCTGCTGGGCCTGCAGTCGCGCGGGCACCGGCCGTTCGAGCGGGCGATCGTGTTCCTGCTCGCGATCATCCTGGTCGGGCTGACGTCGACGCTGTTCCGCACCGACGTCGATCCCGGCGGGGTCGCCGCCGGTCTCGTCCCGGGCTTCGCGGGTCTGGACTCGCTCGTGCTCGCCACCGGCATCCTCGGCGCGACCGTCATGCCGCACGTGATCTACCTGCACTCGGCACTGACCCAGAAGCGGCTGGTGGCGCGCTCCCCGGAGGACACCCGCTTCCTGCTGCGCACCGGCCGGACCGACATCGTGCTCGGGATGGGCCTGGCCGGGCTGGTCAACCTGTCGATGCTGGTCGTCGCGGCCGCGCTGTTCTTCGGCACCGACGTGCCCGGCACCGACACCCTGGAGGGGATTTTCGCCGGGCTCGGGACCGAGCTCGACACCGTCGCGGCCTACGGGTTCGCGATCGCGCTGCTGGCGTCCGGGTTCGCCTCGTCCGGGGTGGGGACCTACGCCGGGCAGGTGATCATGGCCGGGTTCCTGCGCCGGCGGATCCCGCTGCTGCTGCGCCGGCTGCTCACGCTCGCCCCGGCACTCGTCGTGCTCGGCTTCGACATCGACCCGACGCAGGCGCTCGTCCTGTCGCAGGTGGTGCTCTCGTTCGGGATCCCGTTCGCGCTGGCCCCGCTGGTGTGGCTGACGGCGAAGCGGTCGGTGATGGGCGACCTGGTGAACCACCGGGCCACGACGGCCGCGGCCGTCGTCGTCACCGCGATCGTGGTGGCGCTGAACGGCGTGCTGCTCTGGCAGACGTTCTCCGGGACGGGCTGACACCGTCTCGCCTACCCCGGGCGCCCGCATCCCCGCTGGTCCGGACGGTGGCTGTGACGCCACGGGCCCTGCCCCAGCATGGGTGGGACCGGCCCGGTGCGGGCCCCGTGAAGCGTCGGAGCAGCGGATGCGTCCTCGTGCCGAGTGGTGCCGGAACCCGCCCGGGCGTGGGCCCGTGGGCGTGCTCGTGGCCGTCCTCCTCCTGGTGAGCGGGTGCGCGGCGGGTGCCGCACCCCCGTCGACGGCCGGCGCCCCGCCGGCCGCACCGACACCGACCCCGTCACCGGCCGTCCCGGGCGGCCCGCCGGTGCTGCGGACGATCGACCCCGCAGCGCTGCAGGACGCCGTCGACCGGACCGCCGCACAGCTGATGGTCCCCGGCGCCGTGGTGGAGGTCCGCACCCCGCAGGGAGCGTTCACCGCCACCACCGGCACGACCCGGCGCGGCGCCACGGACCGGCCGGACGGCGCCACCCGGGTCCGGATCGCCTCCATCACCAAGACCCTGACCGCCGCGGTGGTCGTCCAGCTCGCGCAGGAGGGCAGGCTGCGGCTCGACGACCCGGTGTCGGCCCACGTCCCGGGCGTCCCCGGCGGCGGGGACATCACGGTCGCCGACCTGCTGACGATGCGCAGCGGGCTGTACGGGTTCACCGGCGACCCCGGGTTCGCGGCGACCCTCGACGCCGATCCCGGGAAGGTCTGGACGCCGCAGGAGACGCTGGCGATCGCGTACCGGCACCCGCCGCTGTTCCCGCCCGGCACCGCCTACGACTACAGCAACACGAACTACACCCTGCTCGGCCTGGTCGTCGAGCAGGTCGAGGGCAGGCCGCTGGGCCAGGTGTACCGGGACCGGCTGCTCGATCCGCTCGGCCTGCGGGCGACGTACCTCCCGGCGGCCACGGACGCGTCGTTGCCCGACCCGTACTCGCACGGCTACATGTACGGCGGGTCGGCGTACGCGCTGGTGGACGTGCCGTACCCGCCGGAGGTGCAGGCCGCGGCGCGGGCGGGGACGCTGGCGCCCGTCGACCACACCCACCAGAACCCGTCCTACGCCTGGGCGGCGGGCGGCGTGGTGTCCACCGCCGACGACCTCGCCGCCTGGATCCGGGCACTGGCCGGGGGCCGGGTCTTCGACGCCGCGACCCAGGAGCGGTGGGCCGGCAGCCCGCGCCCCGCGGACCCGGCCGAGCCCGACGCATCCCAGTACGGGTACGGCATCGAACGCCAGACACTCGCCCCCGGCGCCACCATGTACTTCCACTTCGGCGAGATGCCGGGCTACAACGCCTTCGCCGGCCACGACCCGGTCAACGACGTGACGCTGGTGATCTGGAGCAACCTGACCGTCGGGCTCGACGGCCGGCAGACCGCGAACACCCTGCTGCTGGAGGTCGCCCGGCAGGTCTACCAGCTCGACGAAGCACCGGCTCCGGCGGCGCCGACCAGCACGGGGTGACGCCCGGGGTCAGCGGCCCCGCCACACGGGGTCGCGCTTCTCGGCGAACGCGGCGGCGCCCTCGCGGGCGTCCTCGGAGGTCAGGACCGGGCCGACGACGTCGTCGTGCCGGGCCCAGCGGTCGTCGCCCCAGTCCGGGCTCTCCAGCACCACCCGCTTCGACGCCGCGACGCCGAGCGGCCCGTTCACCGCGATCCGCGCGGCCAGCTCCAGGGCGGCGTCGAGCGCGCCGCCGTCGTCGACGACCCGGTTGACCAGACCGGCGGCCTCGGCGCGGGCGGCGTCGATCGGGTCGCCGGTCAGCAGCATCTCCAGGGCCAGCGCCCGCGGCACCCGGTTCGCCAGCTCCAGCGCGCCACCGGCCGCGGCGACCAGCGACCGCTTCACCTCCGGCACCCCGAAGCGGGCGCCACGGGCGGCGACGACGAGGTCGCACGCCAGCATCAGCTCGAAGCCGCCTGCCAGCGCCCAGCCCTCGACGGCGGCGATCATCGGCTTGCGCGGCGGCCGCTGGGTGATCCCGCACAGCCCGCGGCCGGGCAGCGAGGGCCGCTCGCCCTTCAGGAACGCCTTGAGGTCCATCCCGGCGGAGAACACCCCGCCCGCGCCGGTGAGGACCCCGGCGCGCAGGTCGCCGTCGGCGTCGAGCTCGTCGACGGCCGCGGCCACCGCCGTCGCGACGTTCTCGTTGAGGGCGTTCTTCGCGCGGGGCCGGTTGATGGTGATCACCTGGACGCCGTCGCGGCGCTCCACCAGGACCTCGGACTCGGAAACGGTCAGCTCTGACTGCTCGGTCATGGCGCCACTCTAGAACGCCGGGGCCACCACGGGCACCGAGTGCTCCCAGTCGGCGAGCAGCGTGCGCAGCGCGGTCACCAGCGCCAGCGGCTGGTCGATCATGACGTGGTGCCCGGCTCCGGGGATCTCGACGACCGGGGCCGCGCGGCCCATCCGGTCGACGACCATCTCCCCCATGTCCGCCGGGACGAGCCCGTACTCGGCGCGGAACAGCGCGATCCGGCACCCGGGCCGCCCGAGCTCGCCGGGCGTCAGCCCGATCCCGCCGAAGATCTTCGGGTCGAACTTCCAGCTCCAGCCGCCGTCGACGGCACGGATGCTGTGCTCCGCGATGTGGCGGTGCACCCACGGCAGGTCGCCGTCCTGCTCGGGGACGGTGCGGAAACGGGCGAGCAGCGCGTCGCGGTCGGTGTGCACGCGGGCCGGGCCGAACGCCCGCCGCTGCCGGGCGGCCCGCTCCTCGGGGGAGCGCTCCCGCACCGGGGAGTCCACCGCGACCGCACCCGCGAGCTCCTCGCCGTGGCGCAGGGCCGCGGTGAGCGTGACGAAGCCGCCCATGCTGTGCCCGATCAGCGTCGGACGCTCACCCAGGCCGGCCGCGCCGATCACCCCGCGCAGCTCGGCCGCCCACCGGTCCAGGTCGTAGGACGGGGCGCGCCCGGAGTCGCCGTGCCCGGACAGGTCCACGGCGACGACCCGCCGGGAGCCCTCCACCAGCAACGGCGCCACGTGGTCCCACCAGCGCGCGTGCGCGGCCCCGCCGTGTACCAGCAGGACGCCGGGACCGCCCGGCTCGCCCCAGGTGCGGTAGACGATCGGGACGCCGTCCACCTCGACCTGCCCGGTGCCGGCCGGCGTGGCGACCGCCGAGGTGAACCATGCGGGCGGCTGGTCGGACACACGCGCCTCCGATCGACGGGTACGGATCCGCCGAACCTACCTCCTCCCCACTTCTGGCTACGCCCCGTAACGATGCGGCGGACCCGGGCGAACCGGTCCGCAACAGTCGCGGCAGGGCGGAGGAGCCATGGGCGATACGACGACCGGGACCGTCCTGCGCGCCCTGCCCCGGGACCGGGTCGCCTGGTCCCGGGTGGACCGGACGCTGTCCGCCGCACTCACCGCGCTCGCGACCGACGTGCACGCGCCCGCCGCGGCCGGCGGCGCCCTGCGAGCATGGCGGCAGCTGTCCGGACCGTTGCGCGCGGCCCAGGCCCGCCCGGGCTACCGGCCCGGGCCGTGCCCGGACCTGTGCCTGGTCGCCGTCTCCCCCGCCGACTGCGACGCCCTGGGACGGCTGGCCCGCGCGCTGGGACGGCTGCTGCTCCCGGGCGCGGAGCCCGGCCCGGTGGCCGCGCTCGACCGGGCGGCCGGGTGCGCCCGCACGACGGCCGAGGACCTCGTCGTCGGGCTGGCCCGCGCGCACGGCCTGCTCGACCTCGACCACGGGCCCGACGGCGAGCTGCTCTACGCCCTCGCGGGCGTCCGGGCGGCCGGGCCCGCGGTGCGCGCGGCGCACGACCGGGTCACCGGCCGGGTCGCGACGATGTGGGCGGCGGGTGAGCGCGCCGGCCGCCCTTGACAGGCAAGTACATACTTGCCTATAAAGGGTCCGTGGACGCGGACCCGGAGCTGTTCAAGGCGATCGGGGACGCGACGCGGCGCATCATCCTGGACGAGCTGACCGAGCGGGACGGGCAGACCCTGTTCGAGATCTGCGGCCGACTCTCCATGAAGCACGGCCTGGGCTCGACCCGCCAGGCCGTCTCCCAGCACCTCGCGGTGCTGGAACAGGCCGGCCTGGTGCGCACCCGCCGCCAGGGCCGGTACAAGTTCCACCACATCGACGCGCGCCCGCTGCGCGCGATCGCCGAACGGTGGCCCGTCGACCGCGAAGGACCCCTCCCATGATCCGCATCAACGTCACCAGCGTGCTGGTCGACGACCAGGCCAAGGCGCTCGCCTTCTACACCGACAAGCTCGGCTTCGTCCCGAAGACCGACGTGCCCGCGGGCGACGCGCGGTGGCTCACCGTGGTCTCCCCCGCCGACCCGGACGGCGTCGAGCTGCTGCTGGAGCCGGACGGGCACCCCGCCGCCGGCCCGTTCAAGAAGGCCCTGACCGCCGACGGCATCCCCTTCACCCAGTTCGCCGTCGACGACGTGTACGCCGAGGTCGAGCGCCTCAAGGGATTGGGTGTCGAGTTCACCCAGGAGGCCACCGACCTGGGCCCCGTCGTGGTCGCCGTCCTCGACGACACCTGCGGGAACCTGATCCAGCTCGCCACCATGAAGTAGCACCCCCTGGCGTCTTGTTGACAGATTTTCTACGATGACGCGGTGTCTCACAGTGCGGTGACGAGCTCCGACGGACTCCGGCTGGCCGTCGAGGAGCGTGGTGACCCGTCCCGGCCGACCGTCGTCGCGGTGCACGGCTACCCCGACGACCGGCACGTCTGGGACGGTGTCGCCGAGCTCCTGGCGGCCGACCACCACGTCGTCACCTACGACGTGCGGGGCCACGGAGACTCGGAGGCCCCCGCCGGCCCGGCCGGGTACGACCTGGAACTGCTCGGCGCCGACCTGCGCGCGGTGTGCGACGCCGTGTCCCCCGGCGAGCCGGTGCACCTGCTCGCCCACGACTGGGGCGCCATCCAGACCTGGCACGCGGTCACCGGGACCGTCCTGGCCGGGCGGGTCGCGTCCTTCACCTCGATCTCCGGGCCGTGCCTGGACCACGTCGCGCTGTTCCTGCGCCGCCGGTCCCCGCGCGACCTGCGGGCGGTCCTGAAGCAGGCCGCGCACTCCTGGTACACGCTGTTCTTCCGGTTGCCGGTGGTGCCGGAGCTTGCCGTGCGCAGCGGGTTCCTCGGGGGGCTGCTGACCCGCCGCGAGCGGATCCCGCGGCCCGCGGTGCGCGACGCCGTCAACGGGCTGGAGCTGTACCGGCACAACCTCCCGCGCCGCCTCGGGCGTCCCGAGCCGCGCCGGACCGACGTCCCGGTGCAGGTCCTCGCTCCGCGCGGCGACGCGTACGTGACGCCCGCACTGGCGACGAGCGCGGCGGAGTTCGCCCCCGACCTGCGGGTGCGCTACCTGCCCGGCGGGCACTGGGTGGTCCGGCAGCGGCCGGAGGTGATCGCCCGGTGCACGGCGGAGATGGTCGCCGGCGCCACCGCGACCGGCACCACCGGGGAGGGCGGGCCCGCCCTCGCCCGCGCACGCTCCCGGGGCACCGCACTGGTCGCCTCCGGCGGGCGCCGGGACCGGGCCGTGCGCTGGGACGGCGGGCTCGCCGTCGTCACCGGGGCGGGCAGCGGGATCGGCCGCGCGACCGCGCTCGCGTTCGCCGCCCGGGGCTCCCGCGTCGTCGTCGCGGACCTGTCCGCCGACGGCGCCGCGGAGACCGTGGCGCAGGTCGAGCGGGCCGGGGGCCGAGCGGTCGCGCACACCGTCGACGTGGCCGACGACACCGCCGTCGCCGAGCTCGCCGGCCGGGTCGCCGCCGAGCACGGGGTGCCCGACGTCGTCGTCAACAACGCGGGGATCGCCGTCGCCGGGCCGTTCGCCGAGACGACGCTGGCCGAGTGGCAGCGCATCGTCGACGTGAACCTGTGGGGCGTCGTGCACTGCTGCCGGCACTTCGGGGCGCTGCTGACCGAGCACGGCGAGGGCGGCCACATCGTCAACACGGCGTCGGCGGCGGCCTTCCTCCCGTCCCGCGCGCTGCCCGCCTACGCGACCACCAAGGCGGCCGTGCTGATGCTGTCCGAGTGCCTGCGCGCCGAGCTGGCGGACGCCGGCGTCGGGGTCACGGCCCTGTGCCCGGGCTTCGTCGACACCCCGATCACCGCGCACACCCGGTTCGCCGGGACCGGCGACGACGAGCAGGACGCCCGCCGCCACGCGGCCGGCGCCGCCTACGCACGGCGCGGCTACACCCCCGAGCGGGTCGCCCGGCGGCTCGTCCGGGCCGTCGAGGGCGACCTGCCGCTCGCCCCCGTCACCGCCGAGGCACACGCCGGGCTGCTGGCGTCGCGCCTGGCCCCGGGCCTGCTGCGCGCCGTCGCCCGCGTCGACGGCGGCACCGGCCGTCCGTCACCGACCCCCGCCCGGGAGGAGCACCGCCGATGAGCACTGCCGACGACGACCGGATCGCCCTGCACGCCCGCGACGTCCGGTTCGACTTCTCCACCCTCCGCACCGACTGGATCCCCGGCGAGCCGTTCGCCTCGCACCTCATCGACGTGCTGCACCTGCTGCTGCCCGAGGGCGAGCGGTGGTTCGTCGAGGTCTTCTCGCAGGCGCTGCCACACGTGCACGACGAGGCACTCGCCGAGGACGTCCGCGGGTTCATCGGACAGGAGGCGATGCACGCGACGTCGCACCAGGGGGCACTGGACCACCTGCTCGACGCCGGTGTGGACGTCTCGCGGTACGTCGAGCAGGTCGAATGGATCTTCAACGACCTGCTGGGCGACCGCGGGCTGACCGGCGACGACGCCCGCGAGTGGCTGGTCGAGCGGGTCGGGCTGATCGCGGCGATCGAGCACTTCACGGCGGTGCTCGGGGAGTGGGTGCTGCACTCCCCCGAGCTCGACGCCGCCGGTGCGGACCCGCAGATGCTCGACATGCTGCGCTGGCACGGCGCCGAGGAGGTCGAGCACCGCAGCGTCGCGCACGACCTCTACGTCCATCTCGACGGCCGGTACCTGCGCCGCATCCGGTCGATGGTCGTCAGCGGCCCGGCGCTGGCGAAGCTCTGGGCCGACGGCACCCGCCAGCTCTGCGCGCGCGACCCGCAGCTGCGCGGCACCCCGCAGCGGCGGGTGCGGCTGCGGGACTACCTGCGGGCGTCGCGGCGCGGCCTGGTTCCGGGACCGTGGATGTTCACCCGCGCCGTGCTGACCTACCTGAGCCCGCGCTTCCATCCCGCCCGGCACGGTGACACCGACGCCGCGGTGGCCTACCTGGCGCTCTCCCCCGCAGCGCGCCGCGCCGAGGGCGGGGAGCACCCGGAGACCGGCGGCACGGCATGAGCGTCGCCCCGCCGCCGTACCCGAACCGGGCCGCGACCACGCTGTCGGCGGTGACGACGCTCGCGCAGCGGCTCTCGGCCCGCGGCGCCCGGCGCCGCCGCCCGTCGGACCCGGTGGACCGGACGCTGCTCGTCGAGGTCCGGTCGGTGCACCGGCCGTGCCCTGACGTCGCGTCGCTCGAACTGGTGCCGGCCGGCCCCGCGCCGCTGCCCGGCTGGCGGCCCGGCGCACACGTCGACGTCGAGCTGCCGTCCGGGCGGCTGCGCCAGTACTCGCTGTGCGGGGACCCGGCCGACCGGTCGGTGTACCGGATCGCGGTGCGCGCGGTCCCCGGCGGGACGGGTTCCGCCGAGGTGCACGGGCTCGTGCCCGGGGCCCGGCTGCGGCTGCACGGGCCGCGCAACGCGTTCCCGCTGGCCGCCGCTCCCGGGTACCTGTTCCTGGCCGGTGGCATCGGGATCACACCGATCGCGCCGATGGTGCGTGCCGTCCACGCGGCGGGCCTGCCGTGGCGGCTGGTCCACACCGGACGCGACCTCGGGTCGATGCCGCTGTCCGCCGAGCTCGCCGCGCTCGACCCGCGGCGGGTGGTCCGCCGCCCGGACGACGACCGCGGCGCGCCCGGCGCGGACGAGCTGCTCTCGGCGGGCACCGCCGACGACGTCACCGCCGTCTACTGCTGCGGCCCGCCCGCGATGATCGAGACGGTGCGCCGCGCGCTGCCCGCGGTGCGCCGGTTCCACTCCGAGCGGTTCTCCCCGCCCCCGATCCGGGACGGCAGGCCCTTCACCGTGCAGGTCGCGGGCGGTCCGGAGATCGCGGTGCCCGCGGACCGGACGGCGCTGGACGCGGTGCGCGAGGTGCGCCCGGACGTCCCGTACTCGTGCCGGCAGGGCTTCTGCGGCACCTGCCACGTCCCGCTGCTGGCGGGCACGACGACCGGTGACCCGGCCGGTCCCGGCCGGACCGCGCTGTGCGTCGGCCGGGCGGAGGGCGACCGTGTCGTCGTCGACCTCGGTCGCTAGACCCGGCCGGTCCGTACCCTCTGGGGTGATGGCGACGACCCCGACCCGTTCACCCCGGCGCATGACGCCCGAGGCCCGGCGTGCACAGCTCGTGTCCGCCGCGCTGGACCTCTACGGCCGCCGGTCGCCCGAGGAGGTCGCGATCGAGGACGTCACCCGGGCCGCGGACGTCTCCCGGGCGTTGTTCTACCGCTACTTCTCGAGCATGGAGGAGCTGCACGTCGCGGCGCTGGGCAGCGTCGCCGACGAGCTGATCGAGCGGGTCGCCTTGCCCGCCGACGGGCCGCTCGCCGAGCAGCTCGGTGAGGCGCTGGACGTGTTCCTCGACGTCGTGCAGCGTCACGGCAGCGCCTACGTGGCGCTGCTGCGCAGCGGGTCGGTGATCTCGACCGGCGCGACCGACGCGCTGGTCGACGGCGTCCGGGACCACATCGTCGACCTGCTGTGCGTGCGCGGCGGGGTCCCGGGACCGTCCCGGCTGCAGCTGATGACGCTGCGCGGCTGGGTGGCACTCGTCGAGGGATCGGCCCTGTCCTGGCTGGAGGCGGACCGCGAGCCCGACCGCGACCGGCTGCGGGGCTGGCTGGTCGAGCAGCTGTTCGCGATGCTCGCGGTGACGGTCCGCTGCGACGACGGGCCCGGCGCTCAGGAGGGCGCGACGATGCCCAGCGCGTTCGGCACCAGCCGGTAGGCGTCCTCCGAGGGCCGGTTCACGACCTGCCCGCCGAACACCATCGTCGAGGACCCGCCGCCGTCGAGGTTGACGCCGTCGACCGCGCCCGCCCGGCGCAGCTGCTCCGCGGTCTCGCTGAGGGTCGTGCCGACGCTGGTGGACTCACGCCCGTCGGTGGTGACGAGCACGAGCCGGCCGTCGCCGGTGATCCCGGCGGCGCTGCGCGGGTCCCGGGAGGCCGTGTCGAGGCCGGGGACGGGGGCGCCGTCGCGCAGGATCGGGCTGCCCCCGACGGCGGTCTCGGGCGCCGCACCCGACTCGGCGACGGCGCGCGAACGGACCGTGACCCGGTCGCCGACGGCGAGGCCGCGCAGCGCGGCCGCGCCCTCGTCGCGACCGGCGAGGATCCGGTCGCCGGGCGGGACCGGCCCGGCGCCGGGCGGGCGGACCTCGGCGACGGCGCCGTCGCGGACCACCACCTCGATCCGGTCCGGGGCGCACGGCGCGTCGCGGTCGGTGTCGCTGCCGCACAGGGCCGCGTTGCGGTCGCCGTTCCAGTCGGAGGTGAACAGGCCGATGCCGCCGACGGGGACGGCGTAGGCGTTCAGGGTGCGGATCGTCAGCGGCCCGTCCGGGCCGGTGACCGAGGCGGCGAGGGTGACGCGGTCGATCCGCGGGGTCCCGCCCGCGTCGACGGCGAGCACGTCGCCCGGCTCGCTGCCCGGCACGGCCGGAGCGAGCCGGCGGCCGGGCGGGACGGCCGAGGTCAGGAGCGTGCCGTCACGCACCGACGGCCCGGCCGGGGCGTTGCTGCGCGAGAGGTCGAAGAAGTCCCCGTTGACGGCGGCGAGGGCGCCACCGCGCGCGGCGTGTGCGGGCACGTCGGAGCGGTCACCGACGGTCGCACCGGTCAGGAGGGTGGCCCGCACGCCGTCGCGCCGCAGGTCGGCGACGACGACGTCGGTGGTCACCGGGCCGGCCGGGGTGTCGATCCGCTCCTCGCGGTGGGTGACGGCGGGGGCTGCGGGGCGCGGCGCGGGCGCCGCCTCCGGGCCCGGCACCGGCGCGGGCGCGGCGGGTGCGGGCGCGGCGGCGGGGCGCACGGTGCTCCCGTCAGTGCCGGCGGATCCGGCGGCCCGGTGGGTGCCGTGGGTCTGCCCGGGGACCGCGGCCGGGGCGGCGAGCGCGGCACCGGCGGGTGCCGGGGCCGGCGCGACCGGGGCGGCGAGGACGGGGACCAGCGCGGCGAGCGCGACCGCCGTCAGTGCCCCGGAGCTCCGGTGACCCACCCGACCCGACATGACCGCTCCCCCCGATCGCCGTTCCGACGGGGTCGAGATGATCATGCCGGGTGCGGGGAACGGTGGAGCCGTGTCCGCATTTCACCCGGCCGTGGGTAGTCCGCCCGTGGCCGGCTGCGACCGCGCTCACCGGGGCACGGGTTCAGAGCTTGCGGTACCCCGCACCCGGGTGGTCCCCCGCGAGCCGGGCGCCGTCGCCGGTGCCGTAGCGCTCGCGCAGGGTCGGGCCGCCGGCGTCGGCCGCGGCGGGCATCCGGCCGCGGCGGCGCAGCTCCGGCACGACGTGGGTGACGATGTCGCGCATGGTGCCCGGGGTGACCGCGTAGGCGAGGTTGAAGCCGTCGAGGTCGGCCTCGTCCGCCCACCGCTCCAGCTCGTCGGCCACCGTCGCCCCGGACCCGACGACGACCGGTCCGCGCCCGCCGACGGTGATGAACTCCGCGAGCTCGGAGACCGTCCAGTCCCGGTCCGGGCCGGTGAAGGACGCCAGCGCGGACCGGGTCGACTCGGTCTGCACGTACTCCAGCTTCTGGCCCGGCTCCGCACCGGACAGGTCCACACCGGACCAGCCGCCGAACAGCGCCAGCGCCGCCTGCGGGTCGGTCAGCTCCAGGTACTCGCGCAGGGTGGCGTGCGCCGCGTCGTCGGTCTCCCCCGCGATCGCCGTGAGCATCCCGAAGACCTTCACCGACCGTGGGTCCCGGCCCGCCCGCTCGGCCTCGGCGCGGACGGCGTCCACCGAGCGCCGCACCACGGCGGGCGATGGCCCGGACACGAACACGGCCTCGGCGTGCGTCCCGGCGAAGCGGGCACCCCGTGGCGAGGCGCCTGCCTGGAAGATGACCGGGGTGCGCTGCGGAGACGGCTCGGTCAGGAACGCACCGGGCACGTCGAACCAGCGGCCGTGGTGCGCGATGTCGTGCACCCGGTCCGGCTCGGTGAACACGCCCCGCTCCGCGTCCCGGACGACGGCGTCGTCGGCCCAGGAGCCCTCCCACAGCTTGTAGCAGACCTCCAGGAACTCCTCCGCGAGCTCGTAGCGCTCGTCGTGCGGGATCTGCCCGGACCGGCCGAGGTTGCGTGCCGCGGAGTCCAGGTAGGACGTCACGACGTTCCACGCGACCCGGCCGCGGGTGAGGTGGTCGAGGGTGGCGAACCGGCGGGCCAGCGCGTACGGGTGCTCGTAGGCGACCGAGACCGTCACCCCGAACCCGAGCCGCGACGTCACCCCCGCCATCGCCGGGACCAGCAGCAGCGGGTCGGCCAGCGGGACCTGCGCGGCCGCACGGACGGCGGCGTCCCGGGACCCGCCGTAGACGTCGTACACACCGAGGACGTCGGCGAGGAACAGTGCGTCGAACCCGCCCTCCTCCAGCATCGTCGCCAGCGACGTCCAGTGCTCCAGGTCGGTGTAGCGGTACCCCTCGTCGGACGGGTGCCGCCAGAGTCCGGCGGACTGGTGGCCCACACAGGCCATGTCGAAGGCGTTCAGCAGGATGCGGCCGGTCATGCGGCGACCCTCTCATCACGGCGCAGACCGGCCCGGTGGGTCTCGGGCAGCAGGACCGTCGAGCCGATGCAGAGCGCGAACAGCAGCCCGAAGTACCCCCAGATCAGCCACGGGCGCCCGTCGCCCGCCAGCAGCAGCGCGGTCGCGACCAGCGGCGTCGTCCCGCCGATCACCGACCCGATCTGGTAGCCGAGCGAGGCGCCGCTGTAGCGGAGCCGGGTGTCGAACAGCTCGCCGTACCAGGCGGCCTGCGGGCCGTACATCGCGTCGTGGAACAGGTTCACCAGCACGACCATGCCGACCACGACCATCACGGTGGACCCGGTGTCGAGCAGCAGGAAGAACCCGCCGAGGAACAGCGGCGCGCCGATCGCGCCGATCAGGTAGACGGGCTTGCGGCCGACCCGGTCGGAGAGCATCGCCCAGAGCGGAGTCGAGAACAGCCCGATCGCCGACGCGATGATCACGGCGGTCAGCCCGGCGCTCTCGGCGGCGTCGGTGCCCTGCGCGAGGTAGGTCAGCGCGAACGTCGTCGCCAGGATGTAGACGGAGTTCTGCGCGATCCGGCTGCCGATCGTCAGCAGCACGGTCCGCCAGTCGGTGCGCAGCACCTCCAGCACCGGGCGGCGGGACAGCGTGCCGGAGTCGCGGGCGGCGGTGAACACGGCCGGGTCGGCCAGGGTCAGCCGGATCGCGAGGCCGACGATCACCAGCACGAAGCTGAGCAGGAACGGGATCCGCCAGGCACCGGCGAGGAACGCCTCCTTCCCGGCGATCGCGAGCACCGACGCGTACACACCGGACGCGAGCAGCATCCCCGCCGACGACCCGATCTGCGGGAAGCTGCCGTAGAAGCCGCGGCGGCGGGCGTGCTGCTCGCCGTCGGCGTGCTCGACGGCCATCAGCACCGCACCGGCCCACTCGGCACCGACGGCGAGCCCCTGGACCAGCCGCAGCACGACGAGCAGGACCGGGGCGAGCAGCCCCGCCGTCGGGTAGGTGGGCAGCAGCCCGATCAGCGTGGTCGCCGCGCCCATCAGGACCAGCGACCCCACCAGCACCGACCGGCGTCCGACCCGGTCCCCGAGGTGCCCCGCGACGACGGCACCGATCGGCCGCGCACCGAACCCGGCGGCGTAGGTCGCGAACGACGCGAGCACGCCGGCCGCGGGATCGACGTCGGTGAAGAACAGCGGCGCGAAGACCAGCGCGGCGGCGGTGGCGTAGAGGTAGAAGTCGTACCACTCGATGGTGGTGCCGATGAGGCTGGCGACGGCGGCGCGGCGCGGGGACGCACCGGGACGTGCGGACGTGCTGGACACGGGTGACCTGCCGGGAGGTGGGAGGGCCCCGGCCGGGAGACGGCCCGGGGGCTGGATGGTGACGACGCGGCGTCAGCGACAGGCGTGCGACGACAGGCGGCCGTGGTCCAGCCACCGCCTGCGGGTCAGCTCCGTGCGCTCCACAGGGCCCAGCCGAACAGACCGGACACCTCCGGCGCAACGGAGAGTGAGCAGCACCGCGTGCGGCTCACCGGGTGTGGCGTGACGGCGGGGCCCCGTCGCGGGTACGGGCGTGCAGGTCGGCCCAGGCGGCGACGCCCAGGTCGCGGGGCAGCGCGCGGGCGCCGATCCCGCACGTGGCGGCCCAGTCGCGGGCGACCCGCCGCCCGTACCGCCGCCCGACGACGTCGACGACCCCGCGGCCGCGCCCGCCGAACACCGCGTCGACGAGACGCTGGTATCCCCCCGCCGGACCGTCCACCAGCGGCCGGTCCCGGCGGGCGATCTCCAGGATCCCGCCGTCCACCGACGGGACGGGCCGGAACGACCGCGCGGGCACCCGCCCGTGCAGCCGGAACTCGTACCAGGGCCACCAGCGCGCGGTCAGCGCCGTCGTGCCCCCGACCGCGGCCCGCTTGCGGGCGACCTCCCACTGCAACAGGAGCAGCGCGTGCCCCCACCGCGGCGCCGCGAGGAGCCGGCGCAGCAGCGGGGTGGTGAGCGCGTACGGGACGTTGGAGACGACGTCGACCGCGCGGCCCAGCGGCTCCCGGACGAGGTCGCCGTGGCGGACGTCGACGGCGGTGCCGAACCGCTCCCCCAGCCGGGAAGCCCGGTACGGGTCCAGCTCGACCGCGGTGACCGGCCGGCCGAGGTCGAGCAGGGCGGCGGTGAGGGCGCCGTCGCCCGCGCCGAGCTCGAGGAGCGGGCGCGGCGGCCAGCCGGCGGCGACCGCGGCCAGCGCGGCCGGGACGGCGGGATCGGCGAGGAAGTTCTGGCCGTGCTCGTGCCGGCCGAGCGGGGTGGGACGGGTGCGACGGGTCGTCAACGGGGGCTCCCGGGTGGGGAGCCGGACGCGCGCGAGAGGGCGCCGCCCGGCAGGGGTACAGGACCGGCTGCGGGGACGGCGGTGCCGCGGAGAGGTGCTGGGCGCCGCCGTCAGGCGACGCGCAGGCGCATGAAGGCTGCCACGGCCCGGACGTTAGCCGGGCCGTGGCGGCCACGCACCGGGGTTTCAGTCCGTCAGGTCGCCGGGCCGGCCGGGCCAGGGCTCGACGACGTGGTCCGGGTAGTCCTCCGTCACGGTCGCCGGGAACTCCGGCGGCCGCTTCTCCAGGAACGACACGACCCCCTCGGCGGCGTCGCGGCCCTGGCCGAGGTGGTGGATGGCCGCGGAGTCGGCGCGGTGCGCGTCCCACGGGCTCGGCGCGCCGAGCATCCCCCACAGCAGCTGGCGGGTCAGCGCGACCGACACCGCGGACGTGTTCTCCGCGATCTCGGTGGCGATGGCCCGTGCCGTGGCCAGGAGCTCGCCGTCGTCGACGACGCGGGACACCAGCCCGCCGGCGTGCGCCTCGGCGGCGTCGAACACCCGGCCGGTCGCGGCCCACTCCATCGCCTGCGAGATCCCGACGATCCTGGGCAGGAACCAGCTCGACGCCGCCTCCGGCACCAGGCCGCGGCGGGCGAAGACGAACCCGAACCGCGCCGACGACGCGGCCAGCCGGATGTCGGCGGGCAGCGTCATCGTCGCCCCGATCCCGACGGCCGGGCCGTTGACGGCGGCGATCACCGGTGTCCGCAGCGAGGCCATCCGCATCGTGACGGTGCCGCCGCCGTCGCGCGGCACGTCGCCGATCCGGCCGACCCGGGCCCGGTCCGCGGCGCGCTGCGGGTCGTTCGCGTCGAACGACGCTCCGCCGCGGCCCAGGTCGGCACCGGCGCAGAACCCGCGGCCGCGGCCGGTCAGGACGATCGCGCGGACCCCGTCGTCGGCGTCGGCGAGGTCGTAGGCGGCGATCAGCTCGCGGGCCATCGTCGCGGTGAAGGCGTTGAGCCGGTCCGGGCGGTCCAGGGTGATCGTGGCGACCCGGTCCTCGACGTCGTAGGCGATCTCGGTGAACTCGGAAGCGACGGTGCTCATGCCCGCCGAGTCTGCCGTGCGTGATCACCCACGACGAGCCCCGAACCGCCGCGTCCGCACGGTCACGCCGCCGTCCGGGCGTCCCCCGGCCAGCGCCGCGGCGCGGATGCAGGCGTGCGTCCACATGTTGAGCTGCACCTCCTTCGCCACCCGGAGGTGGTTGTAGAGCAGGTGCGAGAGCCGGTCCCCGGGCCGCGCCCAGGACTCGATCGAGAAGACCAGCCGGTCGCCGTCGCTCCGCACGGCGAACGTGATCCGGCCGGCCTCGAGGTGCCCGCGCAGGGTGACGAACGTGAAGCTCGTCGGGTCGGCGGCGCACACCCGGACCGGTCCGTCCCAGGGGCCGGGCATCCGGATGAGGAACTCGTCACCGACGGCCGTCCGGCCGGGCGTGCCGCGGGTGCGGCGGAACACCGCGAACTCCGGCGACCACCGGTCGTGGTTCGCCGCGAGCCGCTCCATCAGCTGTTCCGGGCCCAGCGAGGAGCCCCGGATCCGGACCGAGTAGCGACGGTGCAGCAACGTGCCGCGCCCGTCCTCGGGGCGCTGGACACGCTCGTCGCCGGCGCCGTGGGGAGCCGGCGGTGGCAGGTCGGACCGGTCCCCCACGACGTCGCTGCGGTGGACCGGCGTGGTCCGCCAGAAGTACCGCCAGGACACCAGGACGAGTGCCACCGGCCACCGGGCGAGCGCGGCGACCCGCCGGGAGCGCCGGTCGCCGGTCACCGGTGGGGTGCGGGTGTGCGTCGGGTTCGTCATCGCACCGGGGTGTACCCGGCCCGCGGGCGGGGAACCTTCCGGACATGACGGTCGGATCGGTGGTGCGCCGGAGCGGGTTGCGCGGCGCGCACCTGCAGTGGATCTCGCTCGGCTCGGTGGGGCTGTCCATCGGGTTGTGGTTGCGCGCCAAGACGGTCGACCAGGACGAGCGCGGCAACGCCGAGCGGCGGGCGGTGTTCGTGGGGTTGTGGCCGTCGATGCTGTGGATGATCGGCGACTCGATGCGGCGTGAGGAGCGGCGGTCCTGAGCGGCGTGCGCAGGAACCGTCCCGATCCCGAGCGCCGCCGCGCCGACCTCGACGGCCTCGCCGCCCGCGCGGTGAACTTCGACGCGGCCGACGCGCCGGTCACCGCGTCGGACCGGCGCTGGCACGTCGACCACGGCCGCGCCCTCGTCGGCTCCGAGCCGCCCGGCGACCCCGTTCCCGACGGCGACTGGGAACGGGCGTGCGCCGTGGTGCGCGGCTACCAGTTCACCGACCACCACCGGCTGCGCGGCGTGTTCCGCCCGGCCGACCCGCTGCTCGGCCGGGACATGCTGCTGGAGGGCCGGTTCGGGCCGCTGCGGTTCCACCTGGGCGTCCGGGTGACGGACGTCGTCGACACCACCCGCGACGGGAAGCGGATCTGGGGCTGGACCTACGAGACGCTCGACGGGCACCTCGAACGCGGCCGGCTCACCTACGAGGTGGTGAAGGACCTGGCGGACGGCGAGGTGGAGTTCGTCATCCGCGCCTTCTCCCGGCCCGCCCGGATCCCGAACCCGTTCTACCGCCTGGGTTTCGGGCTGTTCGGGCGCGCGGTGCAGCTGGAGTTCTACCATCGGGCGGGACAGCGGGTCCGGGACCTGCTCGCCGGGGCCCGGAGCGGCCACCCGCTGCCGGAGCCCGTGCCGGGACCGGACGGGGTGACCGTCGCCCCGGCGGGGAGTCCCCGCGCGGCGACCGACCTCGTCGCCCACCTCGTCCGCCACCCGGGGGCGTGACAGGTCACGTGGCCATGGAAGTGAGGGTCACCTAACATGGACTCCGAGATGCGACGTCCGAATCCCCTCCGCTGGCTGGCCTACGCCTTCGGTGCCCGCCTGCCCGAGCGGCACCACCGGTGGGTCCTGCACGACGTCACCTGCCGCACCTGGGTGCTGCGCCACCTCGCCCGCACGACCGTCCAGCTGCTCCCGCTGCTGGTCGTGCTGTACCTGGTCGTCCCCGGCCCGCCCTGGGTGCGGCTGGGCGCGATCGTGTCGGGCGCCCTGATCGGCTACTTCTACTCGGCCGTCTACACCGTCGAGGCGTGCGAGACGCGGGTGATGAAGGCCGGCTACCCGGTCGGTGCGGCCGCCGCGACGCGGGAGGCGCGGCGCTCCGAGCAGCACGTCACCGAGCGCCTGCGGCACGACGAGCTGCACCGCGACGAGCGCAGCCGGCAGGACCGCGCGGGCTGACCCCACCGGCCTCGACGCGGTCCTCGCCGCGCACGACGTGACGGTGGCCTACCTGTTCGGGTCGCGCGCCGAGGGCGTGCCCGGCCCGACAGCGATCACGACGTCGCGGTGTTGTTCGGACGCGACGACCTCTCCCTCGACGCCACCGAGCGGCTCGCGGCGGATCTCGCGGCGGTGCTCGGTACCCGGGTCGACGTCGTCGACCTCGCCCGTGCGGGTCTGGAGCTGCGGGGGCGGGTCGCCGAGGCCGGCCGCCTGCTGTACAGCGCCGACGACGCCGTCCGGGCCCGGTTCGAGGTCGACGCCCGGATGCGCTGGATCGAGTTCCGCCCCGTCGTCGAGCAGACCACGCGGTCCTTCCTCGCCCGGGTCGCCCGGGACGGTCTGCGCTGAACCGCCGGATCCCGCACGCACGACGGCCCGGACCGTGGGGTCCGGGCCGTCGTGACGCTCGTCGTGGAGCGGTCGCCGCTCAGGGGACGACGACCGGCCCGGTGGTCGGCGCCGGGTCGTCGGCCCAGCGGTGCCCGGACTCGCGGGGGGTGACGCCCTCGTCGGCCCAGGCCGTGAGCAGCTGCGCGACCTTGCTGTGCATCACCGTGCGGAGCCGGTCGAACGAGTTCTCCGGGACGTCGTCGACCTCGCCCAGCAGCAGCCACCAGGCCCAGGCGACCGCACCGGCGTTGGCGACGAAGTCCGGCAGCACCGGCACGCCCCGGGCGGCCAGCATGGCCTCGGCCTCCGGCGTGGTGGCGGCGTTCGCGGCCTCGACGACCACCCGCGCCCGGACGTCGAACGAGTTGTCCGGCGTGATCGCGTAGGAGATCGCGGCCGGGACGAGGATGTCGGCGTCGGCGGCCAGGATCGCGGGCCGCGGCAGCTGCTCCACGCCGGCGGGCAGCCGGGTCCGGTCGATCTCGCCGTAGCCGTCGCGGAGGTCCAGCAGCACCGGGACGTCCAGGCCGTCCGCGCAGTGCAGGGTGCCCGCGGCGTCGGCCACCGTGGTGACCTTCACCCCGGCCTCGTGCAGGTAGTAGGCGGCCGCGCCGCCCATCGTGCCGACGCCCTGGATCGCGACGGTGGTCTCGGCGGGGATCTGGCCCCAGGACACGGCGGCGGCGAGACAGGCGTGCGCGACGCCGTACCCGCCGATCACGTCCCCGAGCTCGAAGCCGCCCTCGACCTTCGCGGTCAGACCGGTGCGGACACGCTCCAGGGTGGCGGCCGGGTCGGCCGCCCGGCTGATCGCGGCGTGGTAGCTCTGGCCCAGGCCGAGCCGCTCGAAGACCTCGTCGATCAGGTGCTGCGGGACGCCCAGGTCCTCCGCGGTGACCCAGTGCGCGTCGATCCACGGGCGCATGGCCTCGCAGAAGCGCTCGAGCACCTCGACGGCCCGCGGGTCCTTGGGGTCGAAGTCGATGCCGCCCTTGGCCCCGCCGATCGGCAGGTCGAAGGTGGCGGTCTTGTTGGCCATGCCGCGGGCCAGGTCCTCGACCTCGCTCAGCGTGCAGCCGGCGCGCATCCGGGTGCCGCCGGTGGCGAGCCCCGCCCGCAGGGTGTGCACCACGAGGTAGCCGACGGCGCCGGTGACCGAGTCGTTCCACTGCAGCCGCATGTAGGGCTCGGAACGGCGGATCGCGGGGGCGACGGCCGGAGCCGGGACACCGGCGGCCGGAACGGTCTGCGCGGCAACCTGCGGGGTGCCTCCGGCCGGGTTCTGCATCGTCGTCATGGCGACCCACCTCCTCGTCGTGCTCTACCGGTCACCGCCGCCACCGAGGGGTGGACGCCGGCCACGTCATCGCCTGTCCGGACCTCGTCGTCCACCCGGTCGGCGGCCTGCCGTGCCGGTGGGGCCAGCCTGGGGCCGGATCCCGCCCGGCGTCCATTTACGGATCATTCACGGCGGTGTTCACCGTTCCTGCACAACGCCTAGGCTCGCCGCCATGGACCTGTCGCTGCCGCGCCTGCGGATGCTGCGTGAGCTGCACCGGCGGGGGACGATCACCGCCGCCGCGACGGCCCTGCACTACACCGCGTCCGCGGTGTCCCAGCAGCTCGCGCAGCTCGAACGCGACGTCGGGACCAGGCTGTTCGAGCGCCGCGGGCGCCGGGTCCAGCTCACAGCCGGGGTGTGGGCGTCGGTGGCGTCCGGCCTGCTCCCCGACGCACTCACCGCGCTGGCCCGGACCCATCCGGGAGTCGAGGTACGCACCCGCGAGCTCGCCCCGGAGGAGACGGCGGCCGCGGTCCGCGACGGCGAGCTCGACCTGTCGTTCGTCATCGACTACTCGAACTACCCGATGACCTGGGACAAGGGCCTGGAGCGGGCGGTGATCGCGGTCGAGCGGCTCTACGCGGCGGTCCCCGCCGGTGCGGTGCCGACGGCCAGCGTGACGCTCGCCGAGCTCGCCGAGCACCCGTGGATCGTGTCCCCGGCACGCTCGCACTTCGGGCACGCGGTACGGCTCGCCTTCCAGGCCGCCGGTTTCCGGCCGCGGATCGACCACGAGGTCGAGGAACAGGCGACCGCGATGGCGATGGTCGCCGCCGGCCTGGGCGTGACGCTGGTGACCGACCTCGGGCTCGCGCTGCGTCCCCCGGGGGTCGACGTCGTCGCGCTCGGGGACACGCTCACCCGCACGGTATCCCTCGCCTACCGGACCGGCTCGGCGCGCCGCGCGGCGCTGATGCTGGTCGTCGACGCCGTCCGCACCTCGGCGGCGGAGAAGGGACTCGGCGCCGACACCACGCTGCCCGTCCCGGCACCGGCCCCGGCACCGGAGGAGCCCGCCCCCGCGGAGCTCGGCACGGAGGGCGCACAGCTCGGCCTCGGCTGAGAACGGGGTCACCCGGAAGAACACCCGAACCGATCGGGCGGGGAATTCCGAACAACCGGCGTGCAGACCGGAGAACTGGAGCGGGTGAACGGGGACACACCCGTTCTCGGCCGGTCCGTCGCGATCGCGGTGGAACTGCTCGGGATCGTCGCGGCCGTCGCGGCCGGGCATCTCACGGCCGGTACTCTGTCGCCGTCGTCGTCCCCGTTCGTCTCGGTCGGTGACGCCGTCGTCCGGCTGTCCCCGCAGCCGGTCGTCGAGTTCGGGAAGTCCGTCTTCGGCACGGCCGACAAGCCCGTCCTCCTCGCCGGTGTCGGGGTCCTGCTGGTGGTCGCCGGCGCGGTCGCCGGGCTCGCCGCCCGCCGGCGTCCCGCCGCCGGGACGGCGGCGGTCACCGCGCTCGCGGCCGTGCTGACCGCCCCGGCGCTGCGGCCCGCCGATGTCGCCGCCCCGGTGGCCGCGCTGGTCGCCGGCGTCGTCGTGCAGCGCGGCCTGCACCGCCTCGCCCGCGCCGCGGCCGCGACGACGGCCCCCGGCGGTCCCGGTCACCGGGTCGGCCGTCGTACGGTGCTGGCCGGTGCGTCCGCGGCCGTGCTCGCCGGTTCTCTCGCGGCCGGCGGCGCGGGGGCGGTCCTCGCGTCGACCGGACGCGGCATCGCCGGCTCCCGCGAGGCGCTGACGCGCAGGCTCGCCGCGGCCCGGTTCGCGGAGCGGGCGCCGGCGATCCCCGCGTCCGCGGCGTTCCCGGAGCTCGGCACGGGCCCCTTCCTCACCCCGAACGTCGACTTCTACCGGATCGACGTGTCGCTGCAGATCCCCGCGGTCCGCGCCGAGGAGTGGACACTGCGGATCCACGGCCGGGTGCGGCGTGAGCTCACCCTGACCGTCGAGGACCTGCTCTCCCGGCCACTGGTCGAGCGCACGATCACGATGACCTGCGTCTCCAACACCGTCGGCGGGAACCTCGTCTCCACGGCGAACTTCGTCGGCGTCGAGCTGGCCCCGCTGCTGCGCGAGGCGGGGGTCGAGCCCGGCGCAGACCAGATCGTGTCCACCAGCCGCGACGGCTGGACCGCGGGCACCCCGACCGGCACCGTCCTCGAACCCGGCCGCGGCGCGCTGCTGGCACTGGGCATGAACGGGGAGGCGCTGCCCGTCGAGCACGGGTTCCCGGTGCGGATGGTGGTGCCCGGCCTCTACGGCTACGTCTCGGCCACCAAGTGGCTCGCCGACATCGAGCTCACCACGTTCGCCGAGCGCAGCGTCTACTGGCGCGACCGCGGCTGGGCCGAGCGCGCCCCGATCAAGACCCAGTGCCGGATCGACGCGCCCGCCGGGTTCGCCCGGCTCGCGCCGGGCCGGGTGCAGGTCGCGGGCGTCGCCTGGGCGCAGCCGGTCGGGGTCGCGGGCGTCGAGGTCCGGGCCGACGACGGGCCGTGGGTCCCGGCCGAGCTCGCCACCGAGGTCGGACCCGCCACCTGGCGGATGTGGCGGGCCGAGCTCGATCTCGCCCCCGGCAGCCACACCCTCACCGCGCGCGCCACCGACCGGGACGGCCGCACCCAGACCGAGGTCCGCGCCGACCCGATCCCGGACGGCGCGACCGGCAGGCCGATGGTGATCGTCTCCGTCGGCTGAACCGCGACAGGAACCCGTTCCCGTCGTTTCCCGGATCCGCCGTGCCCTTTTCCGGAACCGCCGGGAATTCCTCCGCAAAATCTTCGGAGGATTGTCCGGGGAAACCGAACCGGAGCACCTGGGGACACCGAACAACTCACCGACCAGCGACGGCGGCCACGCCGTCGGCATTCGAAAGGAATCGACAGATGCGCGCCACCCGCACCCTGGCCACCGTCGGCCTGCTCGCCACCCTGTCCCTCGGTCTCGCCGCGTGCGGTGGTGGCGCGGAGCCGGCCGCCCCGGCGGCCCCCGCCCCGTCCTCGTCGGCCGCGGCCGCACCGGCGGCGGACGGTGTCACCACCAACGACGACGTCGTCGGCCCGGCCTGCGGGCAGCTGCCGCAGGGCGACGAGCCGGGCTCGCTCGACTCGATGGGCCCGCAGCCCGTCGCGACCGCGGCGGGCACCAACCCGCTGCTCACCACCCTGGTCACGGCGGTCGGGAAGGTCCCGGGCCTGGCCGACACCCTGAACCAGCAGCAGGCGATCACCGTCTTCGCCCCGGCGAACGACGCCTTCACCGCCGTCCAGCAGCAGCTGGGCGAGGAGAAGTTCGACGCGCTGCTGGCCGACACCGACCAGCTGCAGGGCCTGCTCAGCTACCACGTCACCCCGGAGCGCCTGGACGCCGCGGGCCTGGTGCAGAAGAAGACCGTGACCGAGCTGGCGGGTGGTGACCTCACCATCGGCGGCACGCCGGAGGCCCCGACCGTCACCGACGGGCAGGGCAACACCGCCAACGTCCTGTGCGGCAACATCCCCACCGCGAACGCCACCGTGTTCGTGATCGACAAGGTCCTGATGCCGAAGGCGGGCTGATCCACCGGTCCGGCGACGGCGCGGGTCCGGGGCACTCCGCCCCGGGCCCGCGCCGTCGTGCGGACCCGGCCCCGCCCGGGCACGGTGGATCATGCCGCCCCGCCCGCGGACACCGACGACGCCGACCCGGAAGACGATGACCAGCCCGTCCCCCACCGACCGCCCCGGCCACGGCCGGCCGCCGTCGCGCGCGCTCGTCCTGGCCACCCTCCTGTCCGGCGTCCTGGCCGTGGTGCTCGCCGCCCTCGTGCCGTTCGCGCCGGTCGAGACCCGGGACACGACGGTCACCTGGCCGCAGGCCGGCGAGCTGCCGTCGTCGACGACGGCGGCGTTCCAGCCCACCGCGCCCGAGTCGGTGCGGGTGACGGTGCCCTGCCCGGTGCTGCGTGCCGCGCAGGACCGGGGCGGGGCGACGACCGTGGTGTCCACCGAGCGGCCGGGCACACCCGGGACCGGGTTCACCGTGCTGACCGACGGCGGTGACGTCCGGGTGCAGGCCGGGGGCCGGGAACTGGTGCGCGAGCCGATACCCGGCGGCGATGCCTGTGGCGTGCTGCTCACCGCCGACGCCGGCGGCGCCCGGGTCACCCTCGGCGACGCCGCACCGCGGACGTTCCCCGGCGACGTCGTCCGGACCGTCGCGGCCTTCACCACCGACCTGGCCCCGGCGGACGCCGAGGGCCTGCAGGTCACCGCCCGCACCGCCAACTGGTTCGAGGCCGCCCCGACCGGGACGAAGCTGGTCCTGCTCGGCCTGCAGTGGGCGTCCGCGGCCACCGCGCTGGTCCTGCTCGCCCGGCTCGCCGGGGACCGTCTCCGCCGGCACCGAGGTGCATGGCGGTTGTGGCGGGCCCGGCTCGCGGCGCTGCGGACTCCGTCCGGGGCGGGGCGGACCGTCGCCGACGTCCTGGTCGTGGGCACGCTCGCGGTCTGGACCGTGATCGGCCCACTGAGCACCGACGACGGGTTCACCGAGGCCATCGCCCGCAACACCACGGGCGACGACTTCGGGAACGTCTACCGCTGGGGCAACGCGTCCGAGGCGCCGTACACGCTGGTGATCCGGATGGTCCAGGCGCTGGCCGGCGCCGGGGTGGGCCCGCTCGGGCTGCGGGTCCCGTCGGTGCTGGCCGGGATCGCGGTGTGGCTGCTGCTGTCCCGGGTGGCGCTGCCCGCCGTGCTGCCCCGCCTGCACCGCCGGGCGTGGGTGCGCGGCACGCTCGTCGTCGCGTTGCTGGCGTGGTGGCTCCCGCTGAACCTGGGGGTCCGTCCGGAGCCGTTCGCGGCGCTGGCCGTCACGGCCGCCCTGTGCTGCGCACTGCGGGCGGTCGCCCGGCCGGGTGGCCGGGCCGGGCTCTGGACGTCGGGCGCGGCGCTGGCGTCCGGGCTGGCGCTGGCGGTGACGCCGTCGGCGCTGACCCTCGCCGGGCCACTGTTGCTGCTGGTCCCGGCCCTGTGGCGGCGGTTCGCCGGGCGCGGCGGGCCCGGCCCGCGCGCCGCGACCCTCACCGGGGCCGCCGCGACGGTCGCGGCGGCCGGGATCGCGGCGGCGGGCGCGGTCGTCGTGTTCACCGGGCAGAGCTTCTACACGGTGGCACGAGCGACGGAGATGCACGCGTTCTACGGGCCCGCTGTCGCCTGGTTCTCCGAGATCCGCCGGTGGGAGTACCTGCTCGGGTTCGACAACGAGCAGGGCGGGCTGGGCCGCCGGCTCCCGGTGCTGCTGACGATCGCGCTGCTCGTGGCCGCGCTGCCCCTGGTCGCGCGCGGCGCGCACCGGTGGACCGCGGGACTGCGCCGGACGCCGGTGCCGCTGGTCGGCGTCGCGCTGGGGTTCGTGCTGCTCACGCCGTCGCCGTCGAAGTGGACGCACTACTTCGGCACGCTCGCCGGGGTCGGGGCGCTCGCCGTCGTCGCGGGGGTGGCGCTGGTCGTCGCGGCCGCGCGCAGGCCCGCCGACGCGACGGTGCGGGGCGCCGCCGCGGCCGGCACCGTCGCGGCGGTCGTGCTGACGGCGCTGGTGTTCGCCGGGCGCAACGACTGGTTCCTGTGGTCGGGGTGGGGCGTCCCGCGGCTCGACGGGCCGTTCGAGCCGCTGGACTCCCCCGCCGTCTGGCTGCTCGTGGCGGTGCTCGTGCTCGCCGGGACGCTCCTCGCGGTCCGGCCCGTGCCGCGGGCGGCGGCGATGCTGCCCGCCGGTGTCGTGGTGACCGCGCTGGTCACCGGGGTCGCCGTGGTGGTCGGCTCGCTCGCCGTCGCACCCCTGCGGCAGGACGGCGGCTACTCGGTCGGCGCCCAGATGTGGGACGAGCTCACCGGCCGCGGCGGCTGCGGGATCCTCGACCACGTGACCGTCCCGCGGGACGGCGGCGCGCTCGCGGCCGCGGGCGGCGAGGACACCCTGACGGGGTTCACCGAGGGCGGCGGGTGGCCGCAGCCCCCGCCGGACGGCGGCACCGGCTGGGGCAGCCGCGACGGCGGCCCGGGGACGACCGGCGAGCTCACCAGCCGCTGGTACTCCGTCCCGGCGGGACCACCGGACCGGGAGCTGACGGTCGACGTGGCCGGGCGGACCGGTCAGGGCAACGTCGTCGAGCTCGAGTACGCCCGGGCCGGGTCCGCGGAGCCGGACGGCGCGCTGCCGCTCGACGACACCGCGACGTCCGACGACGCCCGCGCCGACTACCCGTCCGAGCGGGTCGAGGAGGCCACCCCGCTGGACCGGCCGGGGTGGCGCGGGGTGCGCGTCACCGTCGGCGAGCTGCCGGAGGGGACCGACCGGGTCCGCGTGCACGCGGTCGACGACACCACCGACGCCGGCGGCTGGGTCGCCGTCGCGGCGCCGCGGCTGGTCGAGCCGGCACCGGTGGTGCCGATGCTGCGCGACGCCGACGGCCCCGTCTACGTCGACTGGTCCATCCTCTGGTCGGCACCCTGCCTGCGGGACCTGCCGGCGGTGCGGGCCGGGCTGGTGCAGACGCCCCGCTATCTGGTGCTGGGGCCGTCGTCGCTCGGGTTCGCCCTCGACGTCTCCTTCACCGGCGCCGCCGGGGGCAGCTTCGCCGCGATGCGCCGGACCACCACCGAGTCGGTGATCGGCACCCGGGTCGACACCGCCGACGACCCCGAGCAGGACGACTGGGGGCGGGTCACCCGGATCGACACGGACCTCGCCGTCGACGCCTACGACGTCCGGTCCGACAGGGTGTCGCGCTGGGGCTGGGAGGGCGACCGTTCGCCCCTGGGCCGTCCGGAGCTCCCGCCGCCCTGAGCCCGTCCGCTCGGAGGGGCCGGTGCCGGGACACCACTGATAGACAGGTGCGGATACCTGCACGCAAGGAGCAAGGGAGCTTCATCGTGGCTTTCCCCGGACTGCAGCACGTCGCGCTGACCGTGGGCGACATCGAGCGCAGCACGAAGTGGTACTCGGCCCTGTTCGGCGCCGATCCGGTACTGGTCGAGGACGAGGAGGGCGGCCGCTTCCACCACACCGTCTTCGCGCTGGACGGCGGCATGCTGTTCGGCCTGCACACCCACCAGGGGCGCGAGTCGAAGGACTCCTTCGACGAGGAGCGCACCGGCCTGGACCACGTCGGGTTCGCCGTCGGCTCGCAGGCCGAGCTGGAACAGTGGGCGCAGAAGCTGACCGACCTGGGCATCGCGCACGGCGGCGTCAAGAAGGGGCACTACGGCAGCGGGCTCTCGTTCCGCGACCCGGACAACATCGCGCTCGAGTTCTTCGCGTTCCCGGAGGGCTGACCCGGACCGGGACCCCGGTGCGACGGCGGCCGTGTCCGGACACGGCCGCCGCCGTACCACCGTGCGGACGCGCGCTTGCCCGGCGGCGGCGGTCCGCGATCGAATCATGCGGTGATGCGCACCCGGCTCGAACCGTTCTGGCCCAGCCGTCGCATCACCGCGTTCGACGAGCTCTGTCGGTGGGCCGCGTAGCGACCCCGGCACCGACTCCCGGGTCGCGGCGCGGCCGTCCCCGTGCCCAGGTCCGCGGGCACGACGCCCGCGATCACCGACCCACCGTCAGGGAGCCACCGTGTCCGTCACCGACGATCTGCTCGCGAACAACGCCCGCTACGCCGAGAGCTTCTCCGGCCCGCTGCCCCTCCCGCCGGCGAAGAAGGTCGCCGTCGTCGCCTGCATGGACGCCCGGCTGGACGTCTACCGCATCCTCGGCCTGAACGAGGGCGAGGCGCACGTCATCCGCAACGCCGGCGGTGTCGTCACCGACGACGAGATCCGCTCGCTGGCCATCAGCCAGCGGCTGCTGGGGACCGAGGAGATCATCCTCATCCACCACACCGACTGCGGGATGCTGACCTTCACCGACGACGACTTCAAGAAGTCCGTCCAGGACGACACCGGGATCAAGCCGGAGTGGGCCGCCGAGGCCTTTCCCGACCTCGACGGCGACGTCCGCCAGTCGATCGCCCGGATCACGGCCAACCCGTTCGTCCCGCGGAAGGACTCGGTCCGCGGCTTCGTCTTCGACGTCGCGACCGGGAAGCTGAACGAGGTCGTCTGAGGCCCCGCGACCCCGGACGGCCCGGCCCCGCGAGCGTGCGGGGCCGGGCCGTCCGGTGTGCGGGATCAGGCCGTCCGGGGACGGCGGCGCAGCGCGTTGCGCGCCACCGCCAGCTGCTGCGCGACCTCGGCGGTGATCAGCTCGGCGTGCAGCACGTCGGCGCGGTCGGAGACCCCGTCGGGGCCTGCGGTGCGCAGCGCGCGGTGCCGCCGGACGAGGGCCTCCAGGCTGTCGAGCAGCCGGGTCCCGGGATCGGTCGTCGCCCCCGGCGGGGGCAGGGTCGGTGCACTCATCGTGTCTGTCTCCTGTGGTCTCAGGGTGCCTCGGGGATCGGGTCGATCACCTCGGCGGACAGCGCGTGGTGCACACCCGCACGTAGTCGATGACTCGCCGCCGGGACAGGACGGTGCGGGTCAAGTCACCACCCCCGCCCGTCTACCGGCGATCGCAGCGAGAAGCTCCCGGGTGTGGTCGTCCCGCGGGTCGTCGAACAGCTCGGCGGTGGGCCGCAGCTCACGCAGCCGGCCGTCCCGCAGGACGCCGGTGCGGTGCGCCACCCGCCGGACCACGGCGAGGTCGTGCGAGATGAAGAGGTAGGCGAGCCCGTCGCGTTCCTGCAGCTCGGCGAGCAGCTCCAGCACCTGGGCCTGGACCGACACGTCGAGCGCGGACACCGGCTCGTCGCAGACGACGAGGTCCGGGGACAGCGCCAGCGCCCTGGCGATCGCGACCCGCTGCCGCTGCCCGCCGGAGAGCTCCGCGGGACGCCGGTCGAGCACGCCGGCGGGCAGGGCCACCCGGCCGACGAGCTCGGCGGCCCGCGCGTCCTGCTCGGCGGCGGTGCCCACGCCGAACGCACGCAGCGGCTCGGTGACGGTCTCGCGCACCGCGAAGCGCGGGTCCAGCGACGCGTACGGGTTCTGGTAGATCAGCTGGGCCCGCCGACGCAGCGCCCGCCACTCCCCGCCGCGGACGGTGGTGACGTCGTCGCCGCCGATCAGGACCCGACCCGAGGTGGGGTCCTCCATGCGCAGCAGCAGCCGCGCCGTCGTCGACTTCCCGGAGCCGGACTCGCCCACCAGGGCGAGGGTCTCGCCGCGCGCGACGGTGAAGGACACGCCGTCGACCGCCCGGTGGGTGCGGCGCCGCCACTCCCCCCGCCGCCGCGGCAGCGGGAACTCCTTCACCAGGTCGCGCACCTCGGCGACCGGCGCCGCACCCGCTGCGACGGGTGCCGGGGCGGGCGGGGCGGTCACAGCCAGGCCGGGCGCGGCGGCCAGCAGCTCCCGGGTGTAGGGATCGGCCGCATCGGCGAGCAGTGCGGACGGCACGCCCTGCTCCACGACCCGCCCCTCCCGCATGACGACGATCCGATCGGCCCGGTCGGCGGCGACGGCCAGGTCGTGCGTGATCAGCAGCAGCGCGGTCCCGAGGTCGCGGCGCAGCGTGTCCAGGTGGTCGAGGATCCGCCGGGCGACGGTGGCGTCGAGTGCGCTGGTCGGCTCGTCCGCGATCACCAGGGACGGTCCGGCGGCGATCGCGATCGCGATCAGCACCCGCTGCCGCATCCCGCCCGACAGCTCGTGCGGGTACTGCCCGGCCCGGGTCCCGGGGTCCGGCAGCCCGGCCTGCTCCAGCAGCTCCACGGCGCGCGCGGGTGCCGACCGCCGGTCCGCGAGCCCGTGCGCGCGCAGCACCTCGGCGACCTGCGCGCCCACCCTCTGCACCGGGTTGAGCGCGACGCCCGGGTCCTGCGGGACGAGCCCGATCCCGGCACCGCGGACGGTGCGGTACCGCTTCTCCGGGAGCCCGGTCAGCTCCCGGCCGTCGAGGGTGACGGTGCCCGCGGTGACGGCGCCGGCCTCCGGGAGCAGCCCGATCACGGCCTGGGCGAGCGTGGACTTGCCCGACCCGGACTCCCCGACGACGGCGACGACCTCCCCGGGCCCGACGTCCAGGTCGATCCCGCGCACGGCGTGCACCGGGCCCGCGCTGCCGCGGTAGGTCACCTCCAGGCCGCGGACCTGCAGCAACGCGCTCACCGCGACCGCCCCCACTCGCCGTCCAGCGCGCGGGAGATCCGGTTGACCGACAGCACGGTGGCCGCGACGACGAGGCCGGGCATCGCGCAGATCCACCAGGCTGTCGCCAGGTAGTTGCGGCCGTCGGCGACGAGCGATCCCCACTCGGAGGCAGGTGGCGGGGCGCCGTAGCCGAGGAACGACAGCGCCGAGACGGCCAGGATCGCGAGCCCGAACTCGAGCACGGCGAGTACCGCGACCGGTCCGGCGGCGTTCGGCAGGACGTGCCGCAGCAGCGAGGTGTACCAGCGGGTCCCGACCGCGCGGGCCGCCTCGACGTAGAGCGAGCGACGCACCCGCAACGTCTCCGCCCGCATCACCCGGGCGAAGCTCGCGATGCTCGCCACCCCGACCGCGATCGCTACCTTGACGGTGCCGAACCCGAGTGCGGTGATCAGCGCCAGCGACAGCAGGATCGCCGGGATCGCGAGCAGCACGTCGACACCGCGCATGAGGATCTCGTCGACCCAGCCGCCGGCGAAGCCGGCGAGCAGCCCGATCGCGCCGCCGACGACGAGCGCGACGGCCACCGCGATCACCGTGGCCTGCAGCGACAGCGACGCGCCGTGCACCACCCGGGTCCAGATGTCGCGGCCGAGATGATCGGTGCCGAACCAGTGGCCCGGCCCCGGGGGCAGCATCCGCTGCGCGGTGTCGCCGATCGCGGGGTCACCGGGCGCGAGCACCGACGGCACGAACGCGGCGACGAGCACCAGCAGCACGACGGCGACGGCCGCGACCAGGCCGGGCCTGCCACGGAGGAACCGGCCGAGCCGGGCCGGCGCACCACCACGCCGCCCGGCCCGGCGCGGCTCCACGCGACCGGTGGAGCCGGTACCGGTCGCGAGATCGGGGGTGGCGCGGTCCAGGAGCGTCATCGGGTCCCTCCGGCGGCGACGGTGGTGGTGGCGATGCGCGGGTCGAGCAGCGGGTACGCGAGGTCCACGAGCAGGTTCACGACGACGAACGCGAGCGCCGCGAACAGCACCACGCCCTGCACGACCGGGATGTCCTGCGCACCCACCGAGGCGACGGTGAGCCGGCCGAGGCCGGGCCGGGTGAAGACGGTCTCGACGACCACCGACCCGGCGAGCAGGTTCCCGACGACGTAGCCCAGCACCGTCAGGGCGGGGATCGCCGCGTTGCCCAGCGCGTGCCGCAGGTGCACCGCCGCCTCTCCGATGCCCTTGGCGCGGGCGGTCGTCACGAACGGAGCCTCCAGCGACCGTTCGAGGCTCTTCGCCAGCACCTGTGCGATCAGGGCACCGGTCGGCAGCCCGAGCGTGATCGCCGGCAGCACCAGCGACCCGGGCCCGCGGTCGCCGACCGACGGGAGCCAGCCGAGCCGGAACGAGAACAGCTGCACCAGCATCAGCCCGACCCAGAACACCGGCATCGACACCGCCAGCGACGGCAGCGACCACAGCAGCTGCCGCAGCCGCCCGGACCGGGTCCAGGTCGCGGCGACCGCGACCGCGGTCCCGCCGGCGACGGCGACGAGCAGGCCCACCCCGGCCATCTGCAGCGTCGGCGGCAGCGCGTCGGCGACCGCGGACCGGACGTCCTGCCCGGTCGCGAACGACGTGCCGAGGTCACCCTGCAGCGCGGCCCACAGCCTGGTGACGTACTGGACCGCCGGCGGCTGGTCCAGGCCGTAGCGGGCACGCAGCGCGTCGAGCTCCGCCGGCGTGGGCGGCTCCCCGTCGGACGCCCCGGCCATCGTCGCGACCGGGTCGCCGGGCAGCAGGTAGAGCACGACGAACGACACCGTCCACGCGGCCCAGAGGACGACGGCGGCGAGCCCGAGCCGGCGAAGCAGGTACGCGGTACTCACACCGCCTCCGAGGGAACGATCACGTCACGCCGGCGGGTCATCGCGCGTCGGACTTCCAGGCGTCGTGCAGCTGGATCCGCGAGGAGGCGTCGAAGGTGACGCCGTGCGCGTCCGGACCGACGCCGAGCACCGTGGTGAGCTCGACGACCGGCGCAGTGTCGAAGCGCTCGGCGAGCAGCCGCTGTGCCTGCCCGGCCAGGTCCGCGCGCCGCACGGGGTCCACGGTGGAGGCCTGCTCCACGAGCGGGGCCTGCAGCGGCCCGGCCGGGAGCCGGTAGCGGTTCGCCCCCTCGGTCCCGTACGTCGAGCGCAGGATGTCCGGGTCGGCCCGGGTCAGGTTGCCCCAGGCGGCGACGAAGTCACCGCCGTCGAGGACGGCCTGGGTCTCGGCGATCTGGACCTCGCGCAGCTGGAGGTCGACCCCGATCCGGCGCAGCTGCTGCTGGATCAGCTCGAGTGCGGGCTTCGTGGTCCCGATGTTCTGCGCGAACGTCAGCGGCACGGTGAGCTTCTGCGCCCCCTTCGCCCGGATGCCGTCCGGACCGGGCACCCACCCCGCACGGTCCAGCGCGGCCGTCGCCGCGGCCGGGTCGTACCCGACGAGTGCCGACAGGTCGGCGTAGGACGGCGTTGTCGACGACAGCGCGCTCGTCGCCGCACGGGTCCGGCCCGGGTAGACGGCGGCGACGACCTCGTCGCGGTCGATGCCCCGCGACAACGCCTCGCGGACCGCCGGATCGGCACCCAGCGGGGTGGCCTGGTTGAACGTGATGCCGAACGGCAGGCCGGGGTTCGGCCGGGCCGGGAGCTGCACGCCGGCCGCGGTCAGCGGGGCCTCGTCCTGCTGCCCGACGCTGGCGATCGCGTCGACCTCACCGGACTGGACGCTGCCCGCCCGCACCCCGGACTCCGGGACGACACGGAACTCGGCCCGGTCGAGGAAGGCCTCGCCGGGGTGGCCGAACAGCGACGAGCCCCAGTCGTAGCCCGCCCGCTTCGCGAGCACGGTGACGTCGTCCTTCGCGTAGCGCTCGAGGGTGAAGGGCCCGGACCCGACGACGCCGGCGCACCGGTCGTCGTCGGACCGGGCGGCGTCGGCCGGGGACAGCAGGCCGAGGCTGTGCGTTGAGGTGCCCTGCAGGAACTGGACGTTGGGCTCGGAGAACCGCACGGTGAACTCGGTCGGGCTCGTGACGTCGGTCCCGGTGTACCCGGCGAGATATCCCTTGGGCAGGCTGCCGCGGGCGCCGAGCTCCGGCACCCGGTCGAAGTTCGCCTTCACCGCGGCCGCGTCGACCGGGGCACCGTCGGAGAACGTCGCGCCCGGGCGGAGGGTGAACGTCCACGCCGTCGCGTCGGCGTTCGACGACCAGCGCGTCGCCAGCCAGGGGACGACCGCACCCGTCTCCGGGTCCTGGTCGGTGAGCGAGTCGACGACCTGGCGCAGGGCGTAGATCGAGTCGTTGCTCTGCACCTGCTGCGGGTCGGCGCAGCCCTGGTCCGACGACACCGCGAACACCAGGGAGCCACCCGGCCGGGGCGGGCCGGCGTCGGCGCCTGCCCCGCCGGCACCGGCACCCGACCCGCAGGCCGTGAGCGTGAGCGCGGTGGCGGCGAGCAGCACCGCCGACCGCCCGGCGGGCAGGTCGCACAGCGGGCCGCGGCGCAGCGCCGCGGGGAACCGGAGGAGCCTCATGACGCCACCGCCGGGGAGCGTCGCTCGCCGAACCGCGACGGCGGGGCCAGGCCGAGGTTCTCCCGCAGGGTCCCGCCGTCGTACCCGGTGCGGAACACACCCCGCTCCTGCAGGATCGGGACGACCCGGTCGACGATCTCGTCGAGCCCGGACGGGCTGACGTGCGAGCCGAGGATGAACCCGTCGCTGGCGTCGGCCTGGACGTAGCGGTCGATCTCGTCGGCGACGTGCTCCGGGGTCCCGACGAACACGGCCCGGTCGAACACGTGCTTGACGACCTCGCGCAGCGACCAGCCGTGGGCGTCGGCGAGCTCGCGCCAGGCCCGGACGGTGGCGTGGGCGTCCTGGGTCAGCGGGGCACGCCCCTCGATCCACGTCGGGGCCTCGGGCGTGGGGTCGACGTCGGGCAGCGGGCCGTCGGGGTCGAACGCCGACAGGTCGCGGTTCCACACCATCTCGGCGAGCACGATCGACGTCCACGGGTCGACCTGCTGGTCGTGGATGTGCGCGTGGCGCTCGCGGGCCTCGGCCCCGGTGTCGCCGAGGACGACGCCGGCGCTGGGCAGGATCCGCACCTCGCCGGGGTCGCGGCCGGCCTTGCGCACCCGGGCCTTCACGTCGTCGTAGAACGCGCGGGCCTCGTCGAACCTCTGGTAGCGGGAGAAGATCGCGTCCGCGTTGGCGGCGGCGAAGTCGCGGCCCGCGGGGGACTCGCCGGCCTGCAGGACCACCGGGTGCCCCTGCGGGCTGCGCGGGGTGGTGAACCGCCCGGCGACGTCGAACTGGTTCCCGGCGACCGCGAAGTCGCCGACCTGCCCGTCGCGCAGGAACCGCCCGGACGCCGGGTCGGCCACGACGGCGCCGGAGCCCCACGAGTCCCACAGCGCACGGACCGCCGTCAGGGTCTCCCCCCCCCCGTTCGTAGCGCTGGTGGTGGCCGAGGTACGCGCCGCGGCGGAAGTTCTCGCCGGTGGGCGCGTCGGAACTGGTGACGACGTTCCAGGCGGCGCGGCCACCCGAGAGCAGGTCGAGCGTCGCGAACTTGCGGACCAGCTCGTACGGCTCGTTGAAGGTGGAGTTGATCGTCCCGGCGAGCCCGATGTGCTCGGTGACCGCGGCGATCGAGGCGAGCACGCCGAAGGTGTCGGGACGGCCGACGACGTCCTGGTCGAAGATCTCCCCGCCGCGGGTGCGCAGCCGGAGTCCCTCGGCGAGGAACAGCAGGTCGAGCTTCCCGCGCTCCGCGGTGCGGGCCCAGTGCTCGAACGACTCCCAGGCGATGTGGCTGCCGGAGGCCGGGTCGCTCCAGACGGTGTCGTGGTTGACGCCCGGGAAGTAGGCGCCCAGCACGATCTGCTTGCGGTCGGTCCTGCTCATGCGGTCGCTCCGGCGGGGGTCGGGACGGTGGTGGGATCGGCGCCGGCGGCGTAGCGGCTGGCCGGGCGGGGCAGCCCGAACCGCTCGCGCAGGGTCCGCTCGGCGTAGGCGGTGCGGAACGCGCCACGGCGCTGCAGCTCGGGCACCAGGCCGTCGACGATCGCGTCGAGGTCGTCGGGCAGGACGGCGGGCCGCAGCCGGTAGCCGTCGAGCCCGGCCTCCCGCCAGTCCAGCAGGACGTCGGCGAGCCCGGCGGGGGTCGTGGCGAGGACCGCGGCGTCGCTCGAGAGCGGGTCGCGGGCGTCGAGCCGGGCCAGCCGGTCCCGGGCGTGGGCCTCGCTGTCACCGAGGACGACGACGAGGTCGCCGAGGATCCGCAGCGGTGGCGCCGTGCGGCCGGCGGCGCGCTCGGCGGTGCGGACCCGGTCGACGACCCGGGCGGTGTCGTCGGCGTCGTGCGGGGTCGTGAACACCACGTCGCCGGCCCTGGCCGCGAGCAGGGACGGCTCGTAGCCGTGGGCCAGCGACACGACCAGCGGCTGCCCCTGCGGCGGTCGCGGCACGATCGACGGCCCGGCGACGCGGAAGTGCTCCCCGGCGAAGTCGATCCGGTGCAGCTTCGCGCGGTCGACGAACCGGCCGGTCAGCGCGTCGCGGATCTCGGCGTCGTCCTCCCAGGAGTCCCACAGCCTGCGGACGACCTCGACGGCGTCGGCGGCCTCGGAGAACAGCTCGGCGACGAGCGCGCGTGCCTCCGGGGTGTCGAGCTCCGAGCGCCGGACGCCCGGGATCGCCCGCCGCCCGACGTGCGCGGCCTCGTCGGCGCGGACCGAGGTCTGTACCCGCCACCCGGCCCGCCCGTGCGAGTCGTGGTCCAGCGTGGACAGCGCGGAGGCGACGTGGAACGGCTCGGTGTGCGTGGTCGTGACCGTCGGCACCAGCCCGATCGACGACGTCAGCGGCGCCAGGAAGGACGCCACCAGCGACGCGTCGAGCCGGCCCTGTACCCGGTCGGTGCGGCGCTCCGCACCGGCGAGGTGGTCACCGGACTGCAGGCCGAACGCGTCCTCGAGGGTGACGAGATCGAGCAGCCCGCGCTCGGCGGTGCGGGCGAGGTCCGCCCAGTAGCGGGCGGTGAACAGCTCACCGGGCCGGGCGCCCGGCTCGCGCCAGGCGGCGGGGTGCCAGCCGGCACCGTCGAGGGCCGCCGCGAGGTGCAGCGGGCGTGCAGGGTTGTCCGATGTGGACATGAGGGCATCGCTTCCTTCACGCGGGACGCGTGACGTGGCGGGGGCGCGCGGCGGCGGGAGGGCCTGCCACGCGGAAGACGACCGGACGGGCGGTCGTGGAGCGGTCAGGCCGGACAGGCCGCGCTGGTCACGCGCAGGAGGTCCACGTGGCGCCGGTAGCGCGGGTGGTGCGTCGAGCGGGCCCGCTCCGCCGTCGACCGCATGGTTCCTCCATCGCGTCCCGGCGGGAGCACCCTCACCCGCGTGCTGCGGGGGGTTGCTGCGGCGTCGTCGAGCCGGGTCTCTCGGCCGCTCCGGATGGTGTGCCCCCTGACTGTAGGGAGCGTGGGCACGACCGTGTCAACCCGCGCGCCCGGCGAGTGATCCGCGCCGCTCGCATCGTCCCGACCGGCGGAAACACCGGGCCCGGGGAGCCGAGGATGTCCGGACACCGTTCCCGGTTTCCTGCCCGGTGGACGGTGGGTTGTCCGGAGACCCGACCACCCCGCACCCTGATCGGGTGACGACGTGCCAGGGACGGCCTTCGCGTCCCGGGCCACGTCCGCCCCGGGCCGCGGACGCGCCCACGACGAGTCCCGCCACCCGCGTGCGCCGGGCCGTCCCCGTCCTCCCGACCGGGCTCGAGGAGTTCTGGCCGAGCCGGCGCGCGCCCGCCTACAGCGAGCTCTGTCCCGGCGCGGCACGCGCCCACCGCTGAGCCGGCGCCCACCTCCTCGGACCCGCCACCGGTCGGCTCCCGCGCTCCCGCGCGGCGACCGGGGGGCAGGCCGCCCGCCGGGACCTCTCCCCCGGCCCGCCGCCACCCCGTCCCACGACCCGCCTCCCCGGCACGCCGTGCTCCCGGCCGGCCGGCGACCCGCGCCCGGCGCGCGGGTCACCACCACGGAAGGACCCCAGTCCGCGATGTCCCCGCACGTCCTGCACCCCGGCTCCCGGGTGCGCACCGCCGCCGTCCTGCTCACTCTGCTCACCACGCTCGGCGTGCTGGCCGGCTGCTCGCGCGCCGACGAGGGCTCGTCGGCCGCACCGGCCGAGACCTCCCCCGCCGCCGAGGTCCGCCTCGGGTACTTCCCGAACATCACCCACGCGCCCGCCCTGATCGGGGTGGAGCAGGGCCTGTTCACCGCGGAGCTCGGGAACACGACGCTCACCCCGCAGACGTTCAACGCCGGTCCCGACCAGGTCAACGCACTCCTCGGTGGCTCGATCGACGTCGCGTTCATCGGCTCCGGCCCGGCGATCAACGCGTTCACGAAGTCGAACGGGGAGGCCGTGCGCCTCGTCGCCGGGTCCACCTCCGCCGGCGCGCAGCTCGTGACCTCACCGGACATCACCTCGCCCGAGCGGCTCAAGGGCAAGGTCATCGCGACGCCGCAGCTGGGCAACACCCAGGACATCGCGCTGAAGACCTGGCTGAAGGAGAACGGTCTCCCGATCGGCGAGGGCCCGGACGCCGTGACCGTGCAGAACATCGAGAACCCGCAGACCCTCGACCTGTTCAAGCAGGGCAAGGTCGCCGGTGGCTGGCTGCCCGAGCCGTGGAGCTCCCGGCTGGTCGACGCGGGCGCGAAGGTCCTGCTGGACGAGAAGAGCCTGTGGCCGGACGGGAAGTTCCCGACGACCGTGATCATCGTCCGGACCCAGTTCCTGCAGGAGCACCCGCAGACCGTCGAGGCGATCCTGCGCGGTGAGCAGAGGGCCATCGAATTCGTCCGCGACCAGCCCGACCAGGCCAGGACCATCACCAACGGCGCGATCGAGAAGATCACCGGCAGCGCGCTCCCCGCGCCGGTGCTCGACCGCGCCTTCACCGAGCTGTCGTTCGACTCCGACCCGCTCGCGTCGACCTTCCCGCAGCTGGCGAAGGACTCGGTCACCGCGGGCATCGCGGACTCCGAGCCCGACCTGACCGGGCTCCTGGCACCGGCCGCGGTCGACACCGTCCGGCAGTCGGTCGGCGAACCCGCCGTCGACCCGGCCGGGCTGGCCGCCGCGAACTGACCCGACCGACCACCACCGACGAGGGGAACCATGACCGTGCCCGTCGATGTCACGACCATCGCAGGCCACCGGCACCGGACGCGGAGCACCGCGGTCGAGCTGACCGGCGTCGGCAAGACGTTCGGCACCGGCCCGGAGGCGGTGACCGCGCTGAACGGGATCGACCTCCGGGTCGCCGACGGCGAGTTCGTCTGCCTGCTCGGCGCGTCCGGATGCGGCAAGTCGACGCTGCTCAACCTGCTCGCCGGGCTCGACGGGGCCACCGTCGGCTCGGTCGAGGTGGGGGCGGCCCGGCCGTCGTTCATGTTCCAGGAGGCCGCGCTCATGCCGTGGCTGACCGCGCTGCGGAACGTCGAGCTGCCGCTCAAGCTCGCCGGGCACGGCCGGTCCGCCCGCCGCGACCGCGCCGAGGAGCTGCTCGCCCTGGTCCGGCTCGACGGCATGGGCGGCAGGCGTCCGCACGAGCTGTCCGGCGGCATGCGGCAGCGCGTCTCGCTGGCCCGGGCGCTCGCCGCGGCCACCGGTCTCGGCGCCTCGGAGGACGCCGGGGCACCCGGCCTGCTGCTGATGGACGAGCCGTTCGCCGCGCTCGACGCGATCACCCGCGACGTCCTGCAGGGCGAGCTGCTGCGGGTGTGGCGGGCGACCGGCACGACCGTGGTGTTCGTGACCCACGACGTCCGCGAGGCCGTCCGGCTGGCCGAGCGGGTGGTGCTGCTGTCGTCCCGGCCGGGAACCGTCGTGCGCGAGTGGACGGTCCCCGCGGGCGGGCACGACGCCGAGCAGCAGGCACAGCTGCACGACGACATCACCGGACGGCTCCGGCAGGTGATCACCAGCCATGCCGCGTGACGAGCAGGGCCGGGGCGTCGGCGTCGCCGAGCACGACCGGGACTCCGCCGCCGCCGTCGCGGGGCTGGACGCCCTGGACATCCCGGTCGTCCGCACCACCCCGTGGTGGCAGCGGTTCCTGCGGGGCTGGCTGCCGCCGATCGTCGCGCTGGTGGCGATCGTCGTGGTCTGGCAGACCGTGTGGGCCTCGGCGGTGCTGCCCGAGTACAGGTTGCCCGCCCCGGGCGACGTCGGCGCCGAGTTCGGCCGGATCGTCGCCGGCGGCGAGATCTGGGGCTACGTGTGGACCTCGATCAGCAGGGCGGTGCTCGGTTTCCTGCTCGCCCTGGTGATCGCCACCCCGATCGGCCTGCTGGTGGCGAAGGTGCCGCTGGTGCGGGCCGCCATCGGACCGCTGCTCACCGGGCTGCAGTCGCTGCCGTCGGTGGCCTGGGTGCCGGCCGCGGTGCTGTGGTTCGGGCTGACCGACGCCACGATCTTCTTCGTGGTGCTGCTCGGGTCGGTGCCCTCGATCGCGAACGGCCTGGTGGCCGGGATCGACCAGGTCCCGCCGATCCTGCCGCGGGCCGGGCAGGTGCTCGGCGCGACCGGGTTCGCGATGGCCCGGTACATCCTCCTGCCGGCGGCCCTTCCCGGGTACCTCGCCGGCTGCAAGCAGGGGTGGGCGTTCTCCTGGCGGTCGCTGATGGCGGCGGAGATCATCGCCGCGGGCCCGGCGCTCGGCGTGGGCCTCGGCGCCTACCTCAAGAACGGCGCCGACGTGAACGACATCGTGAAGGTGTTCGCGGCGATCCTCCTGATCCTCATCGTCGGGATCGGGGTCGAGCTGCTGGTGTTCCGGCCGCTGGAGCGCCGGGTGCTGCGCGCCCGCGGGCTGGCGCTGTCGATCTGACGCCGGTGGGAGCGGGCGACGTGTCCGGACGGGTTCCGCACCCGCTCCCACCAGGCGAAACAGGTGACGGCAATCCCAACACCAAGGGTTGGGTTTCAGGTCCGGGCCGGTTACCGTCGACGTCGTGACCGGTTCCCTGCTGCTGACGACGCGCGAGCACATCGACCTCGCCCGCGTCGCGTCGGCCCTCTGTCGGCCCTGAGTCCGACCCGCCCGTCACCCCTCTGCCCCGCGCCGCCCCGCGGCACACCCCTCCCGGCGCTCACGGAACCCGGCCACGCTCGCCCGATCGCGCGAGCGGCGACGCAACCGGTGAGCGCCCGCCATCGCGCCTCCGCGGCTCGTGGGGGTGTGGTTCCGGCGCGCCCTTCTCCAGGAGCTTGTATGACGACCACGTCCGAACGGGCGCGCGCCCAGGCGCCGCCCGACGTCGAGACCCTCCGCACCCGGCAGACCCGGGGCCCCGCCCGGGTGCCGCGCTGGGTGGTGAAGACCGCGTCCCCGGTCCTGCTCGTCGCCCTGTGGCAGGTGCTGTCCAGCACCGGCCTGCTGCCGCGCGACGTGCTCGCCTCACCCGTCACCGTGGTGGAGACCGCGGCCGGGATGTGGGCCGACGGGGCCGTGCAGAGCGCCGTCGTCGTGTCCGGGGCGCGGGTCGTCGCCGGGATCGCGATCGGCGTGGTCACCGCCGTCGTCCTCGCGACGCTGTCCGGGCTCTTCCGGCGCGGGGAGGACGTCATCGACGCACCCGTCCAGATGCTGCGCACGGTCCCGGTGATCGGGCTGATCCCGCTGCTGATCATCTGGTTCGGCATCGGCGAGGAGCCGAAGATCGTGCTGATCGGGCTGGCCGTGACCTTCCCGCTCTACATGAACCTCTTCGGCGGCATCCGCAACGTCGACGCCACCCTCGTCGAGGCCGCCCGGACCCTCGGGCTCGGCTGGTTCGGCCAGGTCCGCCACGTGATCCTGCCGTCGGCGATGCCACAGTTCCTGGTCGGCCTGCGCTACTCGCTCGGCACGGCCTGGCTGGCGCTGGTGTTCGGCGAGACGATCAACGCCACCTCCGGCATCGGCTACGAGATGAACCGGGCCCGGGAGTTCTTCGAGACCGACGTCATCGTCGTCTGCCTGGTCCTCTACGCGCTGCTCGGCCTGGTCGGCGACGGCATCGTCCGACTCCTCGAGAGGGGGCTCCTGTCATGGCGACCGGCGTTCAGCGGGCGGTGAACCCCGTCTCGGTGCGGGGCCTGACCCGGCGTTTCGACGACCGGGCGGTCCTCGACGACCTCGACCTCGACATCCCGCCCGGCCAGTTCGTCGCGCTGCTCGGCGCCTCGGGCTGCGGCAAGTCCACCCTGCTGCGGATCCTCGCCGACCTCGACCACGACGTGACCGGTGAGGTCACCGTCGCACGGAAGCGGGCCGTCGGGTTCCAGAACCCGCGGCTGCTGCCGTGGAAGAAGGTGTGGCGCAACGTCGTCATGGGCCTGCCCGGACGCCCGGACCGGTCCCGCGCCGAGGCGGCGCTCACCGAGGTGGGGCTCGGGCACCGCATCGACGTCTGGCCGAAGGTCCTCTCCGGCGGCGAGGCCCAGCGGGCCGCGCTCGCCCGGTCCCTGGTCCGCGACCCCGACCTCCTGCTGCTCGACGAGCCGTTCTCCGCGCTCGACGCGCTCACCCGGATCACCGCCCGCGGCCTCGTCGACGAGGTCTGGCAGCGGCACCGCTGCGCGGTGCTGCTGGTGACCCACGACGTCGAGGAGGCGCTCGTGCTCGCCGACCGCGTGCTCGTCATGGACGGCGGGCGGATCGCGCACGACGCGCCCGTCGACCTCGACCGGCCCCGCGACGTCACCCACCCCGACTTCCAGCACCTGCGCGCCGACCTGCTCGGCCGCCTGGGCGTGCACTGACCACCGGAGGGACACCATGTCCGTCGAGTTCATCGGCATGATCGGGACCCAGGAGGTCTCGGAGATCCACCCCGCCGCAGGGCCGGTCGTCGACCGCGACACCGTCCGCCGGTTCGTCGCCGCCCACGAGAACGGCGGCTTCGACAAGGTGCTGGTCGGCCACTCGTCGTCCACACCGGACGGTCTGCAGGTCGCAGCGTACGGCGCCGCCCACTCCGACCGGCTCGGCTTCCTCGTCGCGCACCGGCCCGGGTTCACCGCGCCCACCCTCGCCGCCCGGCAGTACGCCACCCTCGACCACTTCTCGGGCGGTGGCCGGGTCGCGATGCACGTCATCTCCGGCGGCAGCGACACCGACCAGCGGCGCGACGGCGACTGGCTCGACAAGGAGCAGCGCTACGCCCGCACCGACGAGTACCTGTCCGTCCTCCGCCGCGCCTGGTCCGAGTCGGACGCGTTCGACCACACCGGGGAGCACTACCGGGCCGCCGGCGTGCGGCAGGAGATCCGCCCGCTCGCCCCGATCCCCCTCTACTTCGGAGGGTCCTCCGACGCCGCCTACCGGGTCGGCGGGCGACACGCCGACGTCTTCGCGCTCTGGGGCGAGCCCCTCGCGGGCACGGCCGAACAGATCACCCGCGTGCACGACGCCGCCCGCGCGGCCGGGCGCACCGAGCTGCCGCGGATCAGCGTGTCGTTCCGGCCGATCCTCGGCGACACCGAGGAGGAGGCGTGGGCGCGCGCCCACGCGGTCCGGGACGGGATCGTCGCCGCGAAGGGCGGGCACGGCTCCTTCACCGGCAGCCGGATGCGCGAGGCCGGTGCGCCGCCCAACGTCGGCTCGCAACGGCTGCTCGCCGCCGCGGAGGCCGGCGAGCTGCACGACCGCTGCCTGTGGACGGCGACCGCCGCCGCGTCCGGCGCCGCGGGCAACTCGACGGCGCTGGTCGGCACCCCGGACACCGTCGCCGCCGCGCTCGCCGACTACGTCGGCATCGGCGTCACAACCCTGCTGATCCGCGGCTACGACCCGATCGACGACACCCGCCGCTACGGCCGCGAGCTGCTGCCCGCCGTCCGTGCCGAGCTGTCCCGCCGCGGGCTCGACCGCGACGCCGCCGTGCAGGGGGTCCCGGCGTGAGCGGGCCCGCCACCGCGCCCCGCCGCACCGCACCCGCCGCGGCGACCGTGTGGGCGCCCGAGGGCACCTCGCGCGGCACCGTCGCCGTCCTGACCGGGCGCGGTGAGCACCCCGGGATCTACGCCCGGCTCGGCCGCCGCCTCGCGTCCGACGGCTGGACCGTCGCCGTCCCCGGTCCGGGTGCCGGCGACGACGCCGACGCCCTCGCCGGCGCGACCGGCGCCCGGGTGCTGCTCGGCTCCGACACCGGCGCGCTGCGGGCGTGGGAGCTCGCCGCGTCGGGCACCGTCCGGCCGGACGGTCTGGTGCTGGCCGGGCTGCCCACCGCCACGTCCCCGGCGCTGGACCACGAGGGCGAGCTCGACGCCCGCACCGCCTGCCCGGTGCACCGCGGTGTGCTCGAGGCCGACCCGGACTTCGGGTGGGGCGCGCTCGCCGAGGCCCCGCCGCCGGTACCCGCCGCGGCACTGCCCGACCTGCCGGTGCTGTGGCTGCACGGCGACGCCGACCCGGTCACCCCGGCCGCCGGGATCCGGGAGCTGGCCCGCCCCGCCGACGACGTCGCCGTCGTCGCCGACGGGGTGCACGACGTGCTGAACGACCAGTTCCACCGGATCGTCGCGGCCCGGCTCGTGCTCTTCCTGGAGCGGCTGGCCAAGGGCGCCCGGTTCGCCGAACCGCCCGCACCGGCGTCCGGCGGGTCCCGGGCCCGCCGCGCCGCGCCGCTGACCGTCTCGGCCCGGCTCGACCACGCGCTGGCCGCGCTCGCCGAGCTGGTCGACGCCGACGGCGACACCGTCACCTGCGACGCGATGTCACGTGCCCGGGGCGTCCCGCTGAACTCGCTGGTGAACGTGATGCTGCAGCTGCGCCGCGCCGGGCTCGTCACGAGCAGGCGGGGCTGCGAGGGCGGCTATCGGCTCGCCCGCCGGGCCGGCGAGATCACCGTCGCCGACGTCGTGCGCGCGACCGAGGGCGCGGTCGCCGTCCTGCGCGGCACCGGCCCGGCATCGCTGCTCTGGGCCGACCTGGAGCGCACGGTCGCCGAGTTCCTCACCGCACGCACCCTCACCGACCTGGAGCGTTCCGCCCGATGAGCACCGACTCCTTCCACCCCGACCTCGGCACCACCGTGCCCGACCACGCCCGGGTGCACCTGGTCCGCGGCGCCGACCTGTCCGGCGACACCGCCCAGACCAGCGGGATGAGCCGCCGCGAGGCGGTCAGCGGCCGCACCGTCGGCTCGTCGACGCTGTGGACCGGCGAGACGCACGTCGCCCCGGACACGAACTCCGGCGACCACCACCACGGCGAGGCGGAGACCTCGATCTACGTGGTCAGCGGACGGCCGCGGTTCGTCTTCCACGACGGCACCGGCGAGGTCGTGCTGCAGACCGAGCCGGGCGACCACGTGTTCGTCCCGCCCTTCGTCCCGCACCGCGAGGAGAACCCTGACCCGGAGCACCCGGCCGTCGTCGTCATCTCGCGCAGCACCCAGGAGGGGATCGTCGTGAACCTTCCCTCGCTCACCCCCCTCACCGATCCGGAGACCACCCCGTGACCCGCCGCCTCACCCTCCCCGCCCTGCTCGCCGCGCTCGCCCTGGTGCTCGCCGGCTGCTCCGGCGGTGCCGCGGACGACGGTCCCACCGACCTCTCGCAGGTGACACTGCGGGTCGGTGACCAGGCCGGGATCCAGCAGGCGCTCGTCGAGGCGTCCGGCGCGCTCGAAGGCACCCCCTACAAGGTCGAGTGGGCCCAGTTCCCGGCCGCCGCCCCGCTGCTCGAGGCGCTGCGCAGCGAGGCGGTCGACGTCGGCATCGCCGGCGACGCACCCACGCTGACCGCGCTCTCCTCCACCGACCGGATCAAGATCGTCACGGCGACCCGCTCGCCCAGCCAGGGCGGCCTGGCGCTGCTCGTGCCGAAGGACTCGCCCGTACGCTCGGTCGCCGACCTGCGCGGGAAGACGGTCTCGCCGACCACCCAGGGCAGCATCGGGCACTACCTGTTGCTGCGCGCCCTCGAGGAGGCCGGGGTGCCCGCGGACCAGGTGGACATCTCGTTCCTGCAGCCGGTCGACGCGGCCGCCGCGATGAACTCCGGCGCGATCGACGGGTGGTCCACCTGGGACCCGTACACCGCGGTCGCCCAGCAGGAGTCCGGCGCCCGCGTCCTGCGGGACGCGAAGGGGCTCGGCACCGGGCTCACGTTCCTCGACGCCAACACCGAGGCGCTGGAGGACCCCGGCACCCGGGCCGCGCTGACGGACTTCACCCAGCGCTACGCCCGGGCCCTGCAGTGGGCCCGGGAGAACCCGCAGGAGAACGCGGCGATCTACGCGAAGCTGACCGACCGTCCGGCCGCCGTCGCGGACCTGATGGCGCAGCGGGCGCTGCGCAGCACCGAGCCGCTGACCCCGGACCTGACGGCCGAGCTGCAGGGGGTGGCCGACCGGTACTCCGACTACGGCGTGCTCCGCAACCGGGTCGACGTCGGCTCCGCGATCGAGGACCTCGGCGCCCCCGCCGGGTCCTGACCGCACCGCCCGGTCCGGTCGCCCACGACCGGTCCCCGCCGAGATGCGGCCCAGCGTTCCGTCGTGATCGACATCCGACGCTGAGCCGCATCTCGGCGGTGGTGCGCTCACCAGGGCTCGGTGCGGGTCCACTCCGGACGCCAGCCGATGTAGCGGGGCATCACCCACACCGTGACGACGCTGATCACCGCCGTCAGTGCCAGGTAGCCGCCCGCGAGCCAGGGGCTCCCGGCACCGGCGGCGAGCAGCGCGGTGAGGATCGCCGGGGTCAGGCCCGAGGCGTAGATCCCCGACACCTGGTAGACGAGCGACAGACCGGTGTAGCGGACGTCGGCGTCGAACAGCTCGGCGTAGAGCGCGGACTGGGTGCCGGTCATCAGCGCGTACGCGACGCCGAGCTGGAACAGCAGCACCACCACGACGAGCCAGCCGACACCCGTCCCGACCAGCTGGAACGACGGGATCACCGTCAGTCCGAACAGGACCGCCCCGGTGCCGAACACGACGCGGCGGCCGTACCGGTCGGCGAGCAGCCCGGCGAGCGGGGTCACGACGGCCATCAGCAGCGCGCCCGCCGTCACCGCGACGAGGACGAGCACCCGGTCCACCCCGGCCGTCGACACCGCGTAGGTGATGACGAAGACACCCCACGTGTTGAACGCGGCGCCCTCGGCCCAGCGGGCGAGCAGGCCGGTGCCGAGCCCGCGGCGGTGCTCGCGGGTGCGGAACAGCTCGACGGCGGGGACCTTCGTCGTCGTCCCGGTCTCCTGGAGCCGGCGGAACTCCGGTGTCTCCAGGATCGTGAGCCGCACCGCGAGGCCGACGACGACCAGCAGCACCGACACGACGAACGCCGACCGCCAGCCCCAGGACAGGAACGCGTCGTCGTCGAGGAACTCGGCGAGCAGCGCGAAGGCGCCGGTTCCCAGTGCGAGGCCGAGCCCGAGGCCGATCTGCGGCACGCTGGCGTACAGGCCGCGACGCCCCTTCGGCGCGTTCTCGACGGCGGGGAGCACGGCGCCGCCCCACTCCCCGCCGACGGCGACGCCCTGCAGGATCCGCAGCAGGACCAGCAGCAACGGCGCCGCGACGCCGATCGCCGCGTACGAGGGCAGCAGTCCGATCAGGGCGGTCGCCACCCCCATCAGCAGCATCGTGACGACGAGGGTCTTCTTGCGACCGACCCGGTCGCCGACGTGCCCGAAGATCACCGCGCCGACCGGGCGGGCGACGAACCCGACGGCGAAGGTGCCGAACGCGAGGAGCGTGCCGACGGTCGGGTCGTCCGACGGGAAGAACAGCGCCGGGAAGACCAGCCCGGCCGCGGTCGCGTAGAGGAAGAAGTCGTACCACTCGATGGTCGTGCCGACGAGCGACGCGACCAGGACCTTCCGCCGCGCCGCGGGGCTGTCGTGCAGCGGCGCGGCGGGTGCGGCGGAGCTCACCGGCGGTAGTCGGCGGCGAACGGCACCGACCGGGCCGACTCGGAGTCGACGGCCGTCCCGGGGGGCGGGTCCCAGAGGCCGCGCTCGCGCAGGAGCGGCAGCACGCCCTCCCCCATCCACCAGGCCTCCTCCAGGTGCGGGTACCCGGAGAGGACGAACTCGTCGATGCCGGCGTCGTGGTACTCGGTGATCCGGTCGGCGACCTCGGCGTGCGAGCCGACGAGCGCGGTGCCGGCGCCGCCCCGGACCAGACCGACCCCGGCCCAGAGGTTGGGGGCGATGGTCAGGTCGTCGGTCGACCCGTTGTGCAGCGCGCGCATCCGCCGCTGCCCCTCCGACTCGCTCGCGGCCAGTCCCGCCTGGACGCCGGCGATCGTCTCCGGGTCGAGCGCGTCGAGCAGCTTCTGCGCCTGCGCCCACGCCTCGGCGGCGGTGTCGCGGGTGATCACGTGCAGCCGGATCCCGAACCGCACGGTGCGGCCGCGGTCGGCGGCGAGCTTGCGGATCCAGCCGACCTTCTCCCGGACCTGCTCGACCGGTTCGCCCCAGGTCAGGTAGACGTCGGCGTGCTCGGAGGCGATGTCGCCCGCGGCGGGCGACGACCCGCCGAAGTACACCGGCGGGACCGGGTCGGGCAGCCGGGACAGCGACGCCCGCTCGACGTGGAGGTGCTCGCCGTCGAGGTCGACGGTCTCCCCGCGCCACAGCCGGTTCACGACCGACAGGAACTCGCCGGTCCGCGCATAGCGGGCGTCCTTGTCGAGGAAGTCGCCGTAGGCGCGCTGCTCGGCGGACTCGCCACCGGTGACGATGTTGAGCAGCAGCCGCCCGCCCGAGTGCCGCTGGAAGGTCGCCGCCTGCTGCGCGGCGAGGGTCGGCGAGATCGCTCCGGGCCGGAACGCGACCAGGAACTTCAGCCGCTCGGTGTGCGCGACGAGCATGGCCGTGGTCAGCCAGGCGTCCTCGCACCACGCCCCGGTCGGGGTGAGCGCCCCGGTGAACCCTGCCTGCTCGGCGGCCCGCGCGACCTGGGCGAGGTAGCCGATCGAGGCCGGGCGGATGGTCCCGGCGGAGCCGGTGGCGTTGCCGTGACCACCACCGACGAGGTGGCGGCCGTCGCCCATCGTGGGCAGGAACCAGTGCATGGTGAGGGGTGCGTCGGGCACGGGAGGGGGCCTTCCGGTGGGTGCGGGCGATGTCGGGGTCCTAGGACGCCCGACACCCCTGGGCGTGCACCCGCCCGAGATCGACCCACAGCCTGCGGGTCAGCTCGCTCCCACCCATCCCCCGAGCGCAACAGGCCGACCACCGCCCGCGCAACCTCCACGCGCGATCGGTCACACGCCGTCGCGGGCCACCGGCGGTCACCCGTCAGGGCCGGGCCGGGACCCGCGGGACGGCGTCCACCAGGCGGCGGCTGTAGTCGTGCGCGGGCGCGCCGAAGACCTGCGCCGGAGGTCCGAGCTCCAGCAGCTCCCCCGCGCGCAGGACCGCCACCCGGTCCGCGACCCGCTCGACGACGGCCAGGTCGTGGCTGACGAACAGGCAGGCGAACCCGAGCTCGCGCTGCAGCCCGGCGAACAGCTCCAGCACGTCGGCCTGCACGGAGACGTCCAGGGCGCTGGTCGGCTCGTCGGCGATCAGCAGCCGCGGCGACAGCGACAGCGCCCGGGCCAGCGCGACCCGCTGCCGCTGCCCGCCGGAGAGCTCCCCCGGCCGCCGGGCGGCGAACGCCCGGGGCAGCCGCACCGACTCCAGCAGCTCGCCGACCCGGCGCTCCAGCTCGGGGCCGGGACGCGTGCCGTGCACCCGCAGCGGCTCGGCGACGGACTCGCCCACCGACTGCCGCGGGTCCAGCGAGGCCGCCGGGTCCTGGTGGACCATCGCGAGCCCGCGCCGGGCCCGGCGCAGCGCGGCCCGCGGCAGCCGGGCGAGATCGGCGCCGTCGAGCAGGACGCGGCCGCCGGAGGCCGGAAGCAGCCCGACCGCGGCCCGGCCGATCGTCGTCTTCCCGGAGCCGGACTCGCCGACCAGGCCGACGACCTCGCCGGGGTGCACGGCCACGCTCACCTCGTGCACGGCCCGGAACGCGGGACGGCCGCGCCGGGCCGGGTAGAGGATCGAGAGCTCCTCCAGCGCGAGCACCGGACCGTCGGGGCCGGACGGGCGCGGCCCGGGCACGGTGGGATCCGCGGCCGGGCCGGGCCGGTCGGCTGCGCCGGCTGCGCGGACCCCGGCGCCGCGGGCCGGGTCGTCCGGTGGCCGGGGCGCGGCGCGACGGTCCCCCAGCGAGGGCACGGCGGCCAGCAGCTCGCGGGTGTAGTCGGTGGCCGGCCGTGCGAACAGCTCGGCCACCGGCCGCTGCTCCACGACCCGCCCCCGGTGCATGACGACGACCCGGTCGGCGAGCTCGGCGACCACGCCCATGTTGTGCGTGACCAGCAGGACGCCGACACCGGTCCGGTCCCGCAGGTCGCGCAGCAGGTCGAGGATCTGGGCCTGGACGGTGACGTCGAGCGCCGTCGTCGGCTCGTCGGCGAGCAGCAGGTCCGGCTCGCCCGCCAAGGCCAGCGCGATCACCACCCGCTGCTTCTGCCCACCGGAGAGCTGGTGCGGGTAGGCCCGCACCCGGCGCTCCGGCTCCGGGAGCCCGACCAGCTCCAGCAGCTCCACCGCGCGGGCCCTGGCGTCCGCCCGCGGGACGGCGGACGTCGCCCGCAGCGCCTCCACCAGCTGCCACCCGACGGTCCGGACCGGGTTCAGCGCGGTCTGCGGCTCCTGGAACACCATCGCGGCGCTCGACCCGCGCAGCGCGTCGAGCTCCTGCTCGGAGGCGCCGAGCACCGGGCGGCCGTCGAGTGAGACCGAGCCGGTCGCCGTCGCCGTCCCCGGGAGGAGTCCGAGCACCGAGCGGGCGGTCAGCGTCTTGCCGGAGCCGGACTCCCCGACGAGCGCGACGACCTCGCCGCGCCGCACCGTCAGGTCGACGCCGTCGACGGCGGCCGTCCCGCCGAAGGAGACCCGGAGGTCGGAGATCGTGAGCACGGGGGTCATCCGGCCACCCGCCGTCCCGCCGCGAGGGCCTGGGCGACGAGCAGGAAGCCGAGCACCAGCAGGGTCACCACGACCAGCGGCCCGAGCGCCATGCCCGGGTTCACGTCGAGGTAGAGCACCGACCCGGCGATGATCGAACCGAGCGACGGGTCCGGTGGCCGGACCCCGATGCCGAGGAAGCTCATCGCGCTCTCCACGAAGACCGCGACGGACAGCGACACCGCCACCTGCACGCCGGCGGGCTCGGCGGCGTTGGGCAGGACGTGCCGGCGCAGCACCCACCACCGGCCGGCCCCGACGACCGTCGCGGCCTCCACGTAGGGCATCTCGCGCACGGCCAGCGCGGCGCCGCGCACCAGCCGTCCGAAGATCGGGATCTCGGCGACCGCGATCACGACGACGACGGCCGTCGCGCCCGGGCCGAGCACCGCGGCCAGCGCGATGGCCAGGATCAGCACCGGGAAGGCGAGCAGCACGTCGAAGGTGCGCTGTGCGACGACGTCGACGGCCGACGACAGCCCCGACACGAGTCCCACCAGGGAACCGAGGACGGCGCCGACCGGCACCGCGACCGCGATGATCTCCAGGTTCGCCCGGATGCCGAACAGGGTCCGGCTCAGCACGTCCCGGTTCACCTCGTCGGTGCCGAGCCAGTGCGCCCACGACGGCCCGACCAGGTTCGCGCCCGGGATCTGCTCCAGCGGCGGGTAGGGCGCCAGCAGCGGCGCGGCGAGCCCGGCCAGCACGACGACGCCGACGAGCACGGTGCCGACCAGCCCGCGCCCGTGCACCAGCACGCGGAGCAGGTGCGGCCGGCGGGGGGCGGCCGGGTCGGTGGCGGTGCCGGGCGGCGCCTGCGGTGCCGCGACCGGCGGCGCGGTGGGGTCGGTGACGGTCATGCGTTCCCTCCGATCCGGACGCGCGGGTCCAGGGCCGCGTGCAGGATGTCGGTGACGAGCTGGACGGCGACGAACACCGCGACGGACAACAGCAGCAGGACCTGCACGACCGGGTAGTCGCGGCGGCTGATCCCCTGCTCGACCAGCTGCCCGAGCCCCGGCCAGGTGAAGATCGCCTCGACCAGGACGGCGCCGCCGAGCAGGTTGCCGACCTGGATCCCGAGGGCGGTGAGCATCGAGGGCAGTGCCGCGGGCAGGGCGTGGGCCAGCACGATCCGCCGGCGCGGGACGCCCAGCGCCCGCGCGGTCAGCACGTAGGGCCTGCCGAGCTCGGTCCGCAGGGCCTCGACCAGGAACCGGCTGATCGCACCGGCGACCGGCAGCGCCAGGCAGAGCGCGGGAAGGACCAGGTACTGGGCGGTGATGTCCGGGCGTGCGGCGAACCCGTCGGGCGGGACGCCGCCGGACGGCAGCACCGGCAGCGTCACCGCGAACGCCAGTACGAGCAGCACCCCGGTGACGAACGGCGGCAGCGCCAGCGCGGCCGTCGTGACGCCGGTGACGACCGTGTCCACCCAGCGCGAGCGGGACAGCACCGCACCGATCCCGACGACCAGCGCGATGGCGACGGCGAGCACCAGGGCCGCGGCCGCCAGTACCAGTGTGTTGGTCAGCCCGGCGGTCACCAGCTCGCCGATCTCGCCGCCGATCAGGTACGAGCGGCCGGGGTCGCCGGTGAGCAGGGACCCGAGCCAGGCCACGTACTGCTCCCACACCGGCAGGTCCAGGCCGAGCGAGGTGCGGATCGCCTCGACGGCCTCCGGCGAGGCGTCCGGGCCGGCGAGGGTGGTCGCGGGGTCGCCGGGCACCAGCCTGAGCAGACCGAAGATCAGTACCGAGGCGACGAGCAGGACCGCGGCCGCGGAAGGCAGGCGGGACGCGACGTAGCGCAGCATCCGGTCACCCGGCCTTGAACGCGTCGGTCAGGTCGATCTCGGAACGCTTGCTCCAGGCGACGCCCTGCGCGCGGTCGGCGGCGACGTACTGGTTGAGCACCACGCCCAGCTCGATCAGGAAGAGGTTCTCCAGCAGCTGCGCGCTCAGGGCGTCGTAGGCGCGGTCCAGGCCCGCGGTGTCGGTGCCGGGGAGCTTCCACGCCGTCTCGGCCGCCTGCCGGTACGCCGGCGAGACGAAGTTCGACGCGTTCTTCTGCGCGTTGAACGGGTAGGCGCTGACGGTCAGCGTCGACGGCGTGTACTGCGCCCACGAGTGGTAGGTCGTCCAGAGCCCGGGGAACTGCGCCCCGATCAGCTGCTTGGTGAACTGGGCGGCCTCGACCGGCTGCAGCGTGGCCGTGACACCGACCTCCGCGAGGTTCGACTGCACGATCTGCGCGACCGGCTCGTGCACGGGGTGCTTGGCCTGGAACGTCAGCGGCACCGCAGGGACCGGCGGGGCCTGGGCCAGCAGCGCGCGGGCGCGGTCGAGGTCGCGGCCGTAGGTGGCGTTGCGGGACTCGTCGAACGCCGGTGAGTAGCGCGGCCACGGCAGGTTCGCCACGTACCCGGAGCCGCGCAGCACCTCGTCGACGACGCGCTGCCGGTCGACGGTGTACGCGATCGCCTGCCGGACCCGGACGTCGGACAGGCCGGGTGCGGTGACGTTGGCGCCGACGTAGGTCTGGAGCTCGGCGCCGGTGAGCGTGACGGCGTGGTAGCCGTCGGTGGCGTCGAGGGTCGCGACGTCGCGGAACGGCAGCCCGTTGACGACGTCGTAGCGGCCGGACCGGATGCCGGCCAGCAACGCCTGGGCGTCGCTCGCGATCGTCAGCTCGACGCGGTCGAGGTAGGGCCGCCCGGGATCGCGGTAGTGCTCGTTGCGGACGTAGGTGATCGAGGTGTTCGGGGTCCACGACTCGAACCGGAACGGTCCGGTGCCGATGAAGGCCTCGCCGCGGCCGAGCTGGTCGAGTGTCTCCGAGTCGACGATCGGGACGGTGTCGAGCAGGTCGAACACGTTCGACAGCGGGTGGGCGAACCCGAGGACGATCCGGTGCGGGTCCGAGGTGTCGTACGACGTGATCGCCGCCGCGGTGCTCCGCAGCTGCGGTGTCCACCTCGGATCGGCGTAGGTGCGGAGCGAGAACTCGGCGTCGGCCGAGGTGAAGGGCCGTCCCCGGGCGCCGTCGCGGCCGTGGAAGAAGACGTCGTCGCGCAGCTGGAGGGTGAGCGAGCGGCCGTCCGGGGCGAGCTCCCACGACGTCGCCAGCCGCGGCTGCGGCTCGACGCGGTCGTTCGGGTAGCGGATCAGCGTGTCGTAGACCAGGCCGATCGTGACGGTGACGCCGTCGACGGTGTTGGTGAAGAAGTTCCCGGGGACGAGGTCGGTGCGCGCGGCCAGCGCGAGCGTCCCGCCGCGGACCGGGTTCGCGGCGGCGGCGCCCGCGGCGGCCCGCTGCTCGCCGACCGCCGAGGAGCAGCCGGTCAGGCCCGCGACGGCCAGCGCGCCGAGGCCGAGCCCGCGCAGCAGGCTCCTCCGGTCGAAGGCGGGAATGTGCAGGAGCTCGGGGGTCATCGTGCGGCCTCTCGGGAGGTGGTCGGTTCCGGGCCGCGGCTCTGCGGCGGGACGGTGGTGGGTCCGGTGCCCGTGGCGTGGCGGGCGGCGGCGCGGCGGACGGTGCCGAGCGGGTCGGCGTAGATCGGGCGCAGGCCCGCGGTGCAGGCGGCGACCGCCTGCAGCGCGTGGCCGAAGGTGCCCGCCTGCAGGCTGATCGGGGGGAGCGCGGTGGCCCGCGAGAAGCTCTCCGAGACGTGCGCGAGCCCGGGCCGGTAGGCGGTGAACGCCTGCCCGGCCAGCACCACCCGGTCCGGGTTGAGCACGTCCCGGACCAGGGCGACGCCGCGTCCCAGCAGCCGGGCACGCGCGGCCAGCAGGTCGTGCGCACGCCGGTCGCCGCCCTCCGCCGCGGCGATCACCTGCTCGATCACGGGCGCGCCGACCACCCCCGCGGCGTGGGCGGCACCGGCGACCGCGGAGTCCCCGGCGGAGGCCTCCAGGCAGCCGGTGCGGCCGCAGTGGCACGGCTCGTCCCCCCCCGACGGGCAGGTGGCTGATGGTCCCGGGGCCGCCGGACGGGGCGTGCACCCGGCCGTCGACGGTGAGGACGGCGCCGACCGCCTCACGGGCGTAGACGTGCAGGGTGGTGCCCTCGTCGACGTGCGGGGACAGCAGCGCCTCGGCCCCCGCCATCGCCTCGATCTGGGGCACGACGACGACCCCCGGCAGCCCGACCCGGTCGACGATCTCGGCGAGCGGGGCGGGGTCCCAGCCCAGCCGCGGATGGCCGAGCCGGTCACGCTCCCCGGACAGCTGCCCGCCGACGACGAGCCCGACGCCGAGCACCGTCCGCCCGGGCCGGTGCGCGGCGAACCGGCGCAGCCGGGCGGCCAGCCCGGCGAGCGCCTGCGCGGGCTCCTCGTCGCGCGGGGTGGGGACGTCGGTCGCGGACAGCACGGTGCCGCGCAGGTCGCCGACGGCGAGCGTCGTGCGGTGCAGTCCCACGTGCAGCCCGAGGACGCCGAACCGGTCGGTGTCGACCTCCACCGGCACCCGGGGGCGGCCGACCGTTCCGGGGCGGACCAGGTCCGGACGCTCCCGCACCAGCCCGGCCCCGACGAGGGCGACGACCTGGCGGTTCACCGTCGCGTGCGAGAGCCCGGTGGCGGTGACGAGCTCGTCGCGGAACGGTGCGCCGGCCCGGTGCACCGCCCCGAGCACCGCGGCGGCGGCCGGGACGCCCGCCCCGGTGACGGGCTCGGGCGCGGCAGCCCGGACGACGGCACGACGGCCGGTGCGGGCCCGCTCGGCGATGGCCCGGGAGACGGCCGGGCCGGTCGGTGACGGATGGTCCTTCGATCCCGTGGCGGGGTGCGGCATGCGGGGTCCTCGTGGGCGCGGCCCGCCACCGCGCACGGGTCGGCCTCTGCGGCCCCGGGGGGGTGTGGAGGGCGAGCCGTGGCGGCGGGTGGTGGGTCCCCGTGAGTGGTTGTCGCGGTCAGGACCGCCACAACCACTCACGAGCGCGAGCGCCTACGACGGGACCGGAGCTGCTCCGGTGGCGTCGAAGCCCCGCACGGGCTCCGCGGGAGGGGGAGCCGTCAGCTGGTCAGCAGGACCGACAGAGCGCGGTGGCCGTGCGGCACAGGTCGACGTGCCGGCGCAGCACGAGGTACGGCAGCACGGCGGTGACCAGGCCGCGACGCACGCCGGGCCGCAGCCCGGGGAGGTCGCGGTCGTCACTCATGCGGGGGACGCTAGCACCGGCCGCGACCGGTGGTCGACGCCTGGAATCACGTACCGGGATCACATTGACACCGCGGTCGCACACCCTCCGCGGTACCGGTTGCGATCCCGGTGAGCCGAACCGTTGCCGCCCCGGGCCCGGCGTTCCTACCGTCGACGGCGTAGGCGAGGCCGCGGCGCCCCGGCCCCTCCGCTCCGCCGGAGGACGGCCGGCCCGCCCGCCCGTGCCACTCCCGCCGACGCCGCGCACGGCGTCCCCGGGTGATCCCTCCACGAACCGAGGAGTCCCCATGACACTGCAGGCCGACCAGCCGACCACCGCCGTCCTGCCACGGGTGAGCCGCGTCGGCGGGCGGATCGGCGCCCGCGTCGAAGGCATCCGCCTGGGTGGCGACCTGGCGCCCGAGACCGTCGCCGCGATCCGCGCCGCGCTGCTGCGCCACAAGGTGCTGTTCTTCCGCGGCCAGGACCACCTCGACGACGACTCCCACCTGGCGTTCGTCTCGCAGCTGGGCGAGCCGACGATCGCGCACCCCACCGTCCGCGGCGAGAAGACGCACATCCTCCCGGTGGACTCCGACCGCAGCAAGGCCAACAGCTGGCACACCGACGTCACCTTCGTCGACCGGATCCCGGCGATCAGCTCGCTGCGCACGCTCGACCTGCCGCCCTACGGCGGGAGCACGGTGTGGGCGAACACCGCGGCCGCCTACGAGTCGCTGCCGGTGCCGCTGAAGAACCTCGTCGACGAGCTGTGGGCGGTGCACACCAACAGCTACGACTACTCCTCGCACGCCGAGAACGCCGACACCGCGGCCGCCGACGACCGGATCGCCGCGTACCGGGCGGAGTTCCGTTCCACCACCTACGAGACTGAGCACCCGGTGGTGCGGGTGCACCCGGAGAGCGGGGAGCGGGCCCTGGTCCTGGGGCACTTCGTCCGCGAGTTCGTCGGGCTCAACTCCAAGGAGTCGCAGGCCCTGTTCCACCTGCTGCAGGACAGGGTGACCCGGCTGGAGAACACGGTGCGGTGGAACTGGGAGCCGGGCGACTTCGGGATCTTCGACAACCGCGCGACCCAGCACTACGCCGTCGCCGACTACGACGACCACCACCGCGCGCTGCGCCGGATCACCCTGGCCGGTGACATCCCGGTCTCGCCGAGCGGTGCCCGGAGCGTGGTGCGTACCGGCGATGCGTCGCACTACTCCAGCTGATCCCCCCGTGAGTGGTTATCGCGGTCCTGACCGCGATAACCACTCACGGGCCGGAGGCCGCACCATCGCGACCGCGACCCGCTCGTGGCCGCCGGAGCCGCCGCGGCGGCGCGGGCCGAACGTCGTCGTGGTCGTCGTCGACGACATGGGCTACAGCGACATCGGCCCGTTCGGCTCGGAGATCCCCACCCGCACCTGGACCGGCTCGCCGCGCGGGGCCTGACACTGTCGAACCACCACACCGCCCCGCTCTGCTCGCCTGCCCGGGCCGCGCTGCTCACCGGGCTCAACCCGCACCGCGCCGGGTTCGGCTGGGTCGCCAACGCCGATCCCGGGTTCCCCGGCATGCGGCTGGAGCTGGGCGACGACGTCGCCACCCTCGCCGAGAGCCTGCGGGCGGGCGGGTACGCGACCTTCGCCGTCGGCAAGTGGCACCTGGTCCGGGACGCGAACCTCGCTCCCGGGCGCCCGCGCGACTCGTGGCCGACCCGGCGCGGGTTCGACCGGTACCACGGCTCGCTGGAGGGCCTGAACTCCTACTTCCACCCGAACCAGGTCACCGTCGACGAGCACGCCCTCGACGTCGACGAGTACCCGCCCGGGTACCACGTCACCGAGGACCTCACCGACCGCGCGGTCGCGATGGTCTCCGAGCTGCGTGCGCACGACGCGACCAAGCCGTTCCTGCTCTACCTCGCGCACGTCGCGATGCACGGGCCGCTGCAGGCACCGGCCGCCGACGTCGCGGAGCAGGAGGGCCGCTACGCCGCCGGGTGGGACACCATCCGCGAGGCCCGGTTCGCCCGCCAGCTCGAGCGGGGACTGTTCCCGCCCGGGACCCGGCAGGCTCCGCGCAACCCCGAGCCCGGCCACGACGTCGCGGCCTGGGACTCGCTGACCGACGACGAGCGGCGCCGCTACGCCCGCTACATGGAGGTCTACGCCGCGATGGTGTCCGGGGTGGACGCCTCGCTCGGCCGGATCACCGCACTGCTGGAGTCGCTCGGCGAGCTCGACGACACGATCATCGTCTTCACCTCGGACAACGGCGCCACCGCGGAGGGCGGTGCCGAGGGCACCCGCAGCTACCTCACCCGGTTCGTGCACCACCCGGTGCCGGCGGACTGGGAGCACGACGTCGACCACGACGAGGCGCTCATCGGCACCGAGGAGCTCGGGGTGCACTACCCCCGTGGCTGGGGGCAGGTCTCGAACACGCCGTTCCGCTTCTACAAGGGACAGACCTACGCCGGCGGGGTGCGGGTACCCCTGCTGGTCTCCTGGCCGGCCGGGCCGCCGTCGGGCGGGCTGCGCCACGACTACACCTACGTCACCGACCTCGCCCCGACGCTGCTGGCGCTGGCCGGGGTGGAGTGGCTCGCCGAGCGGGCCGGCGTCCCCACCGTGGAGCCGGACGGCACCGACCTCGGCGCGTTCCTGCGCGGCGAGACCGACGTGAGCCCGCACCGCGAGCAGTACGCCGAGATGGGCGGCCACCGCGGCTACTACCGCGACGGCTGGAAGCTCCTGGCACGGCACGAGCCGGGCGCCGACATCGACGCCCCGGTCTGGGCGCTCCACGACGTGCGTACCGACCCCGCCGAGCTGGACGACCTGTCCGCGACGTACCCGGAGCGGGTCGCCGAGCTCGCCGCCGCGTGGGAGGAGGCGGCCTGGGCGAACTCGGTGTTCCCGCTGCTCGACCGGGCCGATCTCGCCGTCCGGCGGCCGGGTGAGGCCCGGCTGGCCGAGCCGGTGCGCATCCTCGCGGGGACACCGGTGCTGGAGCGCTACCGGTCCGCGCAGCTGATCGCGTTCCGGTCGTTCGAGGCCGGGATCGAGCTCGGCGGACTCGCCGCCGGCGACGAGGGTGTCCTGGTCGCGCACGGGGACGCGTTCGGCGGCTACCTCGTCGCCGTCGAGGACGGGCAGATCCTGTTGCTGCACAACTCCGGTGGCCGGGTGTCGAATGCGTACGGACCGGTGCCGGACGGCGTCCGCTCGGTGACGCTGGCCGTCACCGCCACCGCGGACCTGCGCTGGCACCTCGCCGTCTCCGCGGACGGTGCGCCGGTCACGGAGCTGCGCGACCGGTGGGCGCTGACCGGGATGGCACCGTGGACCGGCATCTCGGTGGGCCGCGACGCCCGCGGGCCGGTGTCCTGGGAGCTGCGGCGGCGCCGCGGGGTGTTCCGGTTCACCGGCGACCTGCGGGCGGTCACCTACCGGCCCGGGGAGCGGGCCGTACCGACCGGCGTCGTACGGGCCGTGACGGAGGACGCGGCGACCCGTGCCGACTGACGACGACCACCCACACGGCCGGCCCGGGTGTCCGAACACCCCTCCCACCAGGCAGAACGACGACGGCGACACCTTGGGTTCCCCGATCACGGCGGCTACCGTCGCGGGCATGACCGGCCCGGGACCGCTGACCACGCGGGGGCACATCGAGCTCGCGCGCGTGGCGTCCGCGCTGTGTCGCCGCTGACCGGTCCGGCTCCCGCGACGCGCATCGCGGCACCACCCCGGTGGACCCCGGCGTGTCCGCACCCGTCCCCGCGCCACCGTGCGCCCACCGGCCGTGACCACGCTCCCCGGCGCGTCGCCCGCCGGTGCCATCCCCGTCGAGAGGACCTCCCGTGACGACCACGGCCCACACCGCACCCGCCCCCACCGACGAGCAGCTCGACGAGCTGTTCGCCCCCGTCCTCGCCCGGATCGCCGAGGGCGCCGTGCGACGCGAGCAGGACCGCTCGCTGGCCCACGACGAGGTCGCCGCGCTGCGGGCCGCCCGCTTCGGGGCGTTGCGGGTGCCGGTCGGGCTCGGCGGTCACGGGGCCTCGGTGCGCCAGCTGTTCCGGCTGCTGGTCGACCTGGCCGCGGCCGAGTCGAACCTGCCGCAGGCGCTGCGCGTGCACTGGTACTTCGTCGAGGACCACCTGCTCGCCGAGCCGGGCCCGGAGCGGGAGCGGTGGCTGCGGGCGGTCGCCGACGGCGTGCTCGTCGGCAACGCGATCAGCGAGCCCGGGGTCGGCGCGATCGACCGGTACCGGACGACGCTGACCGGCACGGAGGGGAACCTGCGGCTCGACGGGACGAAGTACTACAGCACCGGCAGCCTGTACGCCGACCACATCCTGGTCGCCGCCGACCGCGACGGCGAGCGCGTGTCGGTGCTCGTGGACGCCGACGCGGACGGCATCACCCAGCACGACGACTGGGACGGTTTCGGGCAGCGCCTGACCGCCAGCGGCACCACCGAGTTCCACGGCGTCACGGTCCCCGACGACCGCGTGCTCGGACCGGGCTACGGGACGGCCGGGCGGACCTGGGGCACGTCGTACCTGCAGCTGGTGCAGCTGTCCGTGCTCGCCGGCATCGCCCAGCGGGCGACCGACGACGTCGCGGCCTGGGTCCGGGACCGCACCCGCACCTTCACCCACGCCCCGGCGGACCTGCCCCGGCACGATCCGCTGGTGCAGCAGGTGATCGGCCGGCTGTCGTCGACCGCGTACGCGGCGCGCACGCTCGTCGAGGACGTCGCCGGCCGGCTGGACCGGCTGTTCGCCGCCGGCGGCGACGACCCCGCGCAGCTGGACCGGGTCGAGTTCGACGTGGCGCGGGCCCAGGCGGTGATCATCCCGTCGGTGCTCGACGCCACGACCCAGCTGTTCGAGGTCGGCGGCGCCTCGATCACCTCCGAGGGGCTGCGCCTGGACCGGCACTGGCGCAACGCCCGCACGATCTCGGTGCACAACCCGCTGATCTACAAGCTGCAGGCCGTCGGGGACCACCTGCTCAACGACGCCGACCTGCCCTACGCCTGGTCGGCCGGGGCGAGGGCCTCCGGCTCGTGAGTGGTTATCGCGGTCCTGACCGCGATAACCACTCACGGGCCGCCAGGCCCACACCCACCAGCGGTGCCAGTGCCGTCGCGGCGAAGCCGAGGCCGCCGGCCGCGGCGTGCAACGGCACCCACACCAGGGGCGCCAGCGCGCCGCCGAAGAACTGGAACGACAGCGCCAGCGACGCCGCCCCCGCCCGGTTCCCGTCCGTGCTGGTCGCGGCGATCGCGTTGACCGTGGTCCGCAGCCCGGTGACGGCGACGCCGACGGCGGCGACCCCGAGCCCGAGCAGCAGCACCGACGGTCCCAGCGCCGCGACCACGAGGCCGACGGCGAGCAGCAGGTTCATCAGCACCCCGGTGCGCCACGGGCCGAGCGCGTCGAGCCGCCGGCCCAGCAGTGGCGCCGCGAGCAGCCCGGCGACGCCGAACCCCGCCGCGAGCACCCCGCGCTGCCACGGGCCGAGCCCGAAGTCCTCCTCGGCCCGCAGGATCGCCAGCACGGTGAGGCCCACCGCCGCGAAGTAGCACAGGAACGACAACGCGCAGGCGAGCGCCAGGTTCCGGTTCAGCAGTGCCCGTACCGGGGGCGGGCCGGTGGGGCGCGGGCCCGCCGTCATCGTCGGGGGCAGCACCGCCAGCACGACCGCCACCAGCGCGGGGAACGCGAACGCCAGCCGCCAGTCCAGCACCGCCGACGGCCCGGACACCAGCGGGCTCGCCGCCTGCCCGGCGGCCTGCATCCCGGCGAAGAACCCGAGCGCCCGCCCCAGGCCGGCCCGCGGCACCAGATCGGTGATCGCGGCGACGAGCAGCGGGGTCGTGAAGGCGTTGGTGACGCCCTGCAGCGCCCGTGCGGCGAGGAACCACTCGATCGTCGGGGCCAGCACGCAGCACGCGCAGGCGACGACGAACGCGATCAGCGACAGCTGCATGGTGCGGGCCCGCCCCCAGCGCTCGGCGAGCGTGCCGGACACCAGCATCACCGCGGCGAACGGGAACATGTAGGTGGTCACGGCCGCGGCCGCGACCTCCGGTGTCGTACGCAGCCCCACCGCCACCTCGTGCACCATCGGCGTGACCATGGTGCTGGCGTACGGGCCGAGGAAGCCGCCGACATAGAGCGGCCACGCCCGGACACCCGGGCGTGGCCGCGCGACGGCGGTCGCCCCGTCAGACATCCACCAGGTTCTTCACGAGCGCATCGAAGGTCCGGTCGTCGGAGATGAGTCCCCAGGACACCATCCAGTCGTAGGTGCGCTGGAACTGCGCCTCCGGGTACGGCGCCGGGTCGACGTAGCGCAGCCGGCCCAGCGGGATCTCGTGCGGCTCGACGGAGCCGAGCTCCGCCGGGATCTCCGCGGTGAGGTGGTGCAGGTAGGGCCGCGGGTCCTCGTTGATCTTCGCGACGGCCCGGACGACCGCGCGGTTGATCCGGGCGTAGGTGTCCTCGTCGACCTGCGGGCTCGCGATCTCGGCGCCGACGTAGAACGCCTCGGCGAGGACCTTGTACCCCTGCTTCTCGGCGAGGGTGATCCACGGCTCCATCAGGGCGGCGGCCTCGACGGTGCCGTCGCGCAGCGCCTCGAACCGGACCTGCGGCCCGCCGTAGTGCGCGACGGTGATCTCCTCGCGGGGCAGGAAGCCCTCCAGGGTCTGCAGGGCGACGTAGTGCGAGCCGTGGTGGAAGTTCACCGCCACGGTGACGCCGGCGAGGTCCTGCGGGTGGGTCGCCGGGTGGTCGCCGCGGACCATGATCGCCTGGCCGTTCACGGCGGCCCGCTTGGACACGACCCGGCCGCCGACCGTGGTGTCCTGGGCCCGCCGGACCTGGCCCCACTCGCAGGCCCGGTACAGCGATGCCTCGCCGCTCTCGAAGTGCGACTTCGTCTGCCCGAACGCGCTGAGCAGCTGGTGGTCCTCCAGCGGGGAGACCCCGGCGTCGGCGTAGGCCTTGGTGACGAACTCGACGTCGACGCCCTCGTCGGCGAAGAAGCCCTCGTCCTGGGCGACGAGCTGGGGCAGTGAGAACACCAGGGAGAGCAGCTCCATGGTGACCTTCGGACGCTCGGTCATGTCATGTTCCCTAAGGTCGTAGGTGTTCGGGGTTGGTGCCCCGGATGCCCGGGACGACGGGGTGTGGCTGATGAGGTGTTGTCGCTTCGGTGGCTCGGAAGGAATGGCCGCCCCGTCGTGCTGGACAGGCCTGGCCACTGATTCGGATCTGTGCGGACCGTCGCTGATTAGGGACCTGATGGCGGGTTGTCCACGGGCGTGACCTGCAACGACAGGAGCCTGCGCGTGGCGCAACGGCCAGTGATCTGGATCGGGATCGACGTCGGGAAGAGGACGCACCATGCGTGCGCGATCGATACCGACGGCAAGGTGGTGTTCTCCCGCAAGGTCAGCAACGACCAGGCCGCGATCGAGGCGTTGCTGGCCCGCGCTGCGGAAGCGGCCCAGGACGTGCGGTGGGCCATCGACCTGACCTGCAGCTATGCGGCGCTGCTGCAGGTGGTCCTCACCGCGGCCGACCAGCAGGTGGTCTATGTCCCCGGTCGGGTCGTCGACCGGATGAGCGGCGTGTTCCGGGGCGAGGCCAAGACCGACGCCCGTGACGCGAAGGTCATCGCCGAGACCGCCCGCATGCGCGGCGCCGACCTCACCACGGTCACCGCCACTGATGAGACCACTGCCGAACTGGCCCGGCTCGTGGCCCATCGCGAGGACCTGATGGCCGACTGGGTGCGCGGGGTCAACCGGCTGCGTGACCTGCTCGGGTCGATCTTTCCCGGTCTCGAGGCGGCATTCGACTATTCCACCCGCAGCGCTCTGGTGCTGGTCACCGGGTTCCAGACACCCCAGGCCCTCCGGGACGCCGGCGAGGCAGGGGTGATCGAGTACCTGCGTGCCCATCGGGCGTGGGCACCGGGTATTGCTGCGATGGCCGCCACCGCGGTCGAGGTCGCCCACGCCCAGACCGTGGCACTGCCCAGCGAGACGCGGACCGCGATCCTTGTTGCCGGCCTGGCCCGACGACTGCTGGAACTCGACCGGGAGATCAAGGACACCGACAAGCTGATCACCACCGTGTTCCGCTCCCACCCGGACGCGGCGATCATCGAGTCGCTGCCCGGTCTCGGACCCATCCTGGGCGCGGAGTTCCTCACCGCCACCCACGGCGGTGTCGGCCCTGAACTGGGCGGATTCACCTCTCCAGGGCGGCTGGCCTCCTACGCCGGACTCGTCCCGGTGCCCCAGGACTCCGGCCGGATCAGCGGGAACCTGCGTCGCCCACGACGCTACAACCGCCGCCTGCGGCGAGTGTTCTACATGGCCGCACTGTCCAGCCTCAAGGTCAATGGCCCGTCCCGGGCCTTCTACCAGCGCAAACGCAGCGAAAGAATGCTTCATACCCAGGCTCTGCTCGCCTTGGCCAGACGCCTGGTCGACGTCCTGTGGGCCCTGCTGCGTGACCGGAGGATGTTCACCATCACCGCACCACAACCCGCTATCGCGGCTTGACACGGTCATTCGGATTCCTTCCGGTGGGGCCGCCGCTCACGCGAGCGCGGTGCTGATTCGCGCCGCTCACGCGAGCGCGGCGACGATGCGGGTGTGCAGGTCGAACAGGTACGGGTCCTCGGCCGAACGCGGCCGGTCCCGCTCGATCCGGTGCTCGGCGGCGACCCGGGCGGGGCGCCCGGCCAGGACGATCACGCGGTCGGCGAGCAGCGCCGCCTCGAGAGGGTTGTGGGTGACGAGCAAACCGGTGCGCGGACGGCTCATCCACAGCTCCTGCAGCAGTAGCCGCAGCTTGCGGGCGGTGAGCTCGTCGAGGGCGCTGAACGGCTCGTCGAGCAGCACGAGATCGGGCTCGACGGCGAACGCCCTGGCCACCGCGACCCGCTGCCGCTGCCCGCCGGAGAGCACGCTCGGGTACGACCCGGCGTACGCGGTCAGACCGACGGCCTCGAGCACGGCGTCGGCGGCGTCCGGGTCCAGCCCCGCCGCCTCCAGTGCCAGGACGACGTTCTGCCGGACCGGCAGCCAGTCCAGCAGCCGGGGCTGCTGGAACACGACGCCGAGCCGCGGGTGTCCGACCTCGACGGTGCCGCGGTCGGGTGTGGTCAGACCGGCGACGACGTGCAGCAGGGTCGTCTTGCCGGTCCCGGAGGCGCCGACGAGCGCGACCAGCTCGCCCTCGGACACGGTGAGGGAGAAGTCGTCGAGGACGGTCTGCGGGGCACCGGTGCGGGCGTCGACGAAGGTCTTGCCGACCCCGTCGAGCCGGATCGCGGTGGTGGCGGGGGCACTCCGCACCGACGGTTCGCGCGCGAGCTCGCTCACACCGTCACCGCCTTCCGCCAGCGGCCGGCGCGCCGTTCGAGCCCCTGCAGGACGCCGTACTCCAGCACCGCCATGACCGCGAACAGCAGCGTCCAGGCCAGGACGGCGGCGACGTTCTGCTCGGCGAAGGCGTTGTTGAGCTGGTAGCCCACACCCGACGACATGCCGAAGACCTCGACGAGCACGATCACCTTCCAGCCCAGGGACAGGCCGAGGCGGGCCCCGGCGAACAGCGACGGCGCCAGCGCGGGCAGCCAGAGCCTGCGCAGCCGGGTGGTGCGGGAGAACCGGTAGACGTGCGCCATCTCCAGGAGGTCCGGGTCGACCGAGCGCACGCCCTGGTAGATCGTCAGCGCCAGGGCCGGCGCCGACGACAGCGCGACCGCTATCACCGGGTTGGCCAGCCCGACGCCGAACCAGATGACGCACAGCAACGCCCACACCAGGCCGGGGATGGTCAGCCCCAGCAGCACGGCGGGTTCCCCGAACCGCTGCACGAACTCGTTGCGCCCCATGGCGATCCCGGCCGCGACGGCGACGACGAAGGCCAGCGCGAAGCCGAGCGCGACCCGCAGCACGGTGATGCCGAGCTCCTGGGCGAACGAGCCGTCGACGACGATCCCGGCGAGCTCGCCCGCGATGTCACCGACACCCGGGACCAGGACCGAGTCGACCACGACCGCCATGAGCTGCCAGCCCGCCGCCGCGAGGACGACGAACAGCGCGGCCGGGCCCACGGCCCGCAGGACCCGCCGTCGTCGCACCGGCGGGGCCGCCGGGCCGCTGCCGGTACCGGCGACGGGTCCGGGGGTGGTGCCGGTGTCGCTCCCGATGCCGGTGCGGGACTCGGTTCCGGTGCTCACGGGGCCCCCAGCTCGGTCCACGGCTGCTGCGCCGGCACGGCCTTCACCAGTCCCACCCGCTGGGCGATCTCGACCTGGCGCTGCAGGTTCGCGAACGCCGTCGCACCCCATTCGACCGGGTAGACGTCGCGGAGCCGCTCGGGCAGCAACGCGATCGCCGCGCGCTCCTCGGCCGGGATGCCGTACGCCTCGTGCAGCTCGGCGAGGACGGCGGGCCGCTCCCGGATGACCTCGTGCACCCGGAGCCGCACGTCGGCGACGGCGCGGGCGGCGGGCGCGTTCCCGTCGACGAACTCCCGCAGCGCGCCCTGGCCGTTGAGGATCAGGGAGTTCGGGTCCTCGCCGGTGCCCTGTGCCCACAGCTCGCCGACGGTGGCGATCTGCCGCGCGCCGCGGCCGACCAGCCGGGTCGCGTTGGGCTCGATGGTGACGATGGCGTCGACGTCGCCGCGGTCGAACAGGGCGAGACCGGCCAGCACGGCGCCCGGGAACAGCTCGTACTCGGCGTTCAGATCGGTGCCGTTGACGGCGGCGGCGAGCTGGGTGGACCGGAACGCGTCGCTGTTGTTCGGCGGGATCGCGATCCGCTTGCCCCGCAGGTCCGCCGGGGTGCGGAAGGGGCTGTTCTCCGGCACCAGCCAGCGGACGTGGTTGTTGAGGTTCAGCGAGAACAGCACGACGTCGGAGCCGGCCTCGGCGGCGACGACCGCGCCGAGCGGGCCGAAGCTGGCGGCGTCGAGCGCGCCGGAGAGCAGCTTGTTCTGGACGTCGCCCGGGCCGGTCCCCGCGACGTAGGAGAAGTCGAGGTCGGCGAGGAAGCCGTTCTGCTCGGCGATCGGGCGGATCACCGAGCTGGCGGTGCCGCCGCCGGAGTCCTCGACCCGGGCGCTCACCCGCCCGGTGGCCCCGCCGCCACCGCAGGCGGCGAGCAGCGGGCCGACGGCCAGGCCGGCGGCGCCGAACAGGGCGGCGCGCAGGACGGTGCGCCGGTCGGTGGTCAGGGGGCGTGCGGGCATGCGGGGGCTCCGTGGGAGGGGTGGGTCCGCGCGGGCGCGCGGCGAGGGCCGGCGACGCGCACGGCGCGGCCGGGTGGGAGTGGGCGCTGGTGGCCCGGGTGTCAGGAGGGCAGCAGGCCCGGACAGGTCCCGCCGTTGATCAGGCAGAGGTCGATGTGGCGACGGCTGGTGAGGAGCCGGGGCCGGGCGCCCGTCATCGGAGCGCCTTCAGGGTCTCGTAGCCGGAGCGGCCGTCGGTGAGCCGCCAGGAGCGCATCCAGGCGTAGGTCTCGGTGAAGCGCCGCTCGGTGAAGGGGACGATGTGCGTGTAGCGGTAGTGGTCCCGGCGCAGGTCGGCCGGGTCGAGCCGGTCACCGGCCTCGGCGGCGACCAGCGGCGCCCAGCGGTCCCGGTCGGCGTTGATCAGGTCGACGGCCCGGTTCACCGCGCCGCGGTAGGCCTCCTGCTGCTCCGCGGTCAGGTGCGGGGCCACGACCTGCGAGCCCCGGTAGGCGTAGGTGCCGAGCACGTGCGCGCCGCGCACCAGCGCAGCGGACAGGAACGGCTCCATCAGCATCGTCGCGCGGGAGTCGCCGGCGAGCAGGGCGTCGAGCCGGTCGACCGGGCGGCCGCCGTGCACCAGGGTGATCCGCTGCCGGGGCACGGTGCCCTCCAGCAGGTGCAGCGCGGTGTAGTGCGACCCGGTGTACTCGTTGATCGACACCGGCACGCCGGCGACGTCGTGCGGCTCGTTGAGGTCGGGATCGAGGCTGACCAGTGCCTGGGCGACGACGGCCGCGCGCAGGTGCCCGATCCGGCCACCGCGGGCGTCGCGCTCCAGCCGGTCGATGCCGCCCCACTCGCAGACGTTGTAGACGTCGGCGCGGGACGCGGAGAACTGCGACTCCTTGTGCCGCACGGCCGGGTTGCGCAGGGCGTCGGCGGACCGGTCGGCCGCGTCCTCGAAGCGGACCGTCAGGCCCGCCTCGGCGAACAGGCCCTCGGAGACCGCGACGAGCTCGGGCAGGTCGAAGACGACGTGGTTCGGCGACACCACGATCTCGTCACGCTCGGCAGCCACGATCCGTCCTCCTTCCCCGATCCGGTGACACCACCGTAAGGAGCGACGAACAGGCCCGTCAACAGCGGTTTTGCGGGATGCGGGACACACTTCCGCAGTGCGCAATGTACGGACACGTGTCCAGAAACGACCGGTTCCGCGACCGGTTCCGCGACCGGTTCAGAACTCCCCGAACGCCATCGACACCGGCAGGCCCTCCAGTGCGTCCGCCGCGGACCGGACGAGCGCGCCGAGCCCGTCGAGGGCGTTCTCGGGCAGCCGGCTGGCCGGGCCCTGGATCTCGACGGCCATCCGCACCACGTCACCGGCGGCGACGACCGGTGCCGCCACCGCCCGCAGCGCCTCGTCGTGCGGGTCGTCGAGCACCGCGTAGCCACGGAACTGGGTGGCGAGCAGGTCGGTCTCGGCCAGCCACGCCTCGGGGCTGCCGTGTCCGGACCGGGTGAGCACGGCGGCGGCCTCGTCGAGCGGGTCGGCGCCGAACGCGACGATCGCGGCGCCGATCGCGGACTCCAGTAGCGGGACCCGCTCCCCCGGCCGGCCGGTGTAGCGCAGCGGCCGGGTCGAGGGCACCGACAGCACGACGAGGACGTCGTCGCCGCGGCGCAGGCCGATGCTCGCCGTCTCGCCGGTGCGGTCGGCCAGCTCCTTGAGCACGTCGGCGGCCTCGGGCACGCCGGAGGCGCCGAGCGACTTGCGGGCCAGGCGGAGCAGCAGCGGACCGGGCAGGAACCGGTCGGAGGCGGCGTCGCGGCAGAGCAGGTTGCCCGAGACGAGGGTGTGCGCCAGCCGGTGCACGGTGGACACCGTCATCCCGGTGATCTTGGCGATCTCGGTGGTGGTGAGGCCCTCGCCGCTGTCCACCACGAGACCGAGGACGGTCGCCGCCCGCGCGACCGACTGGATCTCCGAGCTGCGCGGTGCCGCACCGGCGTCGCGTGCACGGCCCGTCATCGGGCGGCCCTCGGCAGCGTTCTCACCACCGGCTCACCGTAGTCCGCACCCGGCGCCGTCCCCCGCCGAGGACGCGCCGGGAGCGGCGTTCACGGCACCCGCGCCACCCCGGCGGGCACGCCCGCACGGTCGCCGAACGCCCCTCGGAACCGTGCGGCCGGGTGCCGGTCCGGCAGCCGGTCGTGGCCGAAGAGCCGGCCGCGCAGCGTGCGCGCCTCGCCGTACCCGGTCTTCGCGAGACCGCGCTCCCGCAGCACGGGCAGGACGAGCTCGATGACGTCCTCGTAGCTCGTGGGCAGCCGGTGGTTGACCAGGTTGATCCCGTCGACCCCGGCGTCGCGCCAGCGCGCCAGCTCGTCGGCGACCGAGTCCGGTGTCCCGACGACCGTCTGCCCGATCATGCGGCGGCGCGCCAGGTCGGCGAGCACCGGCTCCCGGTCCGGGTGCTCGGCCCGCAGCCAGTCGACGTGCCCGCGACCGCCGTTGTTGGGGATGTCGCGCAGCGGGGTGTCGTCGGGCAGCCGGGTCCCGTCCGGGCGGATGCCCAGCGAGGCGTGCGTCCGGTACCCGGTCAGCGAGGCGTAGGCCTGCAGGTCGTCATACTTGCGCTGGGCCTCGGACGCGGTGCGGCCGACGCAGATGCTGAGGCCCTGGAAGAACTTGATGTCGTCTCCCCGGCGCCCCTCGGCCTCGGCGAGCGCCCTGGTCCGTTCGACGTGCTGCCGGGCGACCTCCGGCGAGGGCGTGCTGATGAAGACGGCCTCGGCGTGCCGGGCCGCGAAGGCGATCCCCCGCGGCGACCCGCCCGCCTGGAACAGCAGCGGCGTGCGCTGCGGGCTCGGCGAGGGCAGGTGCGGGCCCTCGACCCGGTAGCGGAGGCCGTCGTGGAAGATCTTGTGGATCTTCGCAGGGTCGGAGTACCGGCTGCCGTCGCGGTCGACGAGCAGCGCGTCGTCGTCCCAGGAGCCCTCCCACAGCTTGTAGGCGACGGTGACGTACTCCTCCGCCCACTCGTAGCGCTCGTCGTGCTCGACCAGCCCGGGGAGCCCGAAGTTGCGGGCCGCGTTCTCCTGGGTCGAGGTGACGATGTTCCAGGCGACCCGCCCCCGGGTGAGGTGGTCCAGGGTGGAGATCTGCCGGGCGAAGTTGAACGGCGGGTTCTGCATGACGTTCGACGTCGTCGCCAGCCCGATCCGCTCGGTGGTCGCGGCGAGCGCACCGAGCAGGACGGTCGGGTCGTTGCTCGGGATCTGCAGTCCCTCGTGGACGTTGTCGGTGTAGCGGCCGTCGGCCGGTCCGTAGAGCCCGGAGACGTCGGCGAAGAACATCGCGTCGAAGAGCCCGGCCTCCAGCGTGCGGCCCAGCTCGACCCAGAAGCCGAGCTGGTCGAACTCGACCTGGCGGGCGTCCGGGTGGCGCCACTGGCCGTGCTGGATGTGCGAGGGGGTGTTCATCAGGAAGGCGTTGAACAGCAGCGGTGTGCTCACGAGGAGCTCCTCTCGGCGGCGGGACGGTCGGCGGCGGGCGCGTCCGGACGCACGCCGAGGTCGCGCAGGGACGCGACGAGCCGGCGGGTGTAGGGCTGCGCCGGCGCGGTGAAGACCTGGACGGGATCGCCCTCCTCGACGACCCGGCCGTCCTTCATGACGAGCACGTGGTCGCTGAGGTGGCTGATCACCCCGAGGTCGTGCGAGATGAACAGGTAGGCGAGCCCGAACGCCTGCTGCAGGTCGACGAGCAGGTCCAGGATCTGGGCCTGGACCGACACGTCGAGCGCCGACACGGCCTCGTCGAGCACCACGACGTCCGGGTCCGGGGCGAGCGCCCGGGCGATCGCGACCCGCTGGCGCTGCCCGCCGGACAGGGTCAGCGGCCGTCGCTGGAGGACGGACGGGTCGAGCCCGACCCGGGCGACGAGATCGGCGACCCGGGCGGACCGGTCCCGCTCCGCCGGGTGGGCGTCGTGCGGGACCGCGTCGTGCAGGATCCGCCCAACGTCCCAGCGCGGGTCGAACGAGCTCAGCGGGTCCTGGGCGACGACGCCGATCGCGGTGCGCCGGTGTCGCCGGTGCCGCTCGGGCAGGCCGGACCACGGCTCACCGTGCAGCTCGACGGTGCCGCTGTCGGCCTCCTCCAGCGCCAGGGCCAGCCGTGCGGTGGTCGACTTCCCCGAACCGGACTCCCCCACCACCCCGAGCGTCGTGCCGGCGTGCAGGGTGAAGCCGATCCCGTCGACGGCGCGCAGCGTCCCGCCGTCCGGGCGCGGGAAGGTCTTCACGAGGTCGCGGGCGGCGAGCACGGGCGGGCCCGCCGCGACGGGGCCGCCGCGCCGCGACGGCAGCGGCGCCGGGGGCACCGGGGACAACCGCCGGCCGCGGGTGCCCGCTCCGGGCACCGCCTGCACGAGCGCCTGCGTGTAGGGCTCGCGCGGCGCGGTGAGGATCTCCTCCGCCGGGCCCTCCTCCACCACCCGGCCCCCGGCCATGACCAGCACGTGGTCGGCGAGGTGGGCGACCACGGACAGGTCGTGGCTGATCAGCACGAGGGTCCGGCCGGCCCGCTTGAGCTCGGCGAGGAGCTCCAGGATCTGGGCCTGGACGGTCACGTCGAGCGCGGTCGTCGGCTCGTCGGCGACGACGACGTCGGGATCGGCGGCGAGCGCGGAGGCGATGAGGGCGCGCTGCCGGAGCCCGCCGGACAGCTCGCCCGGCCGCTGCGCGGCGCGCACCTCCGGCTCGGGCACCGCGGCGTCGCGCAGCAGCTCGACGGCCGCGGCCCGGCGCCCGGCCCGCGGCACCGTGCGGTGCACGCGCAGCGCCTCGGCGATCTCCCGGCCGACCGGGCGCACCGGGTCGAGGGACACCAGCGCGTCCTGCAGGACGAAGCCGACGCGGTCGCCGCGGATCCGCCGCCAGGCGCGCTCGTCGAGGCCGCGGACGTCGCGGCCGCCGATCTCGAGCCGGTCGGCGCGGACCTCGGCGCCCGCCCCGGCGAGGCCGACGACGCTGCGCGCGCTGACGCTCTTGCCCGATCCGGACTCCCCGACGATCGCGAGGCAGGTCCCGGGGCCGGCCGAGAACGAGACGCCGTGGACGACGTCGTGGCCGCCGAACCCGACACGCAGGTTCTCGACGACGAGAGCGGGGCCCGCCGCGCCGGAGCCGGTGCCGAGCGGGGTCGGGGCGGTATCGGTGGTGGTGTCGGTGGTCGAGGTGGACATGGTCACCTTCCGGGTTCGAGACGGGTCTGCAGGGCGCGGCCGAGGGCCGTGGCGGTGACGGCGAGCGCGACGACGGCCAGCCCGGGCAGCACGACCAGCCAGCCGGCCACACCGACGTAGCCCCGGCCGGCCTCCAGCAGCGCGCCCCACTCCGACGCGGGCGGAGCGACCCCCAGCCCGAGGAACGACAGGCTCGACGACCACACCACGCACTGGCCGACGGAGAGCGCGAAGACCGCGACGAGCGGCCGGAGCGCGTTCGGCAGCACGTGCCGGGCGACGATGCGGGCACGCCGGTGACCCAGTGCCGTCGCCGCCTCCACGTACGGCGAGTTCCGCACGCCGAGCAGCTGCGCCCGCACCATCCGGGCGTAGCCGGGCGCGACCCCGGTCCCGACGGCGACGACGAGCGTGCCCGGCGCCGGCCCCAGCACCCCGACGAGCAGCAACGCCAGCAGCAGGGTGGGGAAGGCGAACAGCACGTCGATGACGCGGTCCGCCGTTGCTGCCACCGGGGCCGGCGTCAGTGTCGCGGCGAGCGCCAGCACCAGCGCGAGCACCAGCGCCACCGCCGCGGCGCCGAGCCCGATCACGAGCGACTGCCCGGTCCCGTGCACGATCCGGGTGTAGAGGTCCCGGCCGATCTCGTCGGTGCCCAGCCAGTGCGTCCACGAGGGCGGGCGCAGCGTGGCCGACAGGTCGATCGCGCGGGGGTCGCGCGGGGCGAGTACCGACGGTGCGAGCGCCGCGATGGCGAGGACGGCCGCCGCCGCGAGCGCGGGCAGTGCCCCGGCGGCGCCGCGGCGCCGCGGGCGCGGTGCCGGGGCGCTGCTGGCACCGCCCTCGGGGGGTGCCGGTGGTCGTGTCTCGGTGACGGTCACGCGTCCACCCTCGGGTCGATGAGCGGGTACAGGGCGTCGAGTACGAGGTTGATCACCACGTAGGCGATCGCGGTGAGCACGACGACGCCGGTGACGATGGGCAGGTCCTGGGACTCGACGGCGGTGACGAGCGTGCGGCCGACCCCGGTGCGGGTGAAGACCGTCTCGACGATCACGGCGCCGGAGATCGTGGCGCCCAGCGCCCACCCGGTGAGGGTCAGCGGTGCCAGCGCCGCGTGCCGTAGGACGTGGCGCAGCCGCACGGCCAGGTCGCCCGATCCGCGCAGCCGGGCCGTGAGGACGAACGGCTGGCCGAGCACCCGCTCGAACTCGGTGCGGGTGGACTGGCCGAGGAACCCGGCCAGCGGGAGGGCCAGCGTCAGTGCCGGCAGCACGAGCCCGGTCGGCCCCGATCCGCCGACGACCGGGAACCAGCCCAGCCCGAGGGCGAACACCAGCACGAGCACCACACCGAGCCAGTACTGGGGCAGGCCGGCGAGCACCGACTCGACCGCGGCACCCCAGCCGCTGACGACCGGACCGCGTCCGGCGGTGAGCAGCACCCACACGAGCATCAGCACCCAGGCCAGCACCAGCGCGGTCGCGCTGAGGGCCAGAGTCGAGGGGACCTGCTCGGAGATCACCTCCCAGACCGGCCGGTGCTGCTGGTAGGACGTGCCGAGGTCGCCGCGGGCCAGGCCCGCGAGGTAGTCGAGGTACTGGTATAGCGGTGACCGGTCGAAGCCGTACTCGGCGTTGATCGGGGCGAGCTCGTCCGGCGAGCGTTCCTGCACCTGGCCGGTGCGCAGGTTCAGCACCGCCGTGGCCCGGTCACCGGGCTGCGCGAGCTGGGCGAGGAAGGCGGCGGTCGCCGCGCCCCACACGACCAGCACCGCCGAGGCGATCCGGACCGCCCACCGGCGTGCCGCGGCACGCCCGCGGCGGGCGGGGCTCCGTTCCGGCGGGGCGGTCCCCGGCCCCGGATCAGTCGACGTGAGCGTCATGGAAGATCGGCCCTCCCTGGGACTTCTCCTGGCGCACACCGTGGAGACCGGGCCGCACGGCGAGGGTGCTCAGCCGGTCGTAGACCCCGATGGACAGCGCGCGGTCGGCGATGTATTGCTGTGCCGAGCGGTAGAGACCGGCCTGGGCGGCCGGGTCCTGCTCGGAGTTCGCCCGGACGATCAGCTGCTCCAGGGCGGGGTCGTCGTAGAAGGCGGAGTTCGCCTTGTTCGGCGAGTCCGGCAGGTCACGACGCCAGTTGACGTGCAGGATGCCGGCGTTCACCGCGGTCCAGTAGCCGATCATCAGGTCGTAGTCGCCCGGGCCCGAGTACGCACCGGCGGCGGCCGCGCTGGGCGGGTACGGGACGAGGCGGACCCGGAAGCCGACGGCCTCGGCCTGCTGCTGCAGCGCCTGGATGATCGCCGCGCCGTCCTGGTTGATCGTCCGGTTGACCGCGTACGGGAAGACGACCTCGAGCGGGCGGCCGTCGCGCTCCCGGACGCCGTCGGGGCCCGGGAGCCAGCCGGCGTCGTCGAGCAGCGCCGCAGCCGCGGCCGGGTCGTGGTCGTACCGGGCGGCGGCCCGCTCGTCGTAGCCGGGGGTGGCCCGGCTGACCGGGCCGTTGCCCTCGTACGGGATGACGCCCTTGCCGACGGCCTCGACGGCACCGCGGCGGTCCAGGCTCAGCGCGAACGCCTGGCGGACCCGCTGGTCGGTGAAGGGGCCGCGCTCGGTGTTGAAGCTGATCTGCTGTGGACGGCCGCCGGTCACGTAGCGGTGCAGCTCGAAGCCCTCGGCCTCCAGGTTGCGCCACTCGAAGGCCTGCACGTCGTACATGGCGTCGATCTCGCCGGAGCGCAGCGCAGCGGTGCGGGCCGTCGGGTCGGCGATGAACCGCCAGTCGATCCGCCGCACGTGGGCGGGACCGGTGTGCTCGGCGTTCGCCGGGGCCCAGTCGTAGTCGTCGCGCCGGAGCAGCTGGATGTCGCTGCCGCGGTTCCACCGGTCCACGACGAACGGGCCCGAGCCGATCGGCGCGGTGCAGTTCTCCTCCTCCGAGCGGGTCTCCAGCGCACGCGGGGACTGGATCCCGAAGTACGGCTGGGTCATGTTCTCGGCGAAGCGCGGGTAGGGCCGGGTGAGCCGCACCGCGACCGTGCGGTCGTCGAGGGCGTCGGCGGAGTCGAAGTAGGAGCCGATCCAGGCCTGCACGGTGGAGTTGCCGCCGTCGACCCAGTGGTCGAAGTTGCGGGCGACCGCGTCGGCGTCGACGGGGGTGCCGTCGCTGAACGTCGGGCCGTCGCGGAGGGTGAACCGCCAGGTCAGCCCGTCCGGGTCGACCCGCCACGACTCGGCCAGCCAGGGGACGACCCGGCCGTCGTCGTCGAGGGCGACCACGTTGTCCAGGATCTGGCCGGACAGGTAGGCCTGCTCGATCCAGCCGCCGTACACGCAGGGCGGCTCCTGCTGGTGCCCGTAGACGATCGTGTCCGGTGTGGACGCCGGCGCGGCGGCCGCGGGATCGGCCCCGGCGACGGGTGCGCAGGCGACCACGCACGGGAGGAGCAGGGCGGCCAGGCAGGTGAGCAGGGCGCGGCCGGGTGGCGGTCTCACGACGGGGAGTCCTCGGGGACGAGCGGGCACGGCGGTGCCCGGGCGCGAACGGGTACGCGAGGTACCGGCGTCAGCGGACCGCGCCGGTGGAGGCGTCCCGGGGGAACGGGGCCGGCGGGCGCCGGGGGACGGCGCGGCGCGGGCCCGCGCACGGCGGCGCGCTCGGGGCGCCGCCGGCGATGAGGGCCGGGATCAGCCCCGACAGCCGGCGCTCGAGGTACGCAGGAGATCGACGTGGCGTCGTGACACCCCGTGGAACATGATCCTCCCCCGTCATCCGGACGAACCCACCGTAAGGACTCGTGCTCCGGTCGTGTCAACGGCGCGGCCCCGAGTGTGATCCACGCTGCACACCGGCCCCCGGCCACGCCCGGCTCAGGTACGGACGGTGATTCCGGCGGCCCGTCCGGCGTCCCGCGGGCCCCACAGCGCGGTCGACACCTCGCGCCGCACCAGCGGCACGACCTCGGTGGCGAACCGGGTCAGTACCTCCTGCTGCCGCTCGTAGGGCAGCACCGGGTTGACCGACACCGACTGCACGTCGTGCCGGTAGGCCGCGTGGTAGTCGAGGATCTTCGCCGCGACCTGGTCCGGGCTCCCGACCAGCGCGGGGCCGGACTCCACGGCCTCCTCGACCGTCGCGAAAGAGGTCACCTTGCCGGGCCGGTCGTCCCCGGCGTGGGCGGCGCGCAGCTTCGCCGCGAAACCCTCGTACACCGGCCGGTACTCGGCGATCGCCTCCGCGTCGGTGTCGGCGAGGAACAGGCCGCCGGACCCGGAGCCGACGTAGCCGGCGGCGGGGTCGTGGCCGTGCTCGGCCAGCTTCTCCCGGTAGCGGTCGATCAGGACGCGGTAGTTCTCCCGGGGCTGCAGCGCGTTCGCCGAGAATATCGGGTCGCCCCAGCGGGCGGCCAGGTCGACGGCGGCGGTGGAGGTCGCCGAGCCGTGCCAGATCCGGAACGGGCCGTCGTAGGGCCGCGGGAACGTCGTCACCCCGGTCAGGTCCGGACGGTGCGTGCCGGACCAGTCCACCCCGGACTCCCGGAGCAGGCGCCGGAGCAGCTCGTAGTTCTCGGTGAGGTACTCGTACTGGCGGCCGAGCTCGAGACCGAACATCGGGAAGTGCCGGTCCTCGTTGCCCTTGCCGATCACGATCTCCAGCCGCCCGCCGGAGAGCTGGTCGACGGTCGCGTAGTCCTCGGCGACCCGGACCGGGTCGAGCAGCGACAGCACGGTGACGCCGGTGGAGAGCAGGATGCGGTCCGTGGCCTGGGCGATCGCGCCGAGCAGCACCGTCGGTGCCGACGACACGAACTCACCGGCGTGCCGCTCCCCGACGGCGTAGGAGTCGAAGCCCAGCCGCTCCGCGAGCACCGCCGTCTCCACCACCCGGGACAGCCGTTCGTGCACGCCGATCAGCTCACCGGTCACCGGGTGCGGGGCGTGCGGGACGATGTCGAGAACCTGGAACCTCACGGGTGATCCCTCCCGGCCGGGCCGTCCGCCGGACTCCGGCGGCGGGGTGCACCGAGGGGACCGGGCGCCGGGCGGATCGTGGGGTCCGGGGACGGCCGGTGGGCCGGGCCGTCGCACGGGCACCGGACGTCCGGGCGGCCGTCGCGACGGGGCGGTCGGCACTGCCCGCGACGGTAGCCGAGGATCCGCGGGAGGCACACCGGCGCCGCCCGGGATCCGCCGGACGCCTTGCGGTGGGGCTCCGCGGTGGCGAGGATCGAGTCGTGGTCCGAGAGCTGCGCCTGGTGGCGCGCCTGCACGTGGACCTGGGCCGCACCCGGTCCGCCCGCTGTCGCTGATCCGCACCACCGTCCGCCGCCCCGGGGCCCGCCCCGCCCGCGACACCCGGCCACCGGCCGTCGCGTGGCCGGGACCGCCCCGCCGGACGGCACCGTCCCGGCCCCCGCACCCGTGCGGCCGCCGCCCGTTCCGCTCCCGGCCGTGCCACCGCGGCCGGCCACCCGAGCGACCGGAGGTCACCGTGCCCGTCCGCCCCGCCCCACTGTCGGTCCTCGACCTGTCCCCCGTCCCGGCGGGCTCGACGGTCGCCGATGCCTTCCGCAACACTCTCGACCTGGCCCGCGCCGCGGAACGGGCCGGGTACGCCCGGTTCTGGCTGGCCGAGCACCACCTGAACCCGGGCGTCGCCGGGGCGGTGCCCGCCCTGCTCATCGGCGCGGCCGCCGCGGCGACGTCGACGATCCGGGTGGGGGCCGGGGCGGTGCAGACCGGGCACCGGACACCGCTCTCGGTGGTCGAGGAGTTCGGCACCCTCGACGGCCTGCACCCCGGCCGGATCGACCTGGGGCTGGGCCGGTCCGGCGGGCCGCGCCCGCCGTCCCGGGAACCGGATGGCCGCAGCGCCCGGACCGTCGGCGGTGTGCTGATCCCGGCACCGGTGTCGCTCGCCGGGCTGGCCGCGTCCCCGCGGTTCCGGGCCCAGGCGGAGGCGTTGCGCCAGCCCGGCGCGACGACACCGGAGTACGGCGAGCTGATCGACGCCGTCCTCGGGCTGATCGCCGGCACCCACCGCAGCTCGGAAGGCGTGCCGGTGCGGGCGGTGCCCGGTGAGGGCGCGACGGTGCAGCCGTGGGTGCTCGGCTCCAGCGGCGGGGACAGTGCCGAGGTCGCCGGGCGGCGGGGCCTGCCGTTCGCCGCGAACTACCACGTCAGCCCGGGGACGGTGCTCGACGCCGTGCAGGCCTACCGGGACGCGTTCCGGCCGTCGGCGACGCTCGGCCGGCCGCACGTGATGGTGTCGGCCGACGTCGTCGTCGGCACCGACGACGGCCACGCCGCCCGGATCGCCGCCGGTTACGGGCCCTGGGTGCACAGCATCCGCACCGGAGCCGGCGCGATCCCCTACCCGGACCCGGACGCCGCCGCGGAGCTCCCCGTGGACCCCGACCTGGTCGCCGACCGGACCGGCACCCGGTTCGTCGGCGGGCCCGCGGCCGTCGCCGACGCGCTGGCCCGGCTGCAGGAGGTGACGGGCGCCGACGAGCTGCTGGTCACGACGATCACCCACCGGCACGCCGACCGGGTGACCTCGCAGGACCTGCTGGCCCGCGAGTGGGCGTCCCGCGACCACGCGGCGTAGCGCGCTCCCGCCATGCGGGAGCCCGCGCGGGCGGCCGCGGGCAGGAGTGTCCGGACACCCGGTCCCGGATCCCGACGACCGGACGTCCGGTTGTCCCGGTCCTGACGCCCGTGTTCACCTGCGGGAGTGACCGAGCGCGAGCAGTGGTGGGGACCGGTGTCCGGTCCCGGGCACCTGCTCACCCGGCGCCGGCACGTCGACCTGCTCCGGCTCGCCGGCTGCACCTGTCGCTGACGACCCGCTCACGCACCGCGTCCACACCGCCGCGTCCGGGCCACCGCGCCGCCGTCGCCACGGCGACCGTGCCGCTCCGTCCGCGCCGCTCCGGACCCGCCCCGCCGCGCGCCACCCACCGGCGGGGTCCCACCCACCGCGTCCCGGGAGACACCCGTGTCATCGACCACCCTCGCCCGCACCGCGGGCGACCGGCGCGTCGCCGCCCACCCGGCGTCGACGACCCGCCGCCTGCCCGACCTCCGGCGGTGGATCTCACCCGTCGCGATCCTGCTGGTCTGGCAGCTCGCGTCCACCACCGGCCTGCTCGCCGAGGACGAGCTCGCCTCGCCGCTGCGGGTCGTGACCGCCGCCGTCGACGTGACGGCGAGCGGCGAGCTGCCCGAGGGCCTGCTCGTCTCGCTCGGACGGGTCGCGACCGGGCTCGTCCTGGGCCTGGTCGTCGGGGTCGGGCTGGGTCTGCTGTCCGGGCTGTCGCGGTGGGGCGACCACCTGGTGGACCCGCCGGTGCAGATGCTGCGCACCCTGCCGCACCTCGGTCTGGTGCCGCTGTTCATCCTCTGGTTCGGCATCGGTGAGCTGCCGAAGGTGCTGCTCGTCGCGCTCGGGGTGCTGTTCCCGATGTACCTCAACGTGCACGCCGGTGTCCGCGGGGTGGATCCGAAGCTCCTGGAGGCCGCGTCGGTCTCCGGGTTCACGCGGGCCGAGCGGCTGCGGCACGTGGTGCTGCCCGGCGCGATGCCCTCGACGCTGACCGGGCTGCGCCTCGCGCTCGGGATCGCCTGGTTGTCGATCATCGTCGCGGAGACGACGTCGGCCGACGCCGGGCTCGGCTACATGATCATGAACGCCCGGGAGTTCCTGCGCACCGACGTGATCGTCGTCGGGCTCGCGGTCTACGCCCTGCTGGGGCTCGGCACCGACCTGCTGGTGCGGAGGCTGGAACGGACCGTGCTGGCCTGGCGCCCCGCCGGCCCGGCGGGGGGCGACCGGTGAGCGCCCGCGTCCACGGTCTCGTCCGCGAGTTCGGGGGCCGCCGGGTCCTCGACGGTCTCGACCTGACGATCGGCCACGGCGAGTTCGTCGCCCTGCTCGGCCGCTCCGGCTCCGGCAAGTCCACCCTGCTGCGGCTGCTCGCCGGGCTCGACGGCGCCGCCGATCCCGGCGTGAGCGGCACCGTCGAGGTCCCGGGGTCGGTCGCCGTGGCCTTCCAGGAGCCGCGCCTGCTGCCCTGGCGCCCGGTCCGCGACAACCTGTCGCTCGGCCTGCACCGCGACCTGCACGGCGACACCCCGACCGGTGTGGCCGACCGGGCCCTCGCCGAGGTCGGGCTCACCGAGCGGGCCGACGCCTGGCCGCTGACGCTGTCCGGCGGCGAGGCCCAGCGCGCGTCGCTCGCCAGGGCGCTGGTCCGCGAGCCGGACCTCCTGCTGCTCGACGAGCCGTTCGGGGCGCTCGACGCGCTGACCCGGATCACCATGCACCGGCTCGTCCTGGACCTGTGGCACCGACACCGGCCCGGCGTGCTGCTGGTGACCCACGACGTCGACGAGGCGTTGCTGCTCGCCGACCGCGTGCTCGTGCTGTCCGACGGCCGGATCGGCCGCGAGCACCGGCCCGGCGAGCGCCCGCGTGACCCGGACCGGCTGTCCGCGTTGCGCCGCACCGTGCTCGACGAGCTCGGGGTGGTCGACGATGCGGCGTGAGCTCCGGCCCGCCGCACTCCTCGCGCCGGTGCTGGCCGCCGTGCTCACGCTCGCCGGGTGCTCGGGAGTCCCGGTGACCCGGCCGCCGGTCCAGCCGCCGGTGGAGGACTCCGCGCTCGGCGGCGTGACGCTCGTCGTCGGCGACCAGAAGGGCGGGTCGCAGTCACTGCTGCGCGCGGCCGGGCTGCTCGACGGCCTGCCGTACCGGGTGGAGTGGCGGACCTTCACCTCCGGGCCGCCGCTGATCGAGGCGGCCCGCGCGGGCGCGATCGACCTCGGCGGCACCGGCAACACCCCGGCGATCTTCGCGGCGGCCGCGAAGGCCCGGGTGCAGATCGTCTCGGCCAACCGCGGCAACGTCGCGAGCGACGCGGTGCTGGTGCGCGGCGACTCGCCGCTGCGCTCCGTCGAGGAGCTGCGCGGCAAGCGGATCGCCGTCGGGAAGGGCACCTCGGCGCACGGGCAGCTGCTCTACTCGTTGCGCGCCGCCGGCCTGACCCTCGACGACGTCGACCTCACCTACCTCGCCCCCGCGGACGCCTACGGGGCGTTCCGCCAGGGCGACGTCGACGCCTGGGCCGTCTGGGACCCCTACACCGCGCAGGCCGAGCTCGACGACGGCGCCCGGGTCCTCGCCGACGGCGAGGGCACCGCGAACGGGTTCGGCTTCCAGGTCGCGTCCAACGCGGCGCTCGCCGAACCGGCGAGGAGCGCCGCCGTCGGCGACCTGCTCGCCCGGATCGCGGCCGCGCAGACCTACTCCGACACCCACCGCGAGGAGCGGGCCGCGGTGTGGAGCCAGGAGACGAAGCTCCCGATCGCGGTGACCCGGCGCGCCGCCGAGCGCGGCCCGGACCTGCCCGTCCCGCTCGACGACGGCGTCGTCGCCTCCCAGCAGCAGCTGGCCGACGCGTTCACCGAGGCCGGCGTCGTCCCGGGCCGGGCGGACTTCGCCGCGTTCGTCGACCGCCGCTTCGAGGCGACCACGCTGGAGGCCGCCCGGAACGGGATCCCCGGCACCCCCACCGACACCCGAGGAGGCGCACGATGAGCGGCGCGATCGTCCCCCACTGGTTCCTGCCGACGTCCGGCGACGGCCGCACGATCGTCGCCCGGCGGCACGCCGACCGCGGCGAGGCCGGCAGCACCGCACGCGAGGCGGGCATCGACTACCTCGCCCAGATCGCCCGGGCCGCCGAGTCGCAGGGGTTCCACGGCGTGCTGACCCCGACGGGCACGTTCTGCGAGGACGCCTGGCTGACCACCGCGGCGCTGCTGCGGGAGACCCGCACGCTGCGCTACCTGGTGGCGTTCCGGCCGGGCGTCGTCTCCCCGACCCTGGCCGCCCAGCAGGCGTCGACCTACCAGCGGGTCTCCGGCGGCCGGTTGATGCTCAACATCGTCACCGGCGGCGACGCCGTCGAGCAGCAACGGTTCGGCGACCACGCCGACCACGCCGAGCGCTACGCCCGCACCGACGAGTTCCTGTCCGTGCTGCGCGGCGCGTGGGGCCCCGAGCCGTTCGACTTCGCCGGCCGGCACTACGACGTCACCGGTGCGACCACGCTCGCCCCGCCGGACCCGGTGCCGCCGGTCTACTTCGGAGGGTCGTCGGACGCGGCGCTCCCGGTCGCGGCCCGGCACGCCGACGTCTACCTGACCTGGGGCGAGCCGCCCGCGGCCGTCGCCGAGAAGATCGGGCGGGTGCGCAAGCTCGCCGACGAGCTCGGGCGCAGCCCGCGGTTCGGGATCCGGCTGCACGTGATCACCAGGGACACCGCGGAGGAGGCGTGGGCGGAGGCCGGCCGGCTGCTCGACGCGCTCGACCCGGCCGAGATCGAGCGGGCACAGGCGACCCTGCGGTCGAGCCAGTCGGTCGGCCAGCAGCGGATGCTCGCCCTGCACGGCGGGTCCCGGGACGCGCTGACGATCTCGCCGAACCTGTGGGCGGGCGTCGGGCTAGTCCGCGGCGGCGCCGGGACCGCGCTGGTGGGGTCGCACACCGAGGTGGCGGACCGGATCGCCGAGTACCACGAGATCGGCGTCGACGAGTTCGTGCTGTCCGGCTACCCGCACCTCGAGGAGGCGTACCGGGTCGGCGAGGGCGTGCTCCCCGAGCTCCGGCGCCGCGGGCTGCTGGCCGCGCCGCCCCGTTGATCCGCGGCGGGCCGCGACTGCGCCGTGAGCTTCGTCGCGGCGTCGCGGTCCGGGAGGTTCGTCCCCTGTAGGTTCGATGTCCGTGCCGACCGCCCCGCCGCGGCGGCCGCTCCCCACCCCGGGGCGGCCCGTCACCGGCGGCCCGGTCCTCCCCGTACGTCCCCCGGAGCACCCCGCTCGCGGCCAGCGTCCGGGCGCCGCCGGCCCGGCGCACGTCCCGTGCGCCGACCACCGGCATCACCGGCGCACACCACCCGACACACCGCCGCGCCGTCCCCCGCGGGCGCGATCCGCCCGCGGCCGGTGCCGAGAGGAACCCCGATGCGCCTGCTGCGCGCACTGACGTTGCTGATCCCCGCCGCCGTTCTCGCCGCGGGCTGCGCCGCGCCCGGCGAGTCGGGCTCCGGAGCCGGTGACGGGGAGGACCGGACCGTCCGGATCGGCGTCTCCGACGGCGCCGAGCCCTACTGGAACGTCTTCACGGAGAAGGCGGCCGCCGAGGGCATCACCGTCGAGCTGGTCAACTTCACCGACTACAACCAGCCGAACCCGGCGCTGTCCCAGGGCCAGCTGGACCTCAACCAGTTCCAGCACCTGCAGTACCTCGCGAACTACAACGTCCAGAACGACGACGACCTGGTGCCGGTCGGCGCGACCGCGGTCTACCCGCTGCCGCTGTACTCGGCGAAGCACACCGACCTGGCACAGATCCCGCAGGGCGGCCAGATCGTCATCCCGAACGACGCCGTCAACCAGGCCCGCGCGCTCAACGTCCTGCAGTCCGCCGGGCTGCTGCGCCTCACCGACGGCGGCACGACGACGTCGACGCCCGCCGACATCGACCGGGCCGCCTCGACGGTCACCGTCACGCCGGTCGACGCCGCCCAGACCGCGGCGAACCTGCCCAGCGCCGACGGCGCGGTCGTCAACAACAACTACGCGACCTCGGCGAACCTCACCGCCGACCAGGTGCTCTACGGCGAGGACCCGGACTCGGACGCGGCGAAGCCCTACATCAACCTCTTCGTCGCCCGCGCCGACCAGGCGCAGGACCCGGACTTCGCGACGCTGGTCCGGATCTACCACGACCAGCAGGTGCTCGACGCGGCCCGCAAGGACCTCGGCGAGGACGGTGTCTTCCGGGACAACACCCCCGAGGACCTGCAGCAGACCCTGTCCGGCATCGAGCAGCAGCTGCGGGCGGGCTGATGGGCACGCCGGCACCGCCGGCGGTCATCTCCTTCTCGGGGGCGACCCGCACGTTCCCGGCCCGCCGGGGCCCCGGGGTCACCGCCGTCGACGGCGTCGATCTCGACGTCGCCGAGGGCGGGATCACCGGCGTGATCGGCTGGTCCGGGGCGGGCAAGTCGACCCTCGTCCGGATGATCAACGCGCTGGAGCTGCCGACGTCGGGCACCGTCACGGTGCGCGGCCGGGTCACCTCGGAGCTGTCCGAGCGCGGCCTGCGCGAGCTGCGCGGCGAGGTCGGGATGATCTTCCAGCAGTTCGCGCTGCTGCAGTCCCGCACCGTGGCCGGCAACGTCGGCTACCCGCTCCGGGTCGCCGGCTGGTCCCGGGAGGCCCGCCGGGAACGGGTCGCGGAGCTGCTCGAGTTCGTCGGCCTGTCCGATCTCGCCGGGCGCTACCCGGCCCGGCTCTCCGGCGGGCAGAAGCAGCGGGTCGGGATCGCGCGGGCGCTCGCGACCTCGCCGTCGATCCTGCTCGCCGACGAGGCGACCAGCGCGCTGGACCCGGAGACCACCCGTGAGGTGCTCGCGCTGCTGCGCAGGGTCAACGCCGAGCTCGGCACCACCGTCGTCGTGATCACTCACGAGATGGAGGTGGCCGCGGCGATCTGCGACCGCGTCGTCGTCATGGAGGACGGTGCGGTCATCGAGCACGGCGACGTGTACGACGTGTTCGCCGTGCCCTCGCACCCGGCGACGAAGCGGTTCGTGCACGGCGTGCTGCAGGACGTGCCGTCCGCGGACACGGTGCAGCGGCTGCGGGAGCGCCACCCCGGACGGCTGGTGACGGTCGCCGTCGGCGGGACCGGTACCGGCGCCGCCGACGCCCAGGACGCCGTCGCCCGGATCCCCGCCGAGCACGGTGTACGCAGCACGGTCGTGCACGGCGGCATCCGCGAGCTCGCCGGGCGTCCGGTGGGCAGCCTGACCCTCGAACTGACCGGTGCCGACGCGGCCGTGCAGGCCTGCGTCGACGAGCTGTCCCGGGCCGCCCGCGTGACGGAGCTGTCCGTGAACTCCCAGGAGCCGTCCGCATGAACACCGACTGGGCCGGCCTGCAGCCGGTGCTGCTGCTGTCGATCCTGCAGACCGCCTACATGGTGTTCTGGACGATGCTGATCGCGGGCGTGCTCGGCCTGCTGCTCGGCGTCGCCCTGCACACCACCCGCGCGGGCGGGCTGTTCGCGAACCGGTTCGTGTTCACCGTGCTCAACGTGCTGGTGAACCTGGTCCGGCCGATCCCCTTCATCATCTTCATCACGGCCGTCGGGCCGGTGACGCTGCTGGTCATGGGCACGACGATCGGCACCCGGTCGGTGCTGTTCCCGATGATCGCGATGGCGACGTTCGTGATCGGCCGGATCGTCGAGCAGAACCTGGTGTCGGTCGATCCCGCCGTCGTCGAGGCGGCCCGGGCGATGGGGGCGAGCCGGTCCCGGATCGTGTGGAGCGTGCTGGTGCCCGAGGCGCTGGCCCCGCTGGTGCTCGGCTACACCTTCATCTTCGTCGCGGTCGTCGACATGTCGGCGATGGCCGGGTACGTCGGCGGTGGCGGGCTCGGCGACTTCGCGATCTCCTACGGCTACCAGCAGTTCGACTGGCCGGTGACGCTGCTGACGGTGGCGATCATCGTCGTCGTCGTCCAGCTGGCGCAGCTGGCCGGGAACACGATCGCGCGCCGGGTGTTGCACCGGTAGGACACCGTTCGAGGAGTCGGGAGGCCACCGTATGCCGCGCAAGCAGATCCATCTCGCCGCGCACTTCCCGGGCGTCAACAACACGACGGTCTGGAGCGACCCGGCGTCCGGCAGCCACATCGACTTCGACTCGTTCGCGCACTTCGCACGGACCGCGGAACGGGCGAGGTTCGACTTCCTGTTCCTCGCCGAGGGACTGCGGCTGCGCGAGCACCGCGGGGAGATCTACGACCTCGACGTCATGGGCCGGCCGGACACCTTCACGATCCTGAACGCGCTCGCGGCCGTCACGGACCGGCTGGGCCTGGCCGGGACGATCAACTCGACGTTCACCGAGCCGTACGACGTCGCCCGCCAGTTCGCGTCGCTGGACCACCTGTCCGGCGGCCGGGCCGCGTGGAACGTGGTGACGTCGTGGGACGCCTTCACCGGCGAGAACTTCCGGCGCGGCGGCTTCCTCCCGAAGGAGAAGCGGTACTCGCGGGCGAAGGAGCAGCTCGCCGCGACGGCCGCGATCTGGGACTCCCGCACGGGGCCCGAGGACCGCGGCAGGTTCGACTACACCTCCGACCAGTTCGACGTGCACGGCCGGTTCGCGCTCCCCCGCAGCCCGCAGGGCCGCCCGGTGATCCTGCAGGCCGGTGACTCGCAGGAGGGACGCGAGTTCGCCGCGGCGTCGGCGGACGCGATCTTCTCCCGGCACGCCGAGCCCGGGGCCGGGCGTGCGTTCCTCGCCGACGTGAAGGGCCGCCTGGCCCGGTACGGCCGCGGGTGGGACGACCTGAAGATCCTGCCCGCCGCGACCTACGTGCTGGGCGACACCGACGCCGAGGCCGCCGAGCGTGCCGAGGTGATCCGCTACCAGCAGGTCAGCCCGCAGACGGCGATCGTGTTCGCCGAGCAGCTGTGGAACACCGATCTGTCGGACCGCGACCCGGACGGTCCGCTGCCCGAGTTCGACCCGGTCGAGGGCGAGCTGGTCTCGCAGGGCAGGGCGAGCGTGCGGCAGTACCGGGACCCGAAGGCCGTCGCCGACCAGTGGCGGGCGCTCGCCGCCGAGAAGGGCCTCTCACTGCGCGAGACGGTCATCGAGGTGACCGGGCGGCACACCTTCGTCGGGAGCCCGGCGACGGTGGCCGGCGCGATCGACGACGCGGTGCAGACCGACGCCGCCGACGGCTACGTCCTCGTCCCGCACGTCACCCCGGGCGGGCTCGACGAGTTCGCCGACCGGGTGGTCCCGCTGCTGCAGGAGCGGGGCTCTTTCCGCACCGACTACACGGGGACGACGCTGCGCGAGCACCTCGGGCTCCCGGCCGTCGCGACGACGACCGACCCGACCGCGGCCGCCACCGCAGCGCCCGACGCCTGACGCGGTTGCGTCCGGAGCGGGCCCGGTCGCGGCGCCCGATCGCGGTCGTCCGGGGCATGGCCGGGGGCTCCCGGTTCCCGATCCGGCCCTCGGGGTCCGGCTCCCGATCCGACCCTCCGGAGCGTGGGTTCCGCGGCTGCCGAGGCTCCGGGTTCCGGGGTTACCGAGGCTCCGGGTTCCGGGGTTACCGAGGCTCCGGGTCCTGGCGCCGTCCGAACCGCCGGGACCCGGAGTTCAGTCCCGGCGCTCGTCGCCGGTCTCGCCGGTCTCGTCGGCCTTTCGGGCGCTGTCCCGCCGGGCCCGCGCGGCGATCATCGCCATGGCGAACGGGACACCCAGGAGCAACCCGAACGACAGGATGCCGGCCAGCCACTCACCGGGCACCAGCACGAGCACGATGACGCCGATCGCGACCGCCTGGAGCACCCGGTCCGCCGAGCCGTGGCCGGCGGCGGGCTGTGCCTCGGTGGTCTCGAGCGCGGTCATCCCGGTGTCGAGGTCGGGGTCCGACCTGCGCAGCTCACCCTCGAGGCCGGCGAGCGCGCGTTCCTCGTCGCGGTCGAGCGGCCGTGCGCCGTGGCGCGGGTCGGGTTCCGGCATCCCACCGGCCGGCTGCGACGGCGGTGGGGGCGGCAGTGTGGCGGACATGGCTCCTCCCCGGGGCCGGCCAGGACCGGCGGTCCGAGATTGCGACGGACCCCACCCATCGTAGCCAAACGGACAAATCTCCGCGCGGGGGATGCGGTGGGCGGGCAGACGCACCCCGTCGCCGGTCCGCGCACCCGTTGCAGCAGGTGCGCGGGCCGCTCGAAGGGTGCGTGGGGCGGCCGGCGGGTGAGTGGTGCGGCCGGTCGCGGTGGCGCGGTTCCGGACCGCGGCGGACCCGGGTCGTGCCGGGGCCGCCCCGGGCTCGCGGGGCTAGCGGCCGTCGTCGGCGGGGCGGCCGCCGGAGGTGCTGTCGACGGGCTCGTCGGCGCGCTCGCCGGAGCCGTCGGCAGCGGACCCGGCGGCGTCGGCACCGGCGGACCGGTCGGCACCGGCGGACCGATCGGCACCGGCGGACCCGGTACCCGGCTGTACGCCGGCGGAGGCCTCGGCGCCCGAGGAACCGGATGCGACCGGGGCGTCGTCCGCGCCCCCGCCCTCCGCGGCCCGGCGCCTCGACACCACGAGGCTGGCGATCGCCGCGACCGCGATGGTGCCCGTGATGACCAGCAGCGACAGCCAGATCGGCACCTCGGGCACCGGCACCGGCTGCCCGCCGTTGATGAAGGGCACGTTGTTCTCGTGCAGCGCGTGCAGGGTGAGCTTCACGCCGATGAAGGCGAGGATCACCGACAGCCCGTGTGCCAGGTAGATCAGGCGCTCCAGCAGCCCGCCGATCAGGAAGTACAGCTGGCGCAGCCCGAGCAGGGCGAAGGCGTTCGCAGTGAACACCAGGAACGGCTCCTGGGTCAGACCGAAGATCGCCGGGATCGAGTCGAACGCGAACAGCAGGTCGGTGAGACCGATCGCGACGATGACCAGGGCCATCGGGGTCAGCAGCCGCTTGCCGTCGATCCGGGTGACGAGCTTGGCGCCGTCGTACTCGGTGGAGGTCGGGAGGACCTTGCGCACCATGCGGATCAGCCGGGAGTCGCCGGCGTCCTTCTCGTCCTCGTCGTCGGCGGACAGGGCCTCCTTGATCTGGGAGTACGCCAGCCAGAACAGGATGATCGCGAACAGGTAGAACACGGCGACGAACTGCTCGATGATCACCGCGCCGACCGCGATGAACGCGCCGCGCATGACGATCGCTATCGCGATGCCGATCAGCAGCACCTTCTGCTGGTGGATCTTCGGCACGGCGAAGCTGGTCATGATCAGCAGGAAGACGAACAGGTTGTCGACCGAGAGTGCCTTCTCGGTCAGCCAGCCGGCCATGTACTCGCCGCCGTACTGCCAGCCGGAGAAGACGCCGACGCCGACGCCGAACAGCAGGGCGATCGCGATGTAGCCGGCGGACCAGATGGCCGACTCGCGCAGTGTGGGCTCGTGCGGGTCGCGGGCGTGCCCGACGAAGTCGAACACGAGCATGCCGATGACGGCGGCGAGCGTCGCCAGCCACACCCAGAGAGGGACGTTCATGTGCAGGGGCCTCCAGCGCAGGATCGGGCGCTGAAGGTCTCCTCCGCCCGGGCGACCGTGATGCGCTCGGACCGGCGCCACCGGGTCCAGCTCGTCCTGGATCCGTGATGACGGCGACGCCGTGTTCGGGAGTACTCCCCTTCTTCCCGGCGAACGCTAGGCCATGGCGTCCGGTTCCCGACACCCGCGCCGTCCGCGACGCTCGTCACATCTGTCCGTATTGCGAACTTCAGGTGAACAGGCGGGTCGGCCGGTGTCGAGGACCGCGGGCCCGGGTCAGCCGGCGGTGCGGACGGTCGCCGGGTCGTGCGCGGGCCCCTGCACGGGACGCACGGCCGGACGTGGCACCTCGGGCAGCCGGGTGACGGCGGTCCGGCCGGCGGCCGCGACACGGGCCGGGACGACCGGGGCGACCGGACGCCGTGGGGTCACCCGCGGCAGCGGCCGGGTGCCCGACACCCGCGGCTCCGGGAACGCGGCGGCCACGTGGGCCGGCCGGACCGGCAGCTCCGGGAGCACCGGCGACCCCGCACCGGTCGCCGCGGCGAGGTGCGGGTGGGACACGTCCCGGAAGGGGGTCGGGACCGGCGACGGGCGCGTGTTCCCGGTCCGGGCCGCCACGGCGTCGTCGGCGGAGGCGGAGGCGGAGGCGGAGGCGGTACGACGGCCGCGCACCGCGGCCCGTGCCGCCCGGCGCACCGCGTCGCGGGTCGGGTCGAGGTACCCGGCGAGCGCGCTGCGGTCCGGCCGGCAGAGCTCGCGGCCACGGGCGAGGTCGCCCAGCGAGCGGAGCACGACGGTCCCGATCGAGGGGAAGACCCCGCTGCCCATCGCGACGACGGTGAGCGTCACGCCCGACCCGCGCAGCGGGACGGCGACCTCGTCCGGGACGACCCGGCCACGGGTCCCCGCGGCGTCGGCACCGGCGTCGGCGACGACCAGGATCCCGCCGCGGCCGCGGACGCCCATGGCGGTGACGGCCGCACGCGTGAGCCGTGCGGATGCCGCGCCGACCGCGTCGGGCGTCGTCGCACCGGTCACCTCGCCGGTGTTCACCAGCAGCTCGACCGGCAGGCCCGGCTGGGCGATCCGCCGCTCGACGGCGGCCATCCCGGCCGGGTCGGTGAGGTCCGCGGCGAGGGTCTCGACGATCGCGCCGGTCGCCCGGCCGATCCGCTCGGCGAGGTCGGCGAGGTGGGCGGCGTCGCGCTCGACGAGGACGACCGCGTACCCGCGTTCGGCCAGCTCACGGGCGTAGGCCGCCCCGAGCCCGCTGCGTACCTCGGAGACCAGTGCTGTCGGCATGTCCCTGACGGTAGGAACCGGTCGCTGTGTGGTCACTGAGAACGGCGCGCCCCGCTGAGACCCCGCTGAGTACCCGTCGGCACCGTCCCCGATCGGCGGGACGGCCCGGCCCGATGTTTCAACGCGCATCGTTACGGCAAATGGGGTATCGAGTGCCCCGTCAATCGGGTCGCCACGACACCGACCAGCACGAGCCGAGGAGGCCGTCATGGCAGGCAAGTTCGAGGTGTACGAGGACCGCGCCGGGAAGTTCCGCTTCCGGCTGAAGGCCACCAACGGGCAGGTCGTCGCCGTCGGCGAGGCCTACGAGAGCAGGTCGGCCGCCAAGAAGGGCTGCGAGTCGGTGCAGCGCGCGGCGGACGGCGCGGAGGTCGTCGAAGCCGACTCCTGATCGACTCCCTCATGGGTGAAAAGGGGTGACGGGCAGGCCGCCCGTCACCCCCTTTCTGTCGTGCGGGCACCTCAGGCGGTCGCGCCCTGGCGCAGCACCGGGTGCCTGCCCTCCTCGAACTCCTCCACGAGCTTCGCGCAGAAGGCGTCGAGGTCGTCCGGGTTGCGGCTGGTGACCAGCCCCTCGTCGCAGACCACCTGCTCGTCGACGACGGTCGCGCCGGCGTTGCGCAGGTCGGTGCGGATGCTCGGGAACGACGTCAGCGTGCGTCCCTTCACGACGTCGGCCTCGATCAGCGTCCACGGTCCGTGACAGATCGCGCCGACCGGCTTGCCCGCCCGGAAGAACGCCTGCACGAAGGCGACCGCGGTCCCGTCGACCCGCAGGTTGTCGGGGTTCATGGTGCCGCCGGGCAGCACGAGCGCGTCGTAGTCGTCGGCCGAGACGTCGGCCACGGCCTTGTCGACCTCGAACGTGTCCGCCTTGTCGATGTCGCCGTTCATCGCCTGGATCGAGCCGGTGGACAGCGACACCAGGTCGACCCGGGCGCCCGCCTTCCTCAGCTCCTCGCGGGGCCGGGTCAGCTCCACCTGCTCGACGCCGTCCGCAGCCAGGATCGCGACCGTCCGGCCCTCGAGTTCGTTCGCCACCGTGGTTCCTCCATCGCTCGGGTGCGGTGCCTGGCCGGTGCGTTCCCGCTCACGTGCCGTCCAATCACCCGGGCCGCCTTCCGGTCGCCCGCGCGGTCGGCTACCGTCCCATCTGAGTAGCGCAGCGATACCCAGGAGCGGAGCATGGACGCGAGGCAGGCCGCAGGCGCGCAGGTGTGCTCGGTCGCGCGCACCGCGGCCCTGCTGTCCGACCCGTGGACGGTGCTCGTGGTCCGGGACCTGGGACGCGGCGTCCACCGGTTCGACGACCTGGCCCGCGGGCTGGGCGTCGCCCGCACGGTGCTGAGCCGGCGGCTGGCGACGCTGGTCGGCGACGGGCTCGCCGAGCGGGTGGAGTACCGCGACCCCGGCTCCCGGACGCGTGCGGAGTACCGGCTCACCCGGCGCGGGCAGGACCTCGGGGTCGTGCTCGCCGCGCTCATGGACTTCGGCGACCGGCACCTCGCCGGGGAGGCCGGGCCGCCGGTCGTCCGGGTGCACGACGGCTGCGGCGCCCCGGTGCGGCTGGTGAGCGTCTGTGCCGAGGGCCACCGGCTCGCCGGCGGGGACCGTGTGCTGCTCGAACCGGGCCCCGGAGCCCCCGACCACCCACCCCAGCAGGAGGACGCATGACCGCCGAGACCAGCACCCGTCGTCGCGAGCACGAGTGGTCCGACCCGCAGGCGCTCGCCGCCGCGGCCGGCGGGCTCGACGGGCTGGAGTTCCTGCGGCAGATCGTCGACGGGCGGCTCCCGGGGGCGCCGATCGCGAGCCTCGTCGGTTTCCGGGCCGTCTCGGCCGACCGCGGGACGGTCGTGTTCGCGTTCGAGCCCGCCGAGCACCAGTACAACCCGATCGGCTCGGTGCACGGCGGCGTCTACGCGACGCTGCTCGACTCGGCCTGCGGCTGCGCCGTGCACTCGACGCTGCCGGCCGGGACCGGCTACACCAGCCTCGACCTGTCCGTCCGGTTCCTGCGCCGGATCACCGCCGACACCGGCACGGTCACCTGCACCGGGCGCGTCGTGCACGCCGGCCGCCGCACCGCGCTGGCCAGGGCCGAGCTGACCGACGGCGACGGCAGGCTGCTCGGCGAGGCCACGTCGAGCTGCATGATCCTGCCCGGCGGCTGAACCGGCGGGGGCGGCCCGCGCCGCCCCCGCCCCCGCTCAGGGGAGCCGGAAGCTCGGCGCCCCGGCGGCCGGCGCGCTGACGTGGCTCTGCCGGTAGAGGTCCGACCACGGCGCCGGGGACCCGGGGAGCCCGGAGTCCTTCGCCGGGTCGTCGAGCGCGAGGTCGAGCCGCGCACCCTGCACCGTCACCTCCTGGTTCGAGACCGAGGGCAGCCAGTCGTTGGTGAGCGGGATCCCGGGCTGGACCGTCCCGATGTCGACGGCGAGCGAGTGCCCCGCGGGCAGCGTCCAGTCCATGGACTTCAGCTGCAGCCGGGTCTCGCCGGCACGCAGCACCGACACCTGCTGGTTGATCATCGTCCCGCTGCCGTCGGGGGCGACGTCGTGCAGCCGGACCATGACGTTGCCGGTCCCCCGCGCCGTCACCGTCGCGGTCGGTGTGCCGGTCAGCCGGGTGGCCGCGGCCACGGGCTCGGACCGCTGGACGAACGCGGAGGTGGCCCCGTCGTCGGTGTAGGTCCCGCCGCCGAGCCGCACGGTCGCCGTGCGGTCCGCGCGCGGCCAGCTGTCCTCGGCGCGCCAGGCGCCGGTGCTGTCCTCGACGGCGACGGCCGGGTACTGCACGGCCGGCTGGACGCCCTTCAGGTACTGGTCGTAGAACGAGAAGACCTCGTCGAACCAGCCCTCGCGGCCGAGCTCCAGGCGTCCGTCCGCGGTGCGCTCACCGCCCCGCTTGTGGTCCCACTGCCCCAGCCAGGCCCGCTGCGGGCCCTCGTGGTTCGCCAGGAACTCGGCCATGCCCTCGGCCTCGGTGTTCCACTCCAGGAAACCCTGGGTGAGGAACAACGGCGTCGTGGTGCCCTTCGCCCGCTCGGCCAGGTCCCGGACCGTCCAGGTCTCCGACTCCGGGTTCGGCTCCATGTACGACGCCGTGTTGAGGAGCGGGCACTCCGGGTGCGGCCCCGTGGGGGTGTCCCACGCGGCGTTGGCGAGGTAGCGGGGGTCGTCGTCCGGCATCTGCGGCTGCGTGGCGACCTCGTTGTAGACGGTGGGCACGGAGGTGATCGTCGACCGGGGCACGCCGCCGGAGCGCATGTTCCGCTGGATGTCCCAGATCGGCTCCTGCGCGATGACGGCCTTGAGCGCCGGGTGCTCCAGGTTGTTGCCGACCAGCGCGGTGACGCCGTCGAGCGACTTGCCGTACATCCCGACCGACCCGGTGGACCACGGCTGCGCGGCGGCCCAGTCGAGCGCGGCCCGGATGTCGGCCTGGTCGGCGGGACCGCCGATCGCCTCGGTGCAGCCGGTCGAGCCGCCGAAGCCCCGGGAGTCGACCATGACGAGCCCGTAGCCCCGCTCGAGCAGGCCGCCCTCGGCGATCAGGTCCTCGAAGCGGGCCGACGGGCCGGTGTGGGCGAACCCCTCCACGCTCAGCTGCCCGGAGTGTCCGAAGTAGCCGCCGGCGGACATCACGAGCGGGACCTTCGCGCCCTCGGGGAGGTCCTCGGGCAGCAGGACGTCCGCGTGCAGCTCGACGCCGTCGGCCGTCGGGAAGTAGTGCTGGGTCCAGCGCGCCCCCTCGGGGACGCGGTCGTTCTGCGCGTGCGTGACGGCGTCGGTGTCGGTGGCGACGGCGGCGGACCGCGCGACGGACGCGGACTGCGTGGTGGCGACGTCGCTGCAGCCCGCGAGCAGTGCCACGGACAGGGTCAGGACCCCCGCGGTCACGATCCTCCTCACGACGGCACCTCGGCCGTCAGGCCGGGCCGTGTCGCTGCCGGAGCGGCCGGGTGGTCTCGAGTGATCATGGGGGGTCTCGCCTCCTTCGCCGGTGGTGACGACAGGAGACGAGGTGCCGTAGCGGCACACTCAAGTGATCTGTGAGCCGGACCACTCCGGCGGCGTCACCCGCCGCCGGGCCCCGCGACCCGCACGGCGGCGTCGACGCAGCTCGCGGCACGGACGGCGCCGGGCGACTCCGCGGTCGTGCCGTACAGCTGCGGCCCGGGCAGATCCGGCGAGAGCGCGCGGGCGTCGTCGGTGACGGCGGCGAAGCCCTGCCGCCCGTAGGCCCACACCGCGCGGTCGCCGCCGGTCTCGCCGACGTCGGCGCCGCTCACCCGGGCGGCCAGGAACTCGACGTCGCCGCCGGGGACGGCGTAGCGCTGCGCGGCCATCCGCGCACCGTCCGGCAGCGCGCCGGCGAGGGCGTCGGCGTCGGTGTCCCGGGCGGGCGTGCACGAGGCGAGCGCGGCGGCCGGGTCGGTCGCGGCGAGGCGGGCGAAGTCCTGCGCGGCCGTCACCGCGCCGTCGATCTCCTTGCCGGCCTCGGCCTGGGCCGGCCCGACGAGCATCCCGGCCCCGACGACGACGGCGGTCAGCACCGCCGCGCCGACCAGGACGACCCCCACACACCAGGCCACGGTCCGCAGGACCAGGGACCCGGATCCGCTCATGTCGTCGACGGTAGACCGGTTTCCCGTTCCGGTCCGGACGAGAACCGGATCGGTGTCCTCATCCGGATGATCGTTCACTTCGTTCCCGGACGGGGCTGTCCCGCAGTTCGATCATGATGTAAGGAACGGTTCCGCTCCGTTCTCACAGGACGGGAGCCCCGTGGTCGTGATCGTGACCCGCGGGCCGGCCGGCGAGCCGTTCCGCGCGGCCGCGCACCTCGCCGCCGCCGATCCGGCCCGCGCCGACGAGGAGGTCCTCGCACGCGTCGAGCCAGCACACGTAGTACGGCGCCGCGGGGTCGGCGGCGATCCGCGCGACCAGCCGGTCCCGGAACGCGTCCCAGGTGATCCGGCCGCTCTCGGCGAGGGCCACCGCCATCCCGAACGCGCGGCCCTCCCACGGTTCGGCGAAGACCAGCTCGCCGTTCGCGCGGGGCGGCGCGGCCGGCCCGGACGTCTCGGCCGCGACGTTCACGGCGCCCCCACCCCGGCGACGCCCACCATCGCGTCCCGGGTGACCAGCGCCGCGAGCTCGTCCGGCATGAGGCCGCCGGTCCCGGCGGGACGGCGCGGCAGGGTCAGGTAGCGGACCTCGGCCGAGGAGTCCCACACCTCGATCCGTCGTTCCGGCGGCAGGTCGAGTCCCATCTCGCCGAGCACGGTGCGCGGCTCGCGCACCACCCGCGCCCGGTAGGCCGGGTCCTTGTACCAGCTCGGCGGCAGGCCGAGCACCGGCCACGGGTAGCACGAGCACAGCGTGCAGACGACGACGTGATGCACCTCGGCCGTCTGCTCCAGCACGACCATGTACTCGCCCTGCGGCCCGGTGAACCCGAGCGAGGCGATCGCGGCGGTGCCGTCGCGCAGCAGCCACTCCCGGTAGTCCGGGTCGGTCCAGGCACGGGCGACGACCGTCGCCCCGTTCAGCGGGCCGACGTCCTGCTCGTAGGTCCGGACGAACCCATCCATCACGGCCCGGTCGACCAGGCCGCGCTCGACGAGCAGCTCCTCGAGCGCCTCGGTGCGCAGCGCCGGGCCGGGGCGCGGCGCGGGGTCGTCGGGGGTCATCGCGGCTCCAGGTGGGACTCGGACAGGTCGGCGTGCACGGTCGCGTCCTCCGCGCCGTCGCCCCACAGCTCGCGGGCGGTGAAGGCGACCGTGTAGACGTGCTGCGGGTGCTCGCCGGCGAGGACGGCGTGGGTGTCGGGCAGGACGTGCGGCGGCCGGACGGCGGTGACGACACCGGCCCGCCCGCGCACGTAGCGGGGCAGCTTCGCCGTCGGGGCCGGTGCCTCTGCCAGGGGCCGCACCGGGTCGCCCGGCGCGAACCGCGGCGGCGACCCGATCTCGCGCAACGAACCGGGCGCGGTCGGCGCGTAGTCCGGCCGGGCGGGCTCCGGGACCGCCGGTTCGGAGACGTCCTCGCCACGCCGCGCCCGGGCCCTGGCCTCGACGGCTCCCGGTGCCAGGATCGCGGAGTCGGTGAGCATGAGCTCGGCGGCGTTCAGCCAGCGGCCGTAGTAGCCGTCGTCGAGGTAGGACGCCCGGTCGAGGCGGGAGAGCGCGTACCGGAACGCGTCGAGGTTGCGCCCGGAGATCCGTCCCATGGTCAGGACGGTCAGCGCGAACGCCCGGCCCTCCCACGGGTGCGGGAACGGCGGCTCCGGCTCGACGTCGGACGGCCGGACGACCGGTCCCCACCCGTCCGTCCCGCCGAGGTCGGCGGCGTCCACTCAGGAGCCCAGGGCCAGGACGTTGCAGACGTCGCCGCGGCCGCCGGTGGAGGTGAGCCCGCGCTGCGAGCGGATGCGTTCGGCGAGGAAGTCGGCGTCGGCACCCACACCGGAGAACCGGCCGGACCCCCATGTCCACTGCCAGGGCAGGCCGAGGAAGAACAGCCCGGGGGTGCCGGTGGTGCCGCGCTGGTGCACCGGCGCGCCGCGGCCGGTGAACACGGGCACGTCGACCCAGGAGTAGTCCTGCCGGAAACCGATGCACCAGACGACCGACGTGATCCCGGTCGAGGCCAGGTCCAGCTCGGTCGTCTCGGACGCCGGGCGCCACACCGGGGTGTAGCGCTCCTCCACCGGCGCGTCGATCCCCTGGGACTCCACGAAGCCGTCGATGGTGTCCTTGATGGACTCGCTGACCTCGTCGGCGTGGTCCAGGGACGACTCCAGGTCGGGCCGGAACCGCAGGGTGCCCGCGGTGTGGTCGGTGAGCACGCCGTAGAGCCGCATGCCCTCGGCGGCGAACCGGCGCAGGTCGACGTCGCGGCCGCCGTCGCGGCCGGTCACGTAGTGGTTGGCCTGCGCGCGGACGGCCTCCCGGCGCGGGTGCCGGGTGACGGGCATCCGGTAGTAGCCCATCTCGTCGAGCCAGTCGGTGACGTCACGGCCCCGGTAGAACCGCGCCACCCGGGGCGCGTGCCCGACGACGAGGTGCACCGCCCTGCCCTCCAGGTGCAGGTCCTCGGCGATCTGGGCCCCGGACTGCCCGGACCCCACGACCAGCACCTCGCCCGGCGGCAGCTGCCCACCGTTGCGGTACTCGTGCGACTGCACCTGGGTGATCGACGGCGGCAGCGGCTCGGACAGCGGCGGAGTGATCGGTGTGTGGTAACCGCCGGTGGCGACGACGACCTGGTCGGCCGTGCAGGTCCCGGCCGAGGTCTCGATCCGGAAGGTGCCGCGCTCGTCGCGGGTCAGCCGGGTGACGGTGACGCCCTCGCACAGCGGCGGGTCGACGAAGGCCCGGTAGGCCTCCAGGTAGTCGACGACCTCGCTGCGGACCATGAACCCGTGCGGGTCGTCACCGGCGTAGGGGAAGTCCGGCAGGTCGCACTGCCAGTTCGGCGTGACCAGGCTGAACGTGTCCCACCGGTAGGACTTCCAGGACGAGGCGACGACGTCGCGCTCCAGGACGAGGTGGTCGATCCCCCGCACGTCCAGGCACCGGCTCATCGACAGCCCGGCCTGCCCGCCGCCGACGACGACCACCGGCCAGTGCTCGCCGTCCAGGTCGGACGGCGGTGTGCGTCGCCCGTCGCGCTGTGCCACCGCGGTCATCGGACCTCCTCGATTCGGCTGAGGTGATCCACGGTCGACCCGTCGTATTTCCGGATGGTGTCGATCGGACGACCGGAATGTTGCCCGATGTTACGCAACAATTCCTTCACAAATGGCCGATCCGGAATTGTTCCCGTAGTCAGCACACAACGTTTCCGAAACGCGGCGCTGGTGTCGTTGTGACTCGCCGGACCCGGTGGGACGAACCATCGGGACCTCTCCCCGGCGCTCCCACGCGCACCGTACCCGTCACCCCCACGAGGAGCCGAACCATGACCAGCGCCGAGCTGTCCGAGATCGAGAAGAAGAGCCTCGAGGAGATCCCGCACCCCTCGCTGCCCGAGGGTTCCAGCATCTACGGCGGCACCAAGGTCTTCCCCGACCTGCAGGCCGAGGACGGCGAGACCTACTTCACCCTGGTGCACGGCATCGCCCACGAGTCCTCGGTGAGCTTCGTGGCCGTCCTGCAGGCGACCCGCGCGCTGCGCAAGGGATTCGAGTCGGCGATGTACTTCTACGGCCCCGGCTCGCTGAACTGCCTGGCGACCCGCGGGTTCCCGACCACCGGGACGTCCGCCTTCCCCGGCGAGCACAACATCAACGACCAGCTCAAGACGTTCATCGGCGAGGGCGGCAAGGTCTACTGCTGCCGCTTCGGGCTGTCGCTGCACGGTGCCCGCGAGGAGGACCTCATCGAGGGCGTCATCCCGACGCACCCGCTCGACGTCCAGGACGCGCTCATCCACTACGCCCGCAAGGGCGCGATCATCAACTCGACCTACCAGCTCTGAGAGCCCGTGAGTGGTTATCGCGGTCAGGACCGCGATAACCACTCACGACCCCAGGAGGTCCGCCGCATGTCCGCTCCGTCCCCCGACACCACCGACTCCCTCGTGCCGGCCCTGCAGGTCCGCGCCGAGATGGCCGTTCGCGGCGTGGCGATCGACCCCGACACCTCGCCGGCCTCCGGCTCCGGCTCCGGCTCCGGCTCCGGCTCCGGCACGGTCACCGAGCTCGGGTCCGTGATCCCGCTGCGCCGCCCCGGTGGCGCCGGCCCGTCGGCCGACGGCCACGTGCTCGTCGACGGGCTGAAGACCACCGTGCCGATCGTCGCGGACTCCCCGTACCGGCTCCGCGACGGCCGTCTGGTCCGCAGCGAGCCGGGCGGCGGCGTGACCGACATGGGCGTCGCCGTCGACACGGTCGCGCGACCGGCGTTCTACGACCTCACCACCGCCGACGGCGTGCCCTACGAGAAGATCGCCCGGCTGCACGGGAACGACGTGCTCGCCTCCACCGTCGTCCAGACCTGCGTGCGCTACGGCGAGTCGGACCGCTGCCGGTTCTGCGCGATCGAGCAGTCGCTGCGCTCCGGCGCCACCACCGCCGTGAAGACGCCCGAGCAGCTCGCCGAGGTCGCCGAGGCCGCCGTCCGGCTGGACGGGGTCCGCCAGATGGTGCTGACCACGGGCACGTCGAACGGCCGCGACCGCGGCTCCCGGCACCTGGTCCGCTGCGTGCGCGCGATCCGGGCCGCGGTGCCGGGACTGCCCGTCCAGGTGCAGTGCGAGCCACCCGCGCCCGGCGACATCGCCGTGATCACGTCGTTGAAGGAGGCCGGCGCGGACGCGATCGGCATCCACGTCGAGTCGCTCGACGACGACGTCCGCCGCCGCTGGATGCCCGGCAAGGCCACCGTGCCGCTCTCCCAGTACCGGGCCGCGTGGGACGAGGCGGTCCGGGTGTTCGGCCCGGACGCGGTGTCGACGTACCTCATCGTCGGGCTCGGCGAGGACCCGGACGAGCTCGTCGCCGGGGCCGCCGATCTGATCGCCCGCGGGGTCTACCCGTTCGTCGTCCCCTACCGCCCGATCCCGGGAACCCTCGCGTTCGACGACGGCGTGCCCGGCCCGGATCCCGCGCTGCTCGCCGACGTGACCTCCCGGGTCGCGGCCGAGCTGCGGGCGTCCGGCATGCGCGGCGCCGACCAGACCGCCGGCTGCGCGGCCTGCGGGGCGTGCAGCGCGCTGTCGGCGGCGGGGGGCTGAGCCGTGACCGTCCAGGACCACGGCCCGCGGCGCCCGGTGGCCCGCGGCGCCGCCGGATTCGTCACCGGCTCGCCCCGCCGGCTCACCCCGGTGTCCCGGTGGGTCGCCGACGAGCTGCTCGGCGGCCGCCCGCGCAGCGGCGCCGGCCGCACCGCCACGACGATCTCCGAGGCGCGCGCCGCCGACACGGGCGACCCCGGCGTCGCCGCCCACCGGGCGCTGCGTCGCGAGGTGTTCGGCCGGGAGCAGGGCCTGTTCCCCGACACCGGGACCGGCGACCTCGACGACCACGACGCCGACCCGCGCACCGTCGTGCTCCTGGCGCACGACGCGGCCGGGACGCTGCTCGGCGGCGTCCGGCTGGGACCGGCCGACCCGGCGGCACCGGACGTCGGGTGGTGGACCGGCAGCCGGCTCGTCGTCGCGCCGTCGGCGCGGCGGATCGCCGGTGCCCGGCTCGGCGCGGCGCTGGTCCGCGCCGCGTGCGCCCGCGCCGAGTCCGCGGGGGTGCTCCGGTTCGACGCCGACGTGCAGCTCCCGAACGCCGCGATGTTCGCCCGGCTGGGCTGGGAGCGGGTCGGCGACACCGTGACCGCCGGAGCGCCGCACGTGCGGATGCGGTGGCCGATCACCCGGGTCCGCGCCCTCGCGACGGCGACGAAGGCCCCGCTCGGGGCGCTGCTCGGCGGGCTCGGCCCGGCCGGGTTCGTCGGCGACGACGGCGCTCCCGTCCCGGGCACCGACGTCGTGGCCTGCTGCGACGCGCTCGTTCCGGCGATGGTGGAGCGCGACCCGGAGTGGGCGGGCTGGGCCGGTGTCCTGGTCAACGTCAACGATCTCGCCGCGATGGGTGCCGCCCCGGTCGGGCTGCTCGACGCGGTCGGGGCGCGGGACGCGTCGTTCGCGCACCGCGTGCTGACCGGGGTGCGGGCGGCCGCCGACGCCTACGGCGTCCCGCTGCTCGGCGGGCACACCCAGCTCGACGTCCCGGCCGCGCTGTCGCTGACCGCGCTGGGCCGCACCGCCCACCCGGTCCCGGCCGGCGGCGGCCGGACCGGGCACACGGTGCGGCTGACCACCGATCTGGGCGGCGGCTGGCGGCCCGGCTACCACGGCCGCCAGTGGGACTCGACGACGTCGCGGACCCGGGCCGAGCTGGCGGCGACGGTCGGGGCGATCGGTCCCGCCGCGAGGCACCGCCCCGCCGCCGCGAAGGACGTCTCGATGGCCGGCATCGCCGGGACGCTCGGCATGCTCGCCGAGGCGTCCGGTACCGGTGCCGTGCTCGACGTCGCCGCCGTCCCCCGCCCCGGCGGCGCGAGCGTCGGCGACTGGTTCACCTGCTTCCCCGGGTTCGGCCTGCTCACGGCGGACGACCCGGGCGCCCCCGCGATCGACGCCGGGCCGGCCGTGTCGGCCGCGTGCGGCGAGCTCGTCGCGGGGACCGGGGTCCGGCTGCGCTGGCCGGACGGCGAGGAGACCGAGGCCGTGCCCGGCGGCGTCACCGGGATGGGCCCGGCCGCCGGAGAGGAGATCGCATGACCACGACGACGTTCGCCGCCGCCGCGCAGGGCTTCGTGCGCGACCTGGACGAGGACTTCGCCCGGGTCGCGGCGACGATCGCCGAGGCCCGCTCCCGGGGCGCGGACCTGCTGGCGCTGCCCGAGGCCGCCCTGGGCGGGTACCTGTCGTCGTTGCACGGTGCCGTCGACGACGTCCCGCCGCAGCTCGACCCGGACGGGCCGGAGATCCGCAGGCTCGTCGGCCTGGCCGGGGACATGGTCGTCACCGCGGGGTTCTGCGAGGCCGGGGACGCCGCGTCCGCCGGGCTGCCGTACAACAGCTGCGTCGCCGTGACCGGCGACGGGGTGCTCGGCAGGCACCGGAAGGTGCACCAGCCGCTGGACGAGAACCACTCGTACGCCGCCGGGGACCGGTTCGCCGCGTTCGACACTCCGGTCGGGCGGATCGGCATGATGATCTGCTACGACAAGGCGTTCCCGGAGGCGGCCCGCGCCCTGGCGATGGACGGTGCGAGGACGGTGGTGTGCATGTCGGCATGGCCCGCGTCACGGACGGACCGGGCCCCGGTCCTCGCCGACGACCGCTGGGCGCGGCGGTTCGACCTGCACGACCGCGCCCGCGCGCTGGAGAACCAGATCGTGTGGGTGTCGGCGAACCAGGCCGGGACGTTCGGCGACCTGCAGCTCGTCGCGAGCGCGAAGGTCGTCGACCCGGGCGGTGAGGTGCTCGCGACGACCGGGACCGAGGCGGGGCTCGCCGTCGCGTCCGTCGACGTCGACGCCGCCGTGGAGGCCGCCCGCCGGTTCATGGGACACCTGCGCGACCGGCGTCCGGCCGCGTACGGCCCCGAACCCGTCGCCGCGGGGGCGTGAGCGGGGTGCGGGTCGCCGCGGCAGCCGCCAACTTCACCCGCGACGTCGCGTTCGACCTGGAGCGGATCGGCGTGATCATCGCGCACGCCCGCGACGCCGGGGTGTCGGTGCTCGCGCTGCCCGACGGCGCGCTCGGCGGCTACGTCCACGACCTGCGCAATCCCGACCCGACCGACCGGTCGGTGCTGCCCCCGGAGCTGGACCCGGACGGCCCCGAGGTGCGGGCCGTGGCGGAGATGGCCCGGGAGATGGTCGTCTGCCTCGGCTTCTGCGAGGCGGGCGCGGCGGAGGGCGAGCGCTACAACGCGGCGGTCTGCCTCACCGGCGACGGTGTGCTGGGCCGGCACCGGAAGGTGCACCAGCCCGCGGGGGTCGCCGCGCTGTTCGCCGCCGGTGACGGGTTCACCGCGTTCGACACCCCGGCCGGCCGGATGGGGATGCTGATCGACCACGACAAGACGTTCCCGGAGTCGGCCCGCTCGCTGGCCCTCGACGGCGCCCAGCTCATCGCCTGCCCGTCGGCGTGGCCGACGTCGCTGACCAACCGGGCGCCGCGGATGGCGCAGGACCGGCAGGCCCGGCTCTTCGATCTCTACGACCAGGCCAGGGCCGCCGAGAACCAGGTGCTGTGGCTGTCGGCGAACCAGAGCGGGCGCAACGGGTCGCTGCACTTCCTGGGCCGGGCGAAGGTCGTCGGGCCGGGTGGGGACGTCCTCGCCCGGACCTGGTCGAAGGGCGGTCTCGCGGTCGCCGACGTCGACCCGGACGCCGTGATCGGCGCGGCCAGGGCCGTGCTGCACCACCTGAAGGAACGCCGCCCCGACCTCTACCGCGACTGACGGGCGGCTGATGCGTACCGACCGGCTCCGTATCCGGCTGTCCACCTACTCGACGAAGCCGCGCGGCGGCGTGGTCCACACCCTCGCGCTGGCCGAGGCGCTGGCGGCGGCCGGGCACGACGTCGAGGTCTGGTCGCTCGCCCGCGGCGGGGACACCGGGTTCTTCCGGCGGGTGGCCCCGGACGTCGGGGTACGGCTCGTGCCGGTCCCGGACGTCGGGGTACGGCTCGTGCCGGTCCCGGACGTCGACGGCGAGTCCGTCGGCGCCCGGATCCTCCGCTCGATCGACCTGCTGGCCGACGCGCTGGGGTCCGCGCCGGAGGTGGACGTCCGGCACGCCCAGGACTGCCTGTCCGCCAACGCCGAGGGCCGCGCGCACGGCGACGGCTCGCTGCTGCGCACGGTGCATCACCTCGACGAGTTCACGACCCCCGAGCTGGCCGCCTGCCACGAGCGGGCGATCGTCTCCCCCGCCGCGCTGGTGTGCGTGTCCCGCGCGGTCGCCACGGAGGTGCGGGACGGCTGGGGACGCGACGCCACCGTGATCGGCAACGGCGTGGACGCCGCCCGGTTCGCCCGGGCCGCGGACTCCGGCGCCGGGGCGGCCTGGCGCGCGCGGTTCGGGAGCTACGTCCTCTCGGTCGGCGGGATCGAGCCGCGCAAGGGCACCGGCGACCTCGTCGAGGCGATGGCGCTGCTCCCGGACCTGCGGCTGGTCGTCGGGGGCGGCGAGACCCTGTTCGACTACCGCGACTACCGGGCCGGCGTGCTCGCCCGCGCCGACGCGCTCGGCGTGCGGCCCGAGATCCTCGGCCCCGTCGACGACGACGAGCTCCCCGGCCTGATGGCCGGTGCCGCCGCGTTCGCGTTCCCGTCGGTGAAGGAGGGCTTCGGCCTCGCCGCGATGGAGGCGCTCGCCGCCGGGGTCCCGCTCGTGACCCGGGACCTGCCGGTGCTGCGGGAGGTCTTCGACGGCGCGGCCCGGTTCGCGGCCGACCCGGCCGGGTTCGCCGCGGCGCTGCGGGCGGCGGTCGCCGAGCCGGACCCGCACCGGGAACGGGCCGGCCGGGAGCTCGCCGCGGCCCACTCGTGGGCGACGGCCGCGGACCGGCACCTGCGCCTGTACGAGGACTTCCTCGGCGCGGGGGTGCCTTGCCCGGTCCGGTAACGTGGTCGTAACACGACGCCGTGTACCGGAGGTGGCCGATGTCCGAGCAGCTCGCCGACGTCGTGCCGCTCTGCCGGGCGGTCCGCCGCGACGATCTCCCGGGGGTGCACTGCCCGCACTGCGCCTCCCCCGTCGACGACGACCTCCCCACCGTCGTGCTGACCCTGCCGGTCCCGGCGCTGCTGACCGACGGTGAGGTGCTCGCCGGGGAGCTGTGACGCCCGGCGCGGCGCTGTGACGCCCGGTGCGGCCCGGTCCGGCGACGCCCTGTGCGGCGCGGCTCAGCCCGGTCCGGCGCGGCCCGGCCCAGCCCGGTCCGGCTCGGCCCAGCCCAGTCCGGCGCAGCCCAGCCCAGTCCGGCGCAGCCCGGCCCGGCGCCGGGTACCGGACAGAATCGCTTCCCCAGGCAGCGGTTCTGCACGAGCACACCCCCCGTCCTCGGGATCGCACCTCCGAGCACCGATCCGGCCGGGACCGACCCGGCCCACCCCCGAGAGATCGCTGCCTCACGCAGCGATTCCACGGAACCCCCCTGCCCGCCGCGACCGGAGCGCCGACCACCGGCCGCCGGCCACCGGTCCGCGAGCCGGGGCGTCGCGGACCCCGCCGCCGGGCCCGCCACCGGACAGCGGCCCGGGGCGTCACCGTCGGCTGGGCGGGCCGGCCAGTGCGTCGAGCAGGGCGCGCAGATCGTCGGCCATGTCGATGCCGGCCGGGTCCCCGGACTCCCGGTCGAGCAGCCACTGGATCTGCAACCCGTCGGCGGCGGCGACCAGTAGCCGCGCGAGCCGCTCCGGGCCGAGTCCGGCGGCGCGCTCCGTGGCGCGTCCCGCGGCCGTCCCTGCCACCGGCCCTGCGGCCGGTCCTGCAACCGGCCCTGCGCTCGGCGCTGCGGCCGGTCCTGCAGTCGGCGCTGCGGCCAGCTCCTCGGCCAGCCCCGCCCGCAGACGCTCGTAGCGGCGCGCGAACCAGTCGTGGGCGGCGTGGTCGGGGTCGGTGGCCTCGGCCGAGGTGACGGCGTGCAGCCGGACGAGATCGGGCTCGGCCGCGTTCGCCGCCACGGCGTCGAGCAGCCGTCCGGTGCCGGTCCCCGTGCCGGCGCGCTCGTCGCGGGCGGCGAGGACCGCGGCCAGCAGGGCCTGCTTCGAGCCGAAGTAGTGGAACAGCGTCGGCTCGGTGACGCCGACCCGGCGGGCGATCTCCTTCGTCGACGACGCGTGGAACCCGCCCTCGGTGAACACCTCGAGGGCGGTCGCGAGGATCTGCGCGCGTCGCCGTTCCCCCTTGGCGTACCGCCCGCGGGCCCGCCCTCCGTCGTTCCCGGGTGGCGTCGTCACGCCGGTCACGCTAACCCGATCCGATCCCGAGTGTCACTCGGGATTCGACGGTACGGTCGGCGGTATGGCTCACGTCGACGAGGAACTGCTCGGCACCCTGATCGCGACGCTCGACCTCGAGCAGAAGGTCCGGCTGCTCACCGGCGCCGACTTCTGGTCGACACCCGCCGAACCGGCGATCGGGCTGCGGCGGATGGTGCTGTCGGACGGGCCGTCCGGCGTCCGTGGGGAGAGCTTCGACGAGCGGGAGCCGTCACTGTCGCTGCCGTCGTCGTCGGCGCTCGGTGCCACCTGGGACCCGGCGGCGGCCCGGCGGTACGGCTCCGCGCTCGGCGCGGAGGCCCGGCGGCAGCACGCCGACGCCGTCCTCGGCCCGACGATCAACCTGCACCGCACCCCGTACGGCGGCCGGCACTTCGAGGCGTTGTCCGAGGACCCGCTGCTCACCGGGGAGCTGGCCGCCGCCTACGTCGAGGGGCTGCAGGCGCACGGGGTCGCGGCGACGCCCAAGCACTACGTCGCCAACGACGCCGAGACCGAGCGCTTCTCGGTCGACAACCGGGTCGGCGACCGGGCGCTGCGCGAGCTGTACCTGGCCGCGTTCGAGCCGGTGGTGACCCGGGCCGGTGCGTGGGCGGTCATGTCGGCCTACAACGCGGTCAACGGCACGACGATGAGCGAGAACCCGCTGCTCGCCGAGCCGCTGACCGGCGAGTGGGGGTTCGACGGCCTGGTGATGTCGGACTGGGGCGGGGTGCGCAGCACCGAGGCGTCGGCACGCGCCGAGCAGCACCTCGTGATGCCCGGCCCGGTCTCGGCCTGGGGTGCGCGGCTCGTCGAGGCGGTCCGCGACGGCCGCGTCGGTGAGGACGTGATCGACGGGAAGGTGCGGCGACTGCTGCGTCTCGCGGCCCGGGTCGGCGCCCTCGACGGCGTCCCACCGCAGGTCACGGAGCCACCGCCCGCCGAGGACGGCGCCGCCGTCGCCCGGGAGCTGGCCGCCGCCGGATCGGTGCTGGTCCGCAACACCCGGGCGGACGGCTCCGCCGAGCTGCCGTGGGACCTCGCCGTGCCGGGGTCGGTCGCGGTGCTCGGGCACAACGCGGCCCTCGCCCGCACCCAGGGCGGTGGGAGCGCGACGGTGCGGCCCGCCGCCGTCGTCTCCCCGCTCGACGGGCTGCGGGCCGCGCTCGGCGCGGACCGGGTGCGGTACCGGCTGGGCGCGCAGGTCGCGGAGGGGGTGCAGCCGTTCGATCCGGCGTCGATCACGAATCCCGTGACCGGGGGCTCGGGGCTGCGCGCGGTGTTCCGCGACGTCGGCGGGGCCGCGTTGCGGACCGAGGACCGGCTGAGCTCCTCGCTCATCTGGATGGGCGCCGAGATCCCCGAGGGCACCGACCACGTCGAGATCGCGCTCCGCTGGGACGCCCCGGCCGGCGCCCACCGGCTCGGGGCCGCCGCGGTGGGGCACGTCGTCCTCGTTGCGGGCGGCACGACCGTGCTCGACGCCGACGGCGTCCTGACCGGCGACGAGGGGCCCGGGGCGGCCATCTTCGAGGCACCGTCGGTGACGGCCGGTGTCACCACCGACGGCCCGGTCGACCTGGTGCTGCGCTTCCGCCCGTCCGGTCAGGAGGCCGGGATGCCGCTGGTCGCGGTCACGTTCGGTGAGGAGACCGTCGTCGACGACCCGGACGCCGAGATCGCCGCAGCGGCGGCGCTGGCCGCGGGGACCGACGTCGCCGTCGTCGTGGTGGGGACGAACGACCGGATCGAGAGCGAGGGCTTCGACCGCTCCACGCTGGCGCTGCCCGGACGGCAGGACGACCTCGTCCGCGCGGTCGCCGCGGCGAACCCGCGCACCGTCGTCGTCGTGAACTCCGGCGCGCCGGTGCTCCTGCCGTGGCGTGACGAGGTCGCCGCGATCCTGCTCGGCTGGTTCGGCGGGGAGCGGTTCGGGGAGGCCGTCGCCGACGTCCTGCTGGGCGCCGCCGAGCCCGGCGGGCGGCTGCCCACGACCTGGCCGGGCACCGGCCGGGAGCGGTCGGTGCTGTCCGGGGTCCCGTCGGACGGGGTGCTGCGCTACGACGAGGGCGTGCACGCCGGGCACCGGAACTGGCTGCGCCACGGCGAGACACCGGCGTACCCCTTCGGGCACGGTCTCGGCTACACGACCTGGACCCTCGACGGCATGTCGGTCGGCCGCTGGTCGGCGGACGGGATCGACGTGACCGTGACCCTCACCAACATCGGCGACCGCCCCGGGCGCCAGGTCGTGCAGGCCTACCTGTCCCGGGACCGCAGCGACGTCGAGCGCCCGGCGCGGTGGCTCGCCGGATGGGCCGTCGTCGACGCCGCCCCGGGGACGACGACGGTGACCGTCCCGGTGTCCCGCCGCGCGTTCCGGCACCGGACGGGGACCGGCTGGGCCACCGAGCCGGGCACCTGGACGCTGCACCTCGGCTTCTCGGTGACCGACACCCCGCTGACCGCGGAGGTCACCACGACGTGACCCCCGCGGCCGGTGCGCGGGTCAGGCGTGCGCGGCCTTCAGCAGGTCCGAGCACTTCTCCCCGATCATCATCGTCGTGATGTTCGGGTTGATCGCCGGCAGGAACGGCATCGCCGACCCGTCCGCGACGCGGAGGTTCTGCACCCCCCGCACCCGCAGCTGGGGGTCCAGGACCGCGGTCCGGTCGTCGTCGGTGCCCATCTTCGCCGTGCAGGCCGGGTGGTAGACGGTGTTGTGGGTCTTCATGATGTAGTCGGCCAGCTCGTCGTTGGTGACGGCGTCCGGGCCGGGTGCCAGCTCCGCGGCGACCCACTCCTTCAGCGCCGGCTGCTCGGCGATCCGCCGCGCGAGCCGGATCCCCTCCGTCATCACGCGCATGTCGTGACCCTCGGGATCGGTGAAGTAGCGGGGGTCGACGCGGGCCCGGTCGCGGAAGTCCCGGGTGCGCAGCCGGACGGTGCCGCGCGACCGCCCGCGGGTGACGTTCGGTGTGAGGCAGAACCCGTTGTCGGTGGTCGGGTAGCCCCAGCGCAGCGTGTTCATGTCGAACGGCACCGAGCCGTAGTGCATCATCAGGTCCGGCCGGTCGAGCCGCGGGTCGGTACGGTGGAAAAGCCCGATCTCCCACCACTGCGTCGACTCGGTGACCATCGGCTTCGCGGCGTCCCAGAAGACGAGGCCCTCGACGTGGTCGTCGAGGTTCGACCCGACCCCGGGCAGGTCCGAGAGCACGTCGATGCCGAACTCGCGCAGGTGGTCGCCCGGGCCGATGCCGGACAGCATCAGCAGCTTCGGGGTGTCGATCGCACCCGCTGAGAGGATCACCTCGCGGTCGGCGAGGACGGTCTCCCGGCCCGGGCCGATCCCGCGCTGGTACTCGATCCCGGTCGCCCGGGTGCCCTCGAACAGCACCCGCGACGCCCAGCAGTCGGTCCGTACCTCGAGGTTCGGGCGCGACCCCAGGACCGGGTGCAGATACGACGCCGACGACGACGCCCGCGTCCCGTCCGGGAACGAGTTGATCTGGAAGTACCCGGCGCCGTCGGTGACGGTGTGGCCCTCGTTGAACCGCACCGTCGGCATCCCGACGTCGGCGGCCGCCGCCAGCACGGCGTTCCCGCACGGGTCCTTCGAGGGCACCTGCATGAGGTTGACCGGGCCGGAGCGACCGTGCCCGGACCACTCGCCGTCGTTGGTCTCCAGCCGGGTGATCAGCGGCCAGCACTCGTCGGCCGACCAGCCGGTCAGGCCCAGCGACGCCCACTCGTCCAGGTCCTCGCGCGGGGTCCAGAACGCGATGCACGAGTTGTGCGACGAGCACCCGCCGAGCACCTTCGCGCGGGCATGCCGCATGTGCGAGTTGCCGCGCTCCTGCGGCTCGATCGGGTAGTCCCAGTCGTAGCCGGAGTCGAGCAGGTTCATCCAGTCGGTGAGCTTCAGGATGTTGTCGTCGCCCACGTCGGACGGGCCGGCCTCCAGCAGCAGCACCCGCGTCGACGGGTCCTCCGACAGCCGCGCGGCGAGCGCACAGCCCGCCGACCCCCCGCCGACGACGACGTAGTCGAACCGGTCCGTCATGCCTTCTCCCCCATGCCTTCGGAAATCTCCTTCGCTCTGTGTTCGGGCAGGCAGCCCAGCTGGTGACGGCCCTTCAGGCGGAACCAGAGGAGCCCGGCCGACGCCACCACCCCGATGAAGATGAACGCGATGAACCGCAGCCATCCGGTGCCGTAGACCTCCTCGCGCGGCCACGCCAGGTTCAGCGCCATCGCCGCACCCCAGCACACCGCCAGGATGTTCACCGGCAGCCCGAGACGGCCGAGGGTGAAGTACCCCTTCTGCCCCTCGTCGGGCCACTGCCCGCGCAGTCGCCGGACCAGCATCGGCACCGTGACCAGCAGGTACGCGATGTAGATCATGATGATCGCCACGCTGGTGACCGCGGTGAAGACCTCCGGCACCCCGACGTTGGCGAGCAGGATCAGGATCGCCACGGCACCGATGACGATCGCCGGGACCACCGGCGTCTTGTGCTTCGGGTCGATCCGGGCCAGCAGCGCGCCCGCGGGCAGACCGTTGTCCCGGGCCATCGCGAACATCAGCCGGATCGCCGCGGTCTGCACCGCCAGCAGGCACACGAAGACGGCGATGCTGATCGTGATCAGGAAGATCCGCCCGATCGTGCCGCCGGCGACCTGGAGCAGCACCAGCTGGCCGCCGCCGTCCTTGGTGCCCAACCGCGGGTCGGACAGGTCCGGCGCCGCCAGGATGATCCCGAGCAGGATCAGCCCGCCGAGCACGAACGACGCGACGACGGCGCGCAGGATCGCCGCCGGCGCGGTCCGCCGCGGGTCGACGGTCTCCTCGCCCAGCGAGCTCGCGGTGTCGAACCCGTACATCACGTAGGCCGAGGCCAGTGCCGCCACCAGGAAGGTGCCGAAGTACCCGCCGCCCCCGGTCGTCGGCGGCGTCTCGAACAGCACCGAGACCGGGTTGTGGACGCTCAGCAGCAGCGCGACCACGATGACGACGGCGGCGATGAGCTCGATGAACACCCCGGTCGAGTTGATCCGGGCCATCAGCTTGACGCCGATCGCGTTGATCACCGTGGTGAACACGATGAGGATCGCGCCGAGCAGCACGCCGTTGACGGCGGCGGCGCCCGGGTCGGCGGCGTCCCCGACCACCTGGAAGCCCGACCAGATCTGCGGGAACGTGAGCTGGGCGGCCAGCGCGACCGCGGACAGCGACACCACCGACGCCGTGAACATCATCCAGCCGGCCATCCACGACGTCGTCGGGCCGGCGAGGCGCTTCGACCAGTTGTAGACCGACCCGGCCACCGGGTAGCGCCCGGCGAGCTCGGCGAACGACAGCGCCACCATGAACTGGCCGGCGAACACCATCGGCCACGACCACCAGTACGCGGCACCGCCGGTGCCGAAGCCGAAGTAGAACAGCTGGAACGTCCCGGTCAGGATCGAGATGTAGCTGATCCCCGCCGCGAAGCTCGAGAACTTGCCGATACTGCGGTCCAGGGTCTGGCTGTAGCCGAACTCGGCCAGCCCTCCCCCGTCCCCGTCACCACCGTGCGTCGCTGCCGGCTTCACCGGCTCCGGGCTGCTCACAACTGCACCTCACTCCTGACCCGAGAACCACCTCTGCGGCTCGGGTGCCGTGTTCTGCCAGATGTGCTTGATCTCCTGGTACTCCGCGAGCCCGGTCGGCCCGAGCTCGCGTCCGTTGCCGGAGCGGCCCATGCCGCCCCACTCCGCACCCGGGAAGTACGGGTGGAAGTCGTTGATCCAGACGGTCCCGTGCCGCAGCGCGTTCGCGACCCGGTTGGCCCGCCCCATGTCCTGGGTGAAGACCGCGCCGGCGAGTCCGTACTCGGTGTCGTTGCCGAGCCGGATCGCCTCGTCCTCGGTGGTGAAGCGCTCGACCGTCAGCAGCGGGCCGAACGTCTCCTCCTTGATCAGCCGCGAGCCCGGCGCCAGGTCGGTGATGACCGTCGGCAGGTAGAAGTAGCCGTTCTTCAGCTCGGGGGCGTCCGGGCGGGCGCCGCCGCAGCGGATCGTCGCGCCCTCCGCGCGCGCCGCGGCCACGAAGTCCTCGATCTTCGCGAGGTGCGCGGCGGAGACGAGCGGGCCGACCTCGACGCCGTCGGCCAGGCCGTCGCCCAGCCGGATCAGCTGTGCGCGCCGCACGATCTCGTCGACGACGGTGTCCGCGACCGAGTCCTCGATGATCAGCCGGGCGCCGGCCGAGCAGACCTGCCCGGAGTGCAGGAACACCGCGAGCATCGCGTAGTCCACCGCGAGCTCGACGTCGGTGTCGGCGAACACGATGTTCGGGTTCTTCCCGCCGAGCTCGACGGCGGTGCGCTTCACGGTCTCCGCGGAGGCCCTGATGATCTTCTGACCGGTGCTGAGCCCGCCGGTGAAGGACACCATGTCGACGTCCGCGTGCTCGGTCAGCGGCGCACCGACCGACGGCCCGTCCCCGAGCACGATGTTGACGACGCCCGCCGGGATCCCGACCTCCTCGCACAGCTCGACCAGCGCGATCGAGGTGAGCGGCGTGACCTCGCTCGGCTTGATCACCATGGTGTTGCCCGCGGCGATCGCCGGGGCGACCTTCCAGGACAGCTGCAGGAGCGGGTAGTTCCACGGCGTGATGAGGGCGCAGACCCCGACCGGCTCGTGCACGATCCGCGAGACGACGGTGTCGCTGCCGGTGTCGACGATCCGGCCCGCGTCCTTGTCGGCGAGACCGGCGTAGTAGCGGAAGACCGCGGTGACGTCGTCGACGTCCTGCCGTCCCTCCGCGATCGTCTTGCCCGTGTCCAGGGTCTCCGAACGGGCGATCTGCTCCCGGTCACGCACCAGCAGGTCCGCGATCCGCCCGAGGAGCGCCCCGCGCTCCCCGGCGGAGGTGGCCCGCCACGGCCCGTCGTCGAACGCGCGACGGGCGGCGGCCACCGCCCGGTCGACGTCGTCGGGCCCGGCCTGGTCCACCTCGGTGACGGTGGAGGCGTCGTAGGGGTTGATCACCGGCGCGGTTCCCGCGGAGCCGGTGGTCCAGGTTCCGTCGATGTAGAGGCTCGGCACCGGGGCAGCGTTCACCTGCGGCGGGAAGAGCGCAACCCGGTGTCGCGCCGGATGATCATGCTCACGCGCGGGCGGGCACCGCACGCTCCGGCGGGCCCGGGGGTACGGTTGCGCCATGGGCAACCCGGTGCGTACCCGTGAGTCCGGGGTGCAGTCGGTCGACCGCGCCATCACGCTCCTGGAACTCATGGCGGTCCGGGGCGAGGCGGGGGTGAGCGAGCTGGCCGCGGCGCTCGACGTGCACAAGTCGACGGCGTTCCGGCTGCTCGGCGCGCTCGAGGAGCACGGGCTCGTGGAACAGATCGGCGACCGCGGCAAGTACCGGCTCGGCTTCGGGCTGATCCCGCCGGCCGGCCGGGTCGCCGAACGCCTCGAGGTCACGACCCAGGGGCGTCCGGTCTGCGAGGAGCTGGCGTCCCGGCTCGGCGAGACCGTCAACATCGCCATCCCCGACCGCGGCTACGCGGTGAACGTCGACCAGGCCCGCGGCCCCGCGATGGTCACCACCTACAACTGGCTCGGACGCATCACCCCGATGCACAACACCTCCAGCGGGAAGGTCCTGCTGGCCGCAGCCCTGACCGAGGATCCCGACGCGATGCCGGACGACGTGCCGGCCCGCGGCCGCAAGAAGCTCACGACCGAGCTCTCACGGGTCCACGAGCTCGGCTACGCGTGGTCGATCGAGGAGTTCGAGACCGGGCTCAACGCCGTCGCCTCCCCGGTGCGGGACCACTCCGGCACCGTCGTCGCGGCGCTGTCGGTGTCCGGGCCCGCCTACCGGCTGCCTGCCGAGCGCATCGAGGAGATCACCACCGACGTCGTCGCGGCGGGCCGGGAGATCAGCCACCGGATGGGGTTCTGGCAGCACGACTGACGGCCTGCGTCAGAGGCGTTCCAGGACCGGCGGGAGGGTGCGCTCGACCTCGTCGCCGATCCGCTCGAACTCGCGCCGCAGGAACGGGGCGGCGAGCTTGAGCAGGCCCTTGAACCGCAGGTCGGCGCGGTAGGTCACGGTGCTCCCGCCGTCGTCGGTCGGCTCGACGACGAGGTCGTCGGTCGCGGTGACGGTCGCGCTCTCCCCGACGAAGACCAGCCGCGCACCGGCGGCGTCGACCAGCGTCACGTCGAGCTCGGTCTCCCTGCCGTTGAACACCGACACGGTGTGCCAGGTCGCACCGACCCCGATCGGGCCGCCGTCGTCGGACCGCGTGCACGACTTCGTGCCCGGGTCCCAGACCTCGCTGTGCCCGAAGTCGGCCAGGTAGCCGAGAACGGTCTCGGGAGGGGTGGACACCGTCATCACCCGCTGGACGCCGACCACGACGCTCCTCTCACCCCGACCCGGTCGGCGGAGATGGTCTCACGCCGCCCGAGCAAGATCGAGAGCGACGCCGGGTTGTGACCGCTGATCGCGACCGCGATCGGCTTCCGGCGTTCCGCCGCGCCGCCCGTGCCGCCCGGCGCAGACTCCGGCTCTCCGGCGGGGCGTGCCGAGCACCCGCCGGTGGACGGGAGGAGTGCCGGGTGCACGACGCCGACGGGACGGGGACCGCCCGGGTCGAACCGGAGCGGCTGGTCGCGGCCGCCGCGCGGTACGACGCGCTCGCCGCGACGCTGACCGCGGCCGCCGCGGCCGTCCCGGTGACGGTGCCCGACGCCGGGTTCGCCTCCGCCGGCGCGGCGGCGGCGCTGGACGCCGGCCTGGTCGCCGCGGTCCGAGCGGACGCCGGTCGCGCCGCCCGGACCGCCGGGGCACTGCGGGCGACGGCGACGGCCTGGCGTTCCGCGGACGACGCCGCCGCGACCTCCCTCGGCGGGTGAGAGCACCGTGCCGTCGCTCGCGGAGCTCCTCGCCGCCGATCCCGGGTCCTGGCTGCGCCGGGCCGGGGCCTGGGACCGGCTGGCGGCGACGCTGGCGGCGGAGGCCGACGACCTCGACCGTCCCGGGTCCGCGGCCCCGCCGGCGGACTGGAGCGGCGCCGACGCCGACCGGGCCCGCGCCGCCCGCGACGCGCTCTGCCGCCGGCTGCGCGCCGGTGCCGGCACCGCCGGGCACGCCGCCGGGGTGCTCGGCAGGCACGCCGGCGAGGTGCTCGCCGCCCAGCGCCGCGTGGTGCTGGCCGCGCTCGACGTGCACCCGGTGCTGGAGGTCGACCTGGTCACCGGCGGGGTGCGGCTCGCACCGGGGGCCGTCGGGTTCCCGCAGGTCCTGCAGGTGCCGGGGATGGCGCTGACCGGCGGCAGGCTCGCGCTGGACCTCCTCCGGTGGAGCAGGGCGGTCCACGAGGCCGTCTCCGACGCCGCCCGGTCCGACGCGGCGGCGACCGCCGCGCTGCGGGCCGCGTCGGCCGGCGGCGACGGGCCGGTCGTGGCGTCGCCCGCGGCGGTCCCCGCCGGGCCCGGCGCGGCCCGCGCCTGGTGGGCGGGGCTGTCCGGCGACCAGCGGGACCGGCTGACGCGCACCCGTCCCGACCTGGTCGGTGGCACCGACGGGATGCCGGTGGCCGACCGGGACCGCGCCAACCGGATCCGCCTCGACGCCGAACGCGCACGGCTGCGCTCGCTCACGGCCCGGCAGCGGCAGGCGGGAGACCCCGCGGCCGCCGCCCGCACCGGGGCCGCGCTGGCGGGGCTCGACGCCGTCGCGCAGCGGCTCGCCCGCGGCGACGCGGCGCTGCTCGACGTGGGCGCGGGCGCGGGGCCGGGGCGGGTGGTGCTCGCCGTGGGCGATCCGGAGCGCGCCGCGCACGTCCTCACCCACGTGCCGGGCACCGGGGCGGGCTGGGCGTCGGTGCCCGAGGACCTGCGGCGCGTGGAGGCGACCCGGACCGCGGCCGGGACCGACGTCGCCGCCGTGCTCTGGACCGGCTATGACGCTCCCGCCCACCTCGCGGCGGCCGCCTACGACGAGCCGGCCCGCTCCGCCGCCGGGGACCTGCGGCGGTTCCAGGACGGGCTGCGTGGCGGGCACCACGGGCCGGTGCACCTGACCGTCGTCGGCCACTCGTACGGCTCGACGGTCGCGGGGCGGGCCGCCGCCCCGGGGTTCGCCGTGGACGACGTCGTGTTCGTCGGCAGCCCCGGCGCCGGCGTCCGCCACGCCGGGGAGCTCGGCGTCCCGGCCGACCGGGTGTGGGCGACGACGGCGCAGCACGACCCGATCTCGCGGGTGCCCGGCAGCGAACTGTTCGCCACCTCGCGGGGTCTCGGGCCGAACGGGCTCGCGCACGGGGCGAACCCGGCGGCGCCCGGGTTCGGCGCCCGGATCGTCGAGTCCGCCCCCGGCGCGGCGCTGCCGCGGCGCGACGACCCCGCGACCCCGACCGACGAGTCCGCGCCCGCCTCCGCACACAGCGCGTACTGGGACCCGGGTTCGCCGAGCCTCACCGCCTTGGGGAAGATCGTTTCGGGGCGCGCGGGCGAATCATGACCCTGAGTGACGGTCAGACCGCTTTGCGAGGTGCCCGTCCGGCCATCCGGCGGCACCGCCGACGGCTCGAAGAACCAGCGATGATGCAGGTCACAGATAGTCGTCAGTCGATCAGCGACTACCCTCCCACCGGTTCGGGCAGGAGCAGTAGCATGCGGGCGTGACCGAGACCGAGAGTAAACCGGCGAGGCGTACCGGACGCCCGCCGCTGACCGACCGGGCGACGTTGCTCGCGGCTGCCCGCGACCTCGGCTTCTCCGACCTGACGGTCGGCGCCGTGACGGCCCGGGTCGGGGTCAAGTACTCGACGTTCTATCGGCACTTCCCCAGCCTGGAGTCCCTCGTGGCGGCGCTCGTCGACGACGTCGTCACCGACGACGCGTTCCCCGACACCGGGGGCCGCTGGCAGGACCAGCTCCTCGCCTTCACCGGGGCGACCTTCGACGTGATGGCCCAGCACCCCGGTCTCGCACCCGCGATGGTGCGGCTGCCGAACGCGCCGGAGGCGATGCTGGCGGCGTTCCGGCGGTGCACCGACCAGCTGATCGCGGCCGGCTTCCCGGCCGACGACGCGGTCCTCGGCGCCGGGACGGCCATGAACCTGGGCGTGCAGCCGTGGCTGAGCGCCGTCGGCGGCAGCGTGGGCGACGTCCCACGGCGTGACCAGGTGCTCGAGTCCGAGCAGCCGTTCGCACCGGAGGTCTGCGCGGTGTACCGCGACCAGGTCGACGACCCGCCCCGCGCGTGGACGCTCCGCCGGGTCGAGCTGCTGGTCGCCGGCCTGGAGACCCGCCTCGCGGGCTGAGCGCCCGCCGACGACCGGCCCGACACACGGAGACGCCCGGGGTGCTGAGCACCCCGGGCGTCTCTCGTCTGTCGGACGTCAGCCGGTCAGGAGGGCACGACCTGGTCCGCCTGCGGGCCCTTCTGGCCCTGGGTGACCTCGAAGGTCACGGCCTGACCCTCGTCCAGGCTGCGGTATCCGGAGCTCTGGATCGCGCTGAAGTGGACGAACAGGTCCTGCCCGCCTCCGTCCGGCGTGATGAACCCGTAACCCTTCTCGGCGTTGAACCACTTCACGGTTCCCTGTGGCATCCGGATGTCTCCTCGCGTATTGCCGGTACCTTCAGAGGGGACCCTAGCCCTCCTTCGCCCCGAGAGGGGCGCCGCGCCCCCAACAATGTGCGGCGCGTCGCGAGGAGGTGTCCGTTTCGTCCTGATCTTTCCGGGGATCCGGAGCGCCCGGGCCCCGTGCGCGGGCCCGTCCGTGCCGGTCAGGGACGGTCGCGGAGCTCGATGCCCGCGGGCGTCGTCGCACCGGCCAGGCCGCACGCGAGATCGAGTTCCGCGACGACGTTCTGCACGACCTGCGCGACGCCGCGCGCGCCGTCGAGCGCGAGGCCGTGCACGAACGGCCGCCCGAGCAGCACGGCCCGCGCACCGAGACGCACGGCCGTCGCCACGTCGGCGCCGGTCCGGACACCGCTGTCGAGCAGCACCGCCAGCCGGTCCCCCACCGCCGCGGCCACACCGGGCAGCGCGTCGAGCGACGCGACGGAGTGGTCGACCTGCCGTCCGCCGTGGTTGGAGACGACGACGCCGTCCGCCCCTGCGTCGGCGGCCCGGCGGGCGTCGTCGGGGTGCAGGACGCCCTTGACGACGATCGGCAGCCGGGTCCGCTCGCGGAGCCCGGCGAGATCGTCCCAGGACAGCTGCGGCCGGGAGTAGACCCGCAGGAACGTCTCCACCGCGGCACGCGGGACCGGCGAGCGCAGATTCTCCAGGAACCCGCCGGGTGCGTTCCGGGAGATCTCGACGAGGGTCCGCACCGCCTGCGGGGTGACCTTCGGCGGGGGTCCGGTCCGCGGCGCGGCCAGGGTCTCCTCGACCAGCCGCCGGAAGACCGGGTCGGAGGTGTACTGCGCGATGCCGATGCCCCGGGCGAACGGCAGGTGCCCCAGGTCGAGGTCGCGCGGACGCCAGCCGAGCATCGTCGTGTCCAGGGTGACGACGACGGCCTCGCACCCGGCGGCCTCGGCGCGGGCGAGGAAGCTGTCGACCAGCTCGTCGGAGGTGGACCAGTAGAGCTGGAACCAGGTGGGCCCACCGGCCCGGACGATCTCCTCCGTCGGTGCACCGGCCTGGTTCGAGATCACCATCGGGACGCCGGCCGCGGCGGCACCGCGGGCGACGGCGGTGTCGGCACCGCGGCGCACGAGATCGAGCGCGCCGACCGGGGCGAGCAGCAGCGGAGCGGGCAGCCTGCGGCCGAACAGCTCCACCGAGAGGTCCCGCTCGCCGACGTCGCGCAGGATCCGCGGCACGACCTCCCGGCGGGCGAAGGCCTCCCGGTTGGCGCGCATCGTCGTCTCCGCACCGGCGCCGCCGGTGACGTAGGCGTCGGCGCGGCGGCTCATCGCACGCCGGGCGCGCCGCTCCAGCTCGGCGGGGCCGGTGGGGACCCGCGGACGCGCGCCGGAGACCCCCTCGCGGTAGATCCGTTCCTGCCGCGCCCGCCCCGGTGCCGTCACGTGCCCTCCCCCGTCGGAATCGTCGGTCAGGCTACGTGCCCGCGGTGCGGGTCCGAGGCGTTGAGCCTGCGGACGACGTCGTCGTAGTCGCCGCGGGCCTCGGCGTGCCGCAGGAACCCGACCCGCTCGACGAGCACCTCGCCGTCGTCCGGCCGGGTGTCGAGGATCTGCACCACCTCGGCGACGAACTCGTCCAGCGGCATCGCGATCGGGCTCTCCCGCTGGGTCGGGAGCAGGTCGGTGGCGACCGACGGCGGCACGATCTCGTGCAGCCCCACGGTCGTGTCCGCGAGCTGGAGGCGGAGCGACTCGGTCAGCATGTGCACGGCGGCCTTGGAGGCGTTGTAGCTGGGTGTCGCGCCGAGCGGGACGAACGCGAGCCCGGAGGAGACGGTCACGATCGTCGCGGCGGGGCGGGTCCGGAAGTGCTCGACCAGCTCCCCGATCAGCCGGACCGGGCCGAGCACGTTCGTGGTCACGACCTCCTCGGCGGAGGCCACGAACCCGTCGGGGGTGTGCCAGTCCTCGACGCGCATGATCCCGGCCATCGCGACGAGGACGTCGAGGTCCGGGTGCCGGTCGAGGACCTCCGCGACGGCCGTGCGGATGCTCGCCGGGTCGGCCGTGTCGATCTCGACGGCGTCCAGACCGGGGTGCGCCGCGGTGAGCTCGTCGAGCAGTGCGCGGCGGCGGCCACCGAGGATCACGGTGTTCCCGCGCTCGCGCAGGGCGAGCGCCAGTGCCAGGCCGATCCCGCTCGTCGAGCCGGGGATGAAGACGGTGCGTCCGGTGATCTGCATGGGCACCACCGTCGCCGGGGGGACGGCGCCTCCGGCAGAGACCCGTCATCGGGGGATCACCGGTCCCTGGTCCGCCGACCGGACGGGAGCCGATACTCGGCGGCATGGACCGCGCCGCACTCGCCGACTTCCTGCGCCGGCGCCGGGAGGACCTGCGCCCCTCCGACGTCGGCCTGCCCGACGGGCCGCGCCGGCGGGCACCGGGCCTGCGTCGCGAGGAGGTCGCGTCGCTGGCGGTCATGTCGACCGACTACTACACGCGGCTGGAGCAGCAGCGCGGCCCGCAGCCGAGCGAGCAGATGCTCGCCTCGCTGGCCCGGGCGCTGCGCCTCGGCTCCGAGGAACGCGACTACCTGTTCCGGTGCGCGGGGCGCAACGCACCCGCGACGGCGCCGCTGTCCGGCCACGTCGCCCCGGCACTGCTCCGTGTGCTGGACCGGCTGCAGGACACCCCGGCCATGGTCCTGTCCGTGCTCGGCGAGACGCTCGTGCAGAACGACATGGCCCGGGCGTTGTTCGGTGACCACGCCCGGCACACCGGGCACGCCCGCAGCGAGGTCTACCGCTGGTTCACCGATCCCACCGAGCGCGAGCGCTACCCCTCCGACGACCGGGACCGGCAGAGCCGCGCACAGGTCGCGACCCTGCGCGCGGCCCTCGGGCTGCTGGGGCCGGAGTCCCGGGCCGGCGAGCTGGTCCGGGTACTGCGCGACCGCAGCCCCGAGTTCGACGGCCTCTGGGAGCTCCAGGAGGTCGGCCGCCGGTTCGCCGACCACAAGACGCTGCTGCACCCCGAGCTCGGCCCGCTCGAGGTCGACTGCCAGGTGCTGTTCACCGAGGACCGGTCGCAGGCGCTGCTCGTGCTCACCGCGGCACCGCGCAGCGAGACCGCGCGACGGTTCGAGCTCCTCGGGGTGATCGGCAGCCAGCAGTTCAGCGGGGACCGGTCCGCACCGGCAGGCTCGTGAGCCCGTGGATCAGCGTGCTCTCCCGGTGCGGGCCGGGCTCACCGCCGAGCGTCAGGTCCGGGAATCGTTCGAGCAGGGTGCGGAAGGCGACCTCGCCCTCCAGCCGGGCCAGCGGCGCGCCGACGCAGTGGTGGATGCCGTAGCCGAAGGCCAGGTGGCCCGAGGTGTCCCGGGTGACGTCGAGCCGGTCGGCGTCGGCGTAGCGCTCGGGGTCGCGGTTCGCCCCGATCAGTGAGACGAGGACGAACTGGTCGGCGGGGATCGTCGTGCCGGAGTACTCGACCGGCTCGGCGGTGAACCGGAAGGTCGCGAGGTTGACCGGGCCGTCGTAGCGCAGGAACTCCTCGACGGCGTTCGGCACGCGCTCCGGCTCGCGCCGGAGCAGGTCCCGCTGCTCGGGGTCGCGCAGCAGCGCGAGCATCCCGTTGCCGATCAGGTTGACCGTCGTCTCGTGCCCGGCGACGAGCAGCAGGAACGCCATCGCCGTCGTCTCGGCGTGGCTGAGCGAGTCACCGTCCTCCGAGGCCCGCACGATCTCGGAGAGCATGTCGTCGCCCGGGTTCGCGGACTTGTCGGCGACCAGCTCGGCGAGGAACTGCGCCATGGCGCCGGCGGCCGCCCCGCGCTCGTCGTCGCCCGCGCCGGAGAGGAGCGTGTTCGACCACTCGCGGAAGTCGTCGCGGCGGCCCTGCGGGACGCCGAGAATCTCGCAGATGACCGTCATCGGCAGCGGGAAGGCGAACTCGTCGAGCAGGTCGACGTCGGGCCCGGCGGCCTCCATCGCGTCGGCCAGCTCGTTCGCGATCTCCTCGATCCGCGGCCGCAGCCGGGCGATCGCGCGCATCGTGAAGGCCCGGCCGACGAGCTTGCGCAGCCGCGTGTGGTCGGGCGGGTCCGCGTTGAGCATGTGCTGGACCAGGGACTCGGCGAGCGCCCGGGCCGACGGGGCCTCCTCCTCGCGGGCGAGGATCTCCGGGATGCGCGCGGCGTCCTTGGCGAGCCGGCCGTCGTTGAGGGCGGCCCGGGCGTCGTCGTAGCGGGTGATCATCCAGAACGAGAGGCCGTTGGGCGCGACGGCCCGCACCACGGGCCGGTCCACCCGCAGCTCCCGGTACAGCGCGTCCGGGTCGTCGAAGAAGTCCGCCCCGAGCCGGAGCGGCTCGGTGTCCTGCGTGGTGGTCATCGTCCGCTCCGTCCGGGTGCGCGGTTCGGTCCCTTCTAGACTTGCACAGCTTGTGCAAAAATGCACTCGTGATGAAGAGGTCCTCCGCCCGCGAGCGCAACCGGCGGTCGATCCTGGACGCCGCCAGCGAGGTGCTGCGGCAGGACCCGGAGGCGACGCTCGACGACGTCGCCGCCCGGGCCGGCGTCGTCCGGCGGACGGTCTACGGGCACTTCGCCAACCGGCAGGCCCTGCTGGTCGCGCTGGTGCACGCCGCGGCTGCCGACTTCGTCGAGCAGGTCGGGGAGGTCGACACCGCCGCGGCGGACCCCGCCACGGAGCTGGCCGCCGTCGTCGTCCGGACCTGGAGCACCGCCCGGCGCAACGGCCCCCTGATCACCCTCGCCCGGCAGACGATGGACGCCGAGGTGCGGGCCGCCATGACGCCGTTCCACGCCGTCATGGCCCGGTTGATCGCACACGGCCAGCAGTCCGGGGTGTTCGCACGTCACGTCGACGCGGCGATCCTCGGCGAGGTGCTGGAGAACGGCTCGGCGACCTACCTGCGGGCGGCGGAGAGCGGGCGGTGGGACGGCGACGAGACCGACGTCGCGCTCGGGCACCTCCTCACCCTCGGCGTCCCACCGGAGGCGGCGCGGGACGCGGTCGCCCGCGCGGTGCCGGCCGCCGGACGGCGATCGCGGCATGGTCATCCGGTCCCGCGCGGATTAGGTTAGGCGACACTCATCTCCTCGGACGAACGGGTCGACTCGTGTACCTCCGCCCCGCCCTGCGGCGTCGCCTGCGCACCGCGGTACTCCTGCCCCTCGCCACCGTCCTCCTGGTGGCCGGCTGCACGTCGTCCGGGGAGCCCGCTGCCCCCGGGCCGGCGACCGACGGTGGCGGCACGTTCCCCGTGCGGATCGACCACGCCTACGGCACCACCGAGATCCCGGCCGAGCCGACGCGGGTGATCGCGCTCGGCCTGTCCGACCAGGACCCGCTGCTGGCCCTCGGCGTGACGCCGGTCGCGGTGAGCCAGTGGTACGGCGACTACCCGAGCGCGACCTGGCCGTGGGCGCAGGACGAGCTCGGAGGTGCGACGCCGGTCGTACTGAACGGCGGCGTCCGCAACGAGGAGGCTCCCCCGCTGGAGGAGATCGCCTCCCTGCAGCCGGACCTGATCCTCAGCCTCTACAACGGGACCACCCGGGAGCAGTACGACCAGCTGTCGCGGATCGCCCCGACCGTCGTCCCCGACCAGCAGTTCACGAACTTCACCGTCACCTGGCAGGAGGCCACCCGCGCCACCGGCGAGGCGCTCGGCCGCGAGCAGGAGGCGGTGGGGCTGGTGCAGCGTGTCGAGGGCCGGTTCGCCGAGGCCGCCGCGCAGAACCCGCAGTTCGCGGGGAGGACCGCCGTCGTCGCGGAGCGGTTCGAGCCGGGCGCCAGCGTCGTGCGGTCCGGCAACGACGTGCGCGCCCGGTTCTTCGGCGGGCTCGGCTTCACCGTGCCGGGCGAGATCGGCGGGATCGCGCCCGACGAGTACGGCGAGATCGACGTCTCCGACGAGCTCATGTCCGAGCTGTCCGAGGACCTGCTCGTGTGGAACATCGGCGCGTCCCCCGAGGTCCGGCCGGAGATCGAGAACAGCCCGCTCCACGCGGCGCTGCCGGTCGTGCAGCAGGGCAGGGTGCTGTGGATCGAGGACCCGGTCGTCTCCGGGGCGTTCAGCTGGGGAACGATCCTCAGCCTCGACTACGCGCTCGACGAGCTCGTCCCGCGGATCCGCGCCGTCGTCCCGCCGCAGTGAGCCCGGTGATCACGAGTCGGGAAGGGATCCGGCCACATCCGGCCGTCGCTCTTCCCGATCGGTGATCTTCGGCCGGCCGTGGCGTCCGGGTGCCTCCCGGTGGAAGATGCCGCCCTCCGATCCGGTCCGGGATCGTGCCCGTGCCCGTCAACCCGACGCTCCCGTGGTTCGACTCGACATCTTCTGCGGCGCCCACGACGCGCAGGCCCCGTTCGCACTCGTGCTCGCGGACCGCAATCCCGCGGCGCGCTTCCACCACTTCTCCTTCGGTCATCTCGGCTACTCGCACCCCGATGCCAGGCGCCGGATCATCGCGACCGTCGCGGGCTACCGGGACGCCCGCCGGTGAGCCCGGGCGCCGTCCCCGGTCCTCCGCCGTGGACCGCCACGCAGACCCACGAGAGGACCGCGACGACGACGAACACGGAGTAGACGACCCCGTACCCGGCGGCGAGCGAACCCGCCGACGCGGCGACCGGGGCGACGAGACCGGCGACGCCCCAGCCGGTGAAGACACGGCCGTAGGTCGCGCCGAACCGCCCACCGGGGACGACGTCGGAGACCGCGGCCGGGACGAGGGTCGACAGCGCGCCGTACTGGGTCCCGAGCAGGAACAGCGCCGTCAGCGCCAGGGGGCCGCCCGCCCCGGCGGCGAGCGCGACGCACACGACCACGAGCAGCGCCGAGTTCGCGTGCAGGGTCGCGCGGCGGCCCACCCGGTCCGAGACCGGTCCGGCGACCAGCCGCCCGACGACGTTGCCGAGGTTGAGCAGCACCACCGCCGACGCCACGGCCGCGGCCGGTCCGGCGAGCCGGCCGGCGAGTGCGAAGGCAGCCAGGGCCGGTGCGCTGCCGAGACCGAACCCCAGCCACAGGGCGACGACCGGGCGGCGTGGCACCCGTCCGCCGTCGGTGCCGGACGGCGCAGCCGGGGCGTCCGGGGCTTCCGGGGCGGCGCCCGGCAGCAGCACCGCGGCGGCGAGGAGGACGGCGCCGAGGACCGCGGCCAGCACGACGAAGGTCCCGCCGCGGCCGGCCACCACAAGCAGGACCGCCGCGACCGGGGCGAGGACCGCGGTCCCGACCGCGTAGGAGGCCACCACCAGCCCGAGCGCGAGCCCCCGGCCGGACCGCACGGTCCCGGCCACCCGCACCGCGGTCGCGTAGCCGAGTCCGGCGGTGGCACCGAGCACCACGCCGAACGCGATCACCAGGACGACGACCGACGTCGCCGCGGCGCTCCCGAGCAGACCGGCGACACTGCCGGCCGCCGTCACCAGTGCGAGACGGCGGGGAGCGACCGAGTCGGCGATCCGGCCGCCTGCGAGGACCCCGGCCGTGAACGCCGCGAGACCGACGGAGAAGACGCCGGCCAGCGCGGTGGTCCCGGCCCCCAGCTCACGCTGCGCCGACGCGGTGAACACGTCCCACGCGAACAGGGGGCTCACGGCGAGATCGAGCAGCACCGCGCCGGCGATCGCGCGCCGTCGGCCCATCCCGACCTCCGTCCCCCGCCGGGTGAGCCGTCACCCGGCGGGCCCTGCCGCTGGGCGGTCCGACCGGGAAGGTCTCACGACCGGGCGGTCGCGCGCTGCGTCACGCCCCACCGGGGTGCGTGTACGACGTGACGCGGGGTCAGTTCCCACCGGCGTCGAGCAGCCAGTGGTAGCGGAGCCGCAGGGCCCGTTCCGTGCTCCCCAGCGCGGCCGCGACGGCGAGCGTGATGTTGAGCCAGATCGGCAGGTGGATCGGCGACACGAAGACGCCGATGTTCTCGGCGATCGGGGGGATCCGGGAGATCGGTTCGAGGATCTGCAGGATGTTGAGCCCCAGACCGATCACGACGACGATCACCGAGACGAACCCGAGCACGCGACTCAGCCCGGGGCTCTCCCGCTCGAACCGGGCCCGGCGTCCCTCGGCCGACCTCGGGTCCGGGGTGAGCTGGTACTCCGCACCGGCCGTCGTCACGTAGTGGCACCGCTTGACGCCGAAGCTCGTCGTCGCCACCTCGATCGCGCCGCCCTCGACGGGGAAGACGGCGGGGACCTTCGACTCGGCGTGGTGGCGGCCGTCGCGGTAGAGCTGGGCCCGCACGACGCCGTCCTCCTTGTCGCCGTTGTGCCGCACGTCGACGCTGTACTCGACCGGACGGCCGTCGTCGCCCGTCAGCCGCAGGTGGAGAAGTGCCCGGCCGGTGAGCATCTGCCACCAGCGGAAGCGCTTCAACGGACGCCCGTCCCCCGGCTTCACCCGCCGGACGGCACGGTCAGGTCGCCACTGCTTGAACATGTCGTCCCCCGACGCTCGTCCGACCTGGCTAACACACTGTGTTAGCCGCTGCACCGAGAAACTAACACGTTGTGCTAGTACGATGCGAGAGGAGGTGCACCATGGAGCGTGACGACGGTGAGCCGAGCAGCCGGGACAAGGTCCTCCGCGCCGCCATGCAGATGTTCGGGGATGACCCCGGGACGAGACTGACCGTGCGGGCGGTCGCGGCCCGGGCCGGGGTGAGCACGGGATCGCTCCGCTACCACTTCCCGACCCAGCGCGAACTGCAGGACGAGGTGCTCACCCGCATCTACGACCTCGTCGTCTCCGACGACACGATCCACGACACCACGACGCCCGCCCGGGACCGGCTGGTCGGCTGCCTCCGCCAGGTGCTCGTCGGCACCGGCGTGGGCGAACAGGCGCGAGCCGCGACGCTGAAGGTCGTCCGGGAGTGGGTCGAGCCCGAGCCGACCGAGGACAACCGGGCCGCCTACCTCGCCATGGAGCGGGAGATGCAGCGACGGGTCGAGTACTGGCTGACCGTGCTGGCGAACGAGGGCGCCGTCACTGCCGACGACACCGCACGACGGGCGAAGTTCCTGCTCACCGTCGTCAACGGGCTCGGCCTGGAGCGGGCGCTGCCCGCCGAGGAGTCACTGCTGCAGACCGAGACGGACACCCTGTACACCGCCGTCGACGGAGTTCTCGGTCCGCGCGACCAGTGACCGGACCGGAGTCGCCACCCCCACCTGGCGTGGATCGGCTCCGCCCGGCCACCTCGCCCGTGCGGGAGATCGAGCCCGACGACGGCCGGGCCGCACTACCGGACGCGTGATGGCTCCTCGTCGCGGAGCAGGAGGCGCACGGCGACAGCGCCGAGCCACACCGTGGCCGGCCAGACGACCAGCCGCTCCAGGAGCCCACCCAGCTCCGGCGGACCCGCTCCCAGGAACACCACGGTGGCGGCCGCCGCGACGAGACCGAGTGCGGTACCGGTCGCGGCGAGAAGCGGACTCGGCCGCGGCAACACCCGTGCGGTGAGGAGCAGCGCGCACGGCTGCGCGACGGCGACGGGATTCGACACGAGCAGATGGAGATCCACCGACACGTCGACCGGCACCAGCCCGGTACCGATCGAGCCCAGCCCGGTGACCACCCACGCCCCGGCCGCGACGGTGCCGAGCCGGCCGGGGCGGAACGCAGGTCGGGCGAGCACCGCTCCGACGGCCATGAGGGCCCCGAAGACGACGAACGCGGTGTTCATCACCGCGTGCCACGGCGAGCAGACCGCCACCACAGCGGCGGGACCGGGGTACTCGGCGCAGGTGACCGCACCCAGCTCGCTGATCGTGCTTCCCACCAGGTCGTACGGCGCTCTCACCGTGCGGACCACGAGCAGTTCCAGCGGCAGGTAGAGCATCTGCGACGCGAGCAGCACGAGCCCGAGACGCACACGGATACCTCCGCGAGTCGCCGGCGGGCCGGATCCGCGACCGGTCGAGGACGATCTCATCGCCCCAGGATCGCGCATCCGGGGACGGGGGTGGTCCGACTTTCGACGGATCATCGGATCCACGACGGCGTGCGACCTCGAGAAGGCGGGCAGGGTGTCGCGGAGACACATCGACCCCCGGAACCCGATGAGCGGGGGTTCACTGGGGGCCGATCGCAGCCGAACCTGTTCTGTGAGTCTCTGACCTGGGGAATGTGCTCCTCCGACTGGACTCGAACCAGTAACCGCCCGATTAACAGTCGGGTGCTCTGCCATTGAGCTACGGAGGACCGCTTGTCGCCGCCCTGAACACTCGTCCCGGCGACGGATCAAACTCTACAACACCCTCCGGACCCGTCTCGCAACCCCCCGTTCGGCCGCTGTTGTCGCAGGTCGGGACCCGATCCGGGTACCACCCCGGCGCCCCGCGGCACCCGGGTACGGTCGCGGTCGGAGGTGAGGGGAATGGTCAGGTTCCTCGTGGGAGTCGCGGTCGGGTACGTCCTCGGCACCAGAGCCGGGCACGAGCGGTACGAGCAGTTGGTGCGTGCCTACCACCGGGCCGTGGACCATCCCGTGGTGCAGGGCGCGGCGGGAGTCGCGCAGGCGGGCGTGGAGGGCGCGATCGGCAAGGTGCGTGGCGAGCGCGCCGACGGCGACGGGCACTCCTGAGGCACCTCGCGGCGGGCGGTCAGTGTTTCCGGGCCACCGCGAAGACACGGCGGAACGGGAACCAGGTGCTGCCGTCGGCGCTCGGCGGGTAGGCCGCGCGCAACCGCGGGGCGAGCTCGTCGACGAAGGCGGCGTAGGCGTCGTCGTCGAGGGCGTCGCGCACGGGCCGCAGCGCCGTGCCGGAGATCCAGCGCAGGACCGGGTCGTCGCCCTCGAGTCGCTGCAGGTAGGTCGTCTCCCACGCGTCGACCACGGCCCCGGAGTGCGCGAGCAGGTCCGCGTAGCCGAGCGGGTCCAGGACGGTCTCGTCGCCGCGCAGCAGGATCCGTGCGCGCCAGCGGGGCTGCGCCGCCACCTCGCGGGTGAGGACGTGTGAGGGCGCGCCGAAGTTGCCGGGCACCTGCATCGCGAGCCACGCCCCGGGAGCCAACGCGGCGATCCACCGGCGCAGGACGTCGGCGTGCTCGGGCACCCACTGCAGCACCGCGTTGCTGACGAGCACGCCGGTGTCCCGTGGCGGGGTCCAGTCCCGGACGTCGGTCAGTGCCGCGTCGACGCCCGCCGACCGCGCGGCCTCGACCATGTCCGGCGACGAGTCGAACGCGTCGACCGTCGCGTCCGGCCAGCGCCGGGACAACAGGCCGGTGAGGTGGCCCGGCCCGCAACCCGCGTCCACGACCCGCGGCAGCCCGGGATCGACCGCGCCGACCCGCGCGAGGAGGTCGACGAACGGGCGGGAGCGGTGGTCGTCGAACGCCCGGTAGAGCTCGGGGTCCCAGCTCGCGGCCGTCACCTCGGCGCCCTCACCCGGCGTCGCCTCCGGGCAGCCGGTCCGCGATGCCCTCGGCGAGCCGCCGGACGGCCACCGGGTCGGTGCCGGTGTCCGGCCGGACCTGGACGATCAGCCCGTCCCGTCCCGGGATCCTGCGCTGGAGCACCCACGCCCCGCCGCCGGGGAGCTCGCGCCGGTTGCGGGACCGGATCGACTGGTCGACCCGGTCCCGGACCGCCTGGGGCACCTTCCCGGGCTCCGGGAGTCGGAACCGCTGCGGCACGGCGTCGGACAGCAGCTCCGTGCCGGGGGCGATCTCCTCGGCGGTCGTCGGCGTCACCACCAGCGCCGTCCTGTCCCACGTCGCCTTCGCGATCTCGTGCCAGCCGATCCGCTCCCCCGCGGGCGGCCAGACCCCCCAGGACGTGACGACGAGCGTCCCGCCACCCGCGACCGTCGCCACGGCGACGACCGCCTCCTCGCTCCCCAGCCGGTCGGCGACGGCGGCGGGAACCGGGTCCCGGCCGAACAGCCGGCCCCAGAACCCGCTCACGACGCGACCCCGGCGGCCTGCTCGCGCAGCTGGATCTTGTACTGCTCCAGCGGGACGAGCACGCCGAACAGGTCCATGTACTCGTCGTGGTCGGTCTCGGAGTTGGTCCGCTGCAGCTGCGACTTGAGATCGGCGATCTCGCGCTCGACCAGGCCGAGCCGTACCCCGGCGAGGACGCCGTTGACGTAGCGGAGCTCGTCGGTGTTCCGCTTGGGGAGCTCCAGTCCCTCGACGGCGAGCTCGCTGACCAGCCGTTTCACGTCGTCGGTCGCGATCTCGGCGACGACGGCGTCGAGCCACTCCGGCCCCTCCAGCCCGGCTCCCACCCCACCCGCTCCGAGGATCGCCCGCTGCACCGCGGCGAACTGCGGGTGGGTGAAACCGGCCTCGGGGAGCTCGTCGAACCCGGGCCCGACGACGCCGGGGATCTGCAGGGCGGCCTTGAGCGCCTCGCGCTGCAGGTGCAGCTGCGTGTCGTCGCGCTTCGGGGCGGGGAGCGGCGCCCGGCGGCGCGACCGGCCCTCGGCCGGGCCCCCTGCCGTCTCGCGTACCCGCCGCACGACGACGGCGATGTCGTCCCACCCGACCCAGCCGGCCAGCCGGCGGGCGTACTCGTCGCGCAGGTCCTCCCGCTTGATCTTGGCGACGATCGGGACGGTCTGCTGCAGCGCCGCGACCCGGCCCTCGGCGGTCTCCAGCCGGTGGTTGCGCAGCTCGGTGCGGATCGCGAACTCGAACAGCGGCTCCCGGCGGGCGACGAGGTCCTTCACCGCGGCGTCGCCGTGGTTGTGCCGCAGCTCGCAGGGGTCCTGGCCGTCGGCGGCGATCGCGACGTAGGTCTGCGTCGCGAAGCTCTGGTCGCCCTCGAACGCCTTCTGCGCGGCCTTCTGGCCGGCGTCGTCGCCGTCGAAGGTGAAGATCACCTCGCCGCGGTCGAACGAGTCGTCGCCGATCAGCCTGCGGATGACCGAGATGTGCTCGGAACCGAACGCCGTGCCGCAGGACGCGACGGCCGTCGGCACCCCGGCCAGGTGCATCGCCATGACGTCGGTGTAGCCCTCGACGACGACGACCTGGCGCGACTTCGCGATCTCCCGCTTGGCCTGGTCGAGCCCGAACAGCACGTGCGTCTTGCGGTAGACCGGCGTCTCGGAGGTGTTGAGGTACTTGGCCTCGATGCCGTCGTCGTCGAACAGGCGGCGGGCACCGAACCCGACGACGTCGCCGCCGAGGTCGCGGATCGGCCACAGCAGCCGCCGGTGGAACCGGTCGATCGCGCCGCGGCGGCCCTCCTTCGCGATCCCGGACTTGATCAGCTCGTCGAGCTGGTAGCCCTGCCCGAGCAGGTGCTTGGTGACGGTGTCCCAGCCGGCTGGCGCGTAGCCGCACCCGAACTTCTCGGCGGCGGCCAGGTCGAACCCGCGCTCGGACAGGAACTGCATCGCGGCCCGGCCGGCCGGGGTGCGCAGCTGTTCGGCGTAGAACTCGGCGGCCTTGCGGTTGATCTCCAGCAGCCGGGAGCGGGTACCGCGGTCCCGCTGGACCGACGACCCGCCGCCCTCGTAGGTCAGCCGGACCCCGCACCGGTCGGCGAGCCGCTCGACCGCCTCCGGGAAGCCGATGACCTCCATCTTCATCACGAAGTCGATCACGCTGCCGTGCTCGCCGCAGCCGAAGCAGTGGAACGTGCCGTGCGAGGGGCGGACGTTGAACGAAGGGGTCTTCTCGTCGTGGAAGGGGCAGAGCCCCTTCAGCGAGCCGGCACCGGCGCGGCGGAGCGCGACGTACTCCTCGACGATCTCCTCGACCCGGACACGGTTCCGGACCTCGGTGATGTCAGCGTCCCGGATCCGTCCTGCCACGGCTCCGATTCTAGGCCCGCCGGTTCAGCTCCGGGGCGCGGTCCCGACCGGCGCCGGATCGGCGGCCTCGACGGCCCGCCTGCGGGCGCCCGGGAGCCTGCCGAGACCGACGAACATCCCGACGAGCGCGATGCACAGACCCAGCACGGCCTGCACCGTGAGCGGCTCGCCGAGGATCGGGACCGCGCACAGCGCCGTCGTCGCCGGGACCAGGTTGAGCAGCGACGACACGAAGACCGTCGAGCGCCAGCGCAGCAGCAGGAACATCAGTACGAAGGCCCCGGCCGAGTTGAAGATCCCGAGCCAGCCGACGGCCAGCCACCCCCCGGCCGACGACGGCAGCCATCCCGCCCCGAGGAACGGCCAGGCGGCCAGGGTGGCCACCAGCGACGTCCCCATCTGGACGACGACGCTCGTCACGACGGGCGTCCGGTCGTTGAACCGCTTCTGGTAGAGCGTGCCGGCGGTCAGCGAGAGCATCCCGAGGACGGGGAAGACGACGTCGCCGCCGATGCCGCCGCCCAGGTCGTCGGCGAGCACGACGTAGACGCCCACCGCGCCGATCAGCAGCCCGAGGACCGGCGCGACGCCGAGCCGGGTCGCGAGCAGCAGCGGCGTCAGCAGCCCGACCAGCAGCGGCGCCATGCCCAGGATCAGGCTGGACAGCCCGGCGGGCACGCCCGACGACAGTCCGGTGTAGACGAACGAGAACTGCCCGACCTGCAGCAGCAGCGCGGTGACGCCGAGGTGCATCCAGGCACGGCCGCACGGGAGCCCGGGCCGCAGCACCAGGGCGGCGGCGAGCATCACCGCCAGCGCGATCACGAACCGCCAGAGCAGGACCGTGGGGACCTCCATGTACCCGGTCGCGATCTTGCCCGCGATGAAGCCGGACGCCCAGAGCGGGACGAAGAGCACGGCCAGCACGGGAACGAGCCAACGCGGGAAGGTCACCCCACTACTTCAACGCATTGCTAAAGATATCGGCAAGCGGAGGTGGGCGGGACCTCACCGGTGGCGCCGTAGCACGACCCGGACCACCCCGAGCGAGCTTTCACACAGAGTGACGACCCGCGCGGCGTGTCCGCCGCCCGCCGCCGATCGCGTCGGTGAACATCGCTCCGTGCGTGGTCGTCGTGGTCGTCAGGGGCATCGGGGTCGTCGGGTGAGAGCCGCAGGGGTGCTGGCGGCGGTGCTGGTGGTGGCGGGCTGCGGAGCGCCGGGGTCCTTCGCGGACCTGGCGGCCGCCGGCACCGGGGTGGTCGAGACGGACGTGGTCGAGGCGGGGGTGGCGGCGCCGTCGTCGCCGGACGGCCACGCCGCGGCGCCCGCCGCGGGGAACGCGTCGGCGGCGCTCGCGGGCCTGCAGGTCAAGGGCCGGGCCCCGAAGACCGGGTACGCCCGCGACGAGTTCGGGCGCCGCTGGGCCGACATCGACCGAGACGGCTGCGACCAGCGCAACCAGGTCCTCGCCCGCGACATGGACCGTGAGACGTTCAAGGCGGGCACCCGCGACTGCGTCGTGCTGACCGGCTCCCTGCGCGACTCCTACACCGCGACGACGATCTCCTTCACCCGCGGCCAGGGCACCAGCGACAAGGTCCAGATCGACCACGTCGTCGCCCTGTCGGACGCCTGGCAGAAGGGCGCCCAGCAGCTCGACGAGGCCACCCGCGAGCGGATCGGGAACGACCCGCTCAACCTCGTCGCCGTCGACGGCCCGACCAACGGCCGCAAGGGCGACGGCGACGCCGCCACCTGGCTCCCGCCGGACCGCGGGTACCGGTGCGCCTACGTCGCCCGCCAGGTCGCGGTGAAGACCAAGTACCGGCTCTGGGTCACCGCCGCGGAGCGGGACGCGATCGACCGGGTGCTGCGGACCTGCCCCGACCGGTCGGTCCCGACCGAGGCCGATGCGGCGAAGCCGGCGGTCAGCCTGCGCTGACCGCGCGCCCGCCCCGGTCGCGACCGCACAGCTCGCGGTGCCACGCGATCGCCTGCGGGTCGGTGAGCAGCGCGACCTGGTCGACGACGACCCGCAGGCGGGCCCGGTCGTCGGGGGCGGCCGCCCAGTCCTCGGCCCGGACCGGGTCCAGGCCGGCCGGGCCCCGCCCGGCCAGGGTCGCGACCAGCTCGTGGAGCAGCTCCCGCTGGCGGGACTGCATCGCCAGCCGCTGCGGGTCGCTCATCACGTAGCGGGTCGCGAGCGCCTTGAGCAGCACGACCTCGGCCTCGGCCCGCGCCGGGACGACCAGCCCGGCACGGTGCCGGGCCAGCGGTGCGTCGCCGTGGGCGTCGAGGGTCGCGTCGGTGGCGGCCAGCGCGAACCGCCCGACCAGCTCGGACGTCATCCGCTTCATGGCGACCAGGTCGTCACCGGCCGCGGTGCGCACGTCGAACCCGCGGACGGCCCGGACCACCGGCAGCGCGTCGAGCCGGGCCGCGGCCTCGGTGCAGGCGGCCGCGTCCGCCCCGAACCCGGCCGCGGCCTCGGCCGCGAGCGCCTCCCGCTCGGCCCGCGACGACAGCACGGCGAGATCCATCCGGCCGGCCAGCACCGCGTCCTCGACGTCGTGCACGGAGTACGCGACGTCGTCGGCCCAGTCCATGACCTGGGCCTCCGTGCTCCGCACGCCCGGGCGGGCACCCAGCCGCACCCATTCCAGCGCGGCGGCGTCGTCGGCGTAGGCGCCGAACTTCCGCTCCGCGCCGCGGCGCGGCCACGGGTACTTGGTGGACGCGTCGAGGGTGGCGCGGGTGAGGTTGAGCCCGCCGGGCACGCGGCCGTCGACCGAGCGGGACTTCGGCTCCAGCCGGGTCAGGATCCGCAACGTCTGCGCGTTGCCCTCGAACCCGCCGCACGCCGCTCCGGCCTCGTCGAGAGCACGTTCACCGTTGTGCCCGAACGGCGGATGACCGATGTCGTGCGCGAGCCCCGCGGCGTCCACGACGTCCGGGTCCAGACCCAGCTCCTCGGCGATCCCGCGCCCGATCTGGGCGACCTCCAGCGAGTGCGTCAACCGCGTCCGCGGGATGCCGGTGACCTCGGCGCCCTCCCCCGGCCCGACGACCTGGGTCTTGCCGGCCAGCCGGCGCAGGGCCGCGGAGTGCAGCACCCGCGCCCGGTCACGGGAGAACGGGCTGCGCCGCTCCACCCGGCCGCGCTCACCGAGCCCGGACCCCTTGGGCGGCTCGGGGTGCCTGCGCTCGGCGTCGGCCGGGGTGTAGCCCGGGTCCACGGACGAGGTCATCCCTGGCCGCTGCTCGCGGTGTCGACCGAGGCGTGGGTCAGCTCGTAGAACAGCAGCGCCCCGGTCTCGCGGTAGATGTAGTGGAACTGGGTCTCCCGGGTCTGGACCATCGGTCCGCTGCGGGTCGGCGACGTCCACGCCTCCAGCCCGGCGTCGCGGGCCATCGTGCGGGCGCGCAGGCTGTGCCACGGGTCCGACACGAGCAGCGCCGACTCCCAGCCCTGCTCGCGCGCGGTCCCGGCGACGGCCTGCAGGCTGCCGAGCGTGTCGACGCCCTCCGGCACCGCCTCGACCGCGGTGCTCGGCAGGCCCTGCTCGATGAGCCACTCCCGACTGGCCTCGGCCTCGGTGTAGCGGTCACCGGACTGCCCGCCGCCGACCGTGACGATCCGCGGGGCCACACCGTCGCGGTAGAGGTCCTCCGCGTGTCGCAGCCGGGCCGCGAGCACCGCGCTCGGCTCACCGTTGTACTGCGCCGCCCCGAGCACGATCACGGCGTCGACCGGGCGCTGGTCGTCGATCCGGGCGACCTGCCACACCCGCAGCGCGGTCACGCCGACCACGGCGATCAGCATCACGAGACCGCCGACCACCAGCCGGGCGCCCCAGGTCATCCCGGTGCGGACCGGACCGGGCGGCGGTGCGGACGGCCGCGCGGACGGGCGGCCGGCGGGCGGCGACCCGCCGAGGCCGCGACGGGAGGAGGGCGCGCTCATCCGCCGATCCGCCCCGTCGTCCCGGCCAGCACGGACGCCGAGCGCCCGGCCCGCAGCGCGATCACCTCGGCGACGATCGACACCGCCGTCTCGGCCGGGGTGCGGGCACCGAGGTCCAGCCCGACCGGCCCGTGGATCGCGGCGAGCGCGTCGGCGTCGGCACCGGCGGCGAGCAGCCGCTCGCGGCGTGCGGCCTGGGTGCGGCGGGAGCCGAGCGCACCGAGGAAGCCGCGCCCGTGGGCGAGCCCGTCCTGCAGGATCGCGTCGAACGCCGGGTCGTGGTCGAGCAGGACCAGCACGTCGGCGTCGGAGAAGGCGGCGACGGCGGCGCGGGCGTCGTCGAGGGTGGTCACGGTCCGCGCGGACCAGCCGAGCAGCCCGGACTGGGCCTGCAACGCGGCACCGAGCGCGCCCTCGCCGACGACCAGCATCGACGGCACCGGCACCCACAGGTCGATCAGCACGTCGACGCCGTCGGCGGTGACCCGCTCGGTGGTCGTGGCCCCGCGCCGGAGCAGGGTGCGGGCCTCACCGGCCGCGGCGGCGGTGACGGCGCCCAGGTCGCCGTGCTCCTCGGTCAGCTCCGGGCCGGTCAGCACGAGCGCGGCGGCGCCGTCGGACCGTGACAGCAGTGCTGCCGGGCGGGCGTTCTCCAGCGCCTCGCCGAGCGCGGCCGCCGGACCGTGCGGCAGCGGGTGGCCGAGCAGCGTCGCCCCGCCCGCACAGGCGAGCCCGGCGGCCACCGCGGACGCCTCGGCGACCTGCGCCTCCCGGACGCTCGTCGCTCCCCCGGCGGCCTCGGCCGCCAGCGGGTGCGCCGAGTCGTCGAGCGCCCCCAGGTAGAGGCTGCCGGACACCTCGCCGGCCGGGGTGCCCGCGATCAGCTGGCCGGACTCGACGGAGCCGAAGCCGTGCCGGTCGAGCACCCGGACGACGCCGATCCCGCCGGCGCCCCCGGACGCCCAGCGGAGCAGCGCGGCACCGAGCGCGCGCCGCGGATCCGCCGTGGCCTGCGTCGTGGGAGTGGTCACGCCGTCAGGGTAACGACGGGGTCTGACAGGACGCTGAGAGCTGCGTACGCGGCGCCGCCGAGCGTGTCGGATCCAGCAGTGGACGGTGTTCCCGCAGGTGAGCGGATGTCCGGTACCGCCGTTCGGGCGAGAGAGAGGTGACCGGGACGACGGAGCCGCCCCGGAACCGTACGATTCCGGCACGCGTTGTACGCGTCGTACGCCCATCCGATTTCGAGTCAGGAGTCATGGACCCCAGCGACAGTCCCGGCGCCGTCCGCCCCACACCCGGACGGCGACCCCGCACCGCCCTCGTCCCCGCGCGCACGGCCCTCCGGCCCGCCCGCCCCGATGACCGGGTGGTGACGCTCCGGTGATCGGCACGATCCTCGGCATCCTGCTCGGCATCCTCGTCGTCCTCGCGATCACCGCGTTGACCGGCTACTTCGTGGCCCAGGAGTTCGGCTACATGGCCGTCGACCGGTCCCGGCTCAAGGCCAGGGCCGCCGAGGGCGACGCCGGCGCCGCACGCGCCCTCGACATCACCCGCCGGACGTCGTTCATGCTGTCCGGCGCCCAGCTGGGCATCACCGTCACCGGTCTGCTCGTCGGTTACGTCGCCGAACCGCTGATCGGCGACGGCATCGGCGAGCTGCTCGGCGTGGTGAACGTGCCGGCCGGCGTCGGCGCCGCGATCGGCATCGCGTTCGCGCTGCTGCTCTCGACCGTCGTCCAGATGGTCTTCGGCGAGCTGTTCCCGAAGAACCTGGCGATCGCCCGCCCGGAGCCGGTGGCCCGCGCGCTCGCGCTGTCCACCAAGACCTACCTGGCGATCTTCGGCTGGATCATCAAGATCTTCGACGCCGCGTCCAACGTGCTGCTCAGGGCACTGCGGATCGAGCCGGTGCACGACGTCGAGCACTCCGCCACCCGGCGTGACCTCGAGGCGATCATCGACGACTCGAAGGACTCCGGTGACATCGACCCGGAGCTCGCGACGCTGCTGGACCGCGCGGTCGACTTCAGCGACCGCACGGCGCGCGCGGCGATGATCCCGCGGCCGCGGGTGTCCTGGGTCCGCGACGACGCCACGGTGGAGAGCCTGATCGGGCAGATGGCGGTGCAGCACTCCCGCTACCCGGTGCTCGGCACCCCGCCGGACGCCGCCGACCCGGAGAACGCGATGGAGCTCGTCGGCGTCGTCTGCCTCAAGGACGTGCTGGCGCTGTCCGAGCGCCTCGGTGGGCGCAGCTTCGCCGAGGTCCGGGTCTCCGAGCTCATGCGGGTGCCGGTGCTGGTGCCCTCGTCGCTGCCGCTGCCGCAGGTGCTGGCCCGGCTGCGCGAGGAGGACGAGGAGCTCGCCTGCGTGCTCGACGAGTACGGCGGCCTGGCCGGCGTGATCACCGTCGAGGACGTGGCCGAGGAGCTCGTCGGCGAGATCACCGACGAGCACGACCAGGCGGGCACCGACCAGGCCACCGCGGCCGGCGACGGCTGGGTCGTGCCCGGCGACCGGCACGTCGACGAGGTCGGCAGGCTGATCGACGCCGAGCTGCCCGACGGCGACTACCAGACCGTCGGCGGCCTGGTGATGGCCGAGCTGCAGAGGCTGCCGGAGACCGGTGACGAGGTCACCGTCGTCATCCCCGCCGACAACCCGGACGACGACGACCGCGCCCTGCGCCTGACGGTGCAGGAGGTGGACCGCCGCGTCCCCGCCGCGGTCCACCTGGTCTGGACCGAACCGGCCACCAGTTCCGACGACGAGCAGGAGGTGCGCGCATGAGCACCGTCGAGATCGTCGTCTCCGTCGCGCTCATCGCGGCGAGCGCGTTCTTCGTGGCGGTCGAGTTCGCACTCGTCGCCGCGCGCAACTACCGCCTGGAGGAGGCCGCGCAGACCTCGGCGTCGGCGCGTGCCGCCCTGCGCAGCGCGAAGGACATCTCGCTGCTGCTGGCCGGGTCCCAGCTCGGCATCACGCTGTGCGTGCTGGGTCTGGGTGCGGTCACCAAGCCGGCCGTCGACTACGCGCTGCGCCCGATCCTGGAGGGCTGGGGGCTGCCCGGCGGCGTCGCGGGCGTCGTGTCGTTCGTGATCTCCCTGATCGTCGTGACGTTCCTGCACCTCGTCGTCGGTGAGATGGCGCCGAAGTCCTGGGCGATCTCGCACCCGGAGCGCTCGGCGATCATGCTGGCGATCCCGATGCGGGCGTTCATGGTCGTCGCCCGGCCGCTGCTCCTGCTGCTCAACGGCGCGGCGAACCGCTGCCTGCGTGCCGTCGGTGTCGAGCCGGTCGACGAGATGGCGTCCGGCCGCAACGCCGACGACCTGCGTGAGCTCGTCGACCACTCGGCGAAGACCGGCGCGCTCGACCAGGAGCACCGTGACCAGCTGGTCACCGCGCTGGAGCTGGAGCGCACCCCGCTGCGGGATCTGGCGCACGAGCCGTCCGGGGTGTCGGCCGACGACGACGTCAGCACCGTCCAGGACACCGCCCGGCGCACCGGGCACCTGCGGCTGATCGTCCGCGACGGCGAGACACCCGTCGGCTACGTCCACGTCCGGGACACGCTGACCCGCGATCCCGGCACCCGGGCCCGCGACCTGATGCGCCCGGTGCTCACCCTGCCGGGTGACACGCTCTACCACACGGCGGTGAACACGATGCGCGACCAGCGTGCGCATCTGGCGCTGGTGGAGTCCGACGGCAGGCAGGTCGGCATCGTCACCCTGTCCGACCTGGTGGAACGACTGCTACCCGAACCGGTGTAGGACGTCCCCCGGACCGGGTACCGGCGCTGCGCCCGGTCCGGGACCGTCCTACTCTGGGCCGCCTTCCGTAGCCACTTCCCGTGGGAGGTCCCACCGATGACCGCACCGTCGCTCCGTCCGGCCGAGCTGGACGACGCAGCGCTCACCCGGCTGAAGCAGCTCGAGGACCGGATCGGCGGGCCGCTGGTGGCCTACCGTCCGGAGTCGCCGTACGCGGCGCTCAGCGAGGACGACCTCGCCGAGGTCCGCCGGACCGAGAACGAGCTCGGCGTGCAGCTGCTGGCCTACCGGGCCTGACCGGCCCCCGACACGAGAACGCCCCGCCCGGGGTCCGGGCGGGGCGTTCTCGTGCGCGGGTGCTCAGCAGCCGAGCAGGCGGGTCGCCAGCCAGGTCTCGACCTGGTCGAGCGCGACGCGCTCCTGGGCCATCGAGTCCCGCTCGCGGATGGTGACGGCCTGGTCGGTGAGGGTGTCGAAGTCGACCGTGATGCAGAACGGGGTGCCGATCTCGTCCTGACGACGGTAGCGGCGGCCGATGGCGCCGGCGTCGTCGAAGTCGACGTTCCAGTTCTTCCGCAGCTGCGCGGCCAGGTCCTTCGCCTTGGGCGACAGGTCGGCGTTGCGCGACAGGGGCAGCACCGCGGCCTTGACCGGGGCGAGCCGGCGGTCGAGCTTCAGCACGACCCGCTTGTCGACGCCACCCTTCGCGTTGGGCGCCTCGTCCTCGGTGTAGGCCTCGATGAGGAAGGCCATCATCGACCGGCCGACACCGGCCGCCGGCTCGATCACGTACGGCTTGTACCGGGTGTCGGTGGCCTGGTCGTAGAACGACAGGTCGACGCCGGAGTGGTTCGAGTGCGCCGTCAGGTCGAAGTCCGTGCGGTTCGCGATGCCCTCGAGCTCGCCCCACTCCTGGCCGGTGAAGTTGAACCGGTACTCGATGTCGACGGTGCGCTTCGAGTAGTGGGAGAGCTTCTCCTTGGCGTGCTCGTAGTGCCGCAGGTTGTCCGGGGAGATGCCCAGGTCGGTGTACCAGCGGGTGCGCTCGTCGATCCAGTACTGGTGCAGCTCCTCGTCGCTGCCCGGCTCGACGAAGTACTCCATCTCCATCTGCTCGAACTCGCGGGTGCGGAAGATGAAGTTGCCCGGGGTGATCTCGTTGCGGAAGCTCTTGCCGATCTGGCCGATGCCGAACGGCGGCTTCTTGCGCGAGGTCGTCTGCACGTTCAGGAAGTTCACGAAGATGCCCTGCGCGGTCTCCGGGCGCAGGTAGTGCAGCCCCTCCTCGGACTCCACCGGGCCGAGGAAGGTCTTCAGCATCATGTTGAACTCGCGGGGCGCCGTGAACTGCCCGCGGGTGCCGCAGTTCGGGCAGGGGACCTCGGAAAGGTCGTTCTGGTCGGCCTGCTCCGGGTCGCGGCCCTTGCGCTCGGCGAACTCCTCGGCGAGCTGGTCGGCGCGGTAGCGCTTGTGGCAGGACTCGCACTCGACCAGCGGGTCGGAGAACGTACCGACGTGGCCGGAGGCGACCCAGGTCTGGCGCGGCAGGATGACCGAAGAGTCCAGGCCGACGACGTCGTCGCGGCCGGTCACCACGGTCTTCCACCACTGGCGCTTGATGTTGTCCTTCAGCTCGACGCCGAGGGGTCCGTAGTCCCACGCCGACCGCGTACCGCCGTAGATCTCGCCGGAGGCGAAGACGAATCCGCGCCGCTTGGTCAGCGCGACAATGGTCTCGATCTTGGCGGAGGTCGGCTTGCTGGCCACAGCGGTACTCCAGGAACGTGGTTCGGACTCTCCCACCGGCAGGGCGGCCAGAGGGGCGTCCCAGATTACCGACCCGCCGTCACCGCATCTCTCCCGCCCGGCCACGCACCTCGCGCCCGGCCCGTGCGCAGCTCGCGCCGCGGCCCGCGCTCGGCTCGCCCTCGTCCGCCGGACGCTCACTGGTTCCGCCGCCGCTCACGCGATCGGGCGAGCGTTGCCGGAACTCGTGAGCGTCTGCGGCTCCAGCAGGGAGCGCAGCCTCGTGGTCACCTCGTCGAAGTGGTCGATGTCGTGCCAGGTCCAGCGGACCACGGTCCGGACGGCCGGCTGTGCCCGCAGCGCGTCCTCCCGCCGCTTCTCCCGCAGGACCGCGTCGGCCACGGTCTCCCCCGGACGCAGCGACCTGCCGTACTTCTCCATGCCGTCGAACTCGCCGACGACGCCGTGCTCCGGCCACCAGAAATCGACCTGCCCGACGAAGCCCCCGGACCGGTCCCGCACGACGTGCTGCAGGCGGGGCGCCGGCACGCCCTGTACCTGCATGCGGACCCTGCTCCGCGACTCCCCCGGGCCGTCGGCGCGCCCGTCGGCGAACGCGGCGACCGCCCGTGCCGGGCCCGCACCCCGGCGGCCGGCGGCCCGCCCGACGGCGTCGGCGACCTCGACCTCCGTGCAGAGCCCCCGGAACAGTGCGGCGTCGGCGATCGGCACCGACGTCTCGAACGGTGCGGTCCGCGCCACGTCGACGACCGTGCGCGCGGCGGAGGTCACCGGGACCCCGCCGACCGTGGTGACGTCCCCGTCCGGGAGCGGGGCCGCGCTCAGGCACACACGAGCCGTGCTCCGGCCACCCCCGGAACGGTCACGGGTGACGTGGACCCGGCGCAGCTGCACGCCCCACACCGGCAGGTCCTGCAGGACCGCCGCGGACAGACCGCTGACGACGGCGCCCGGCCCGAGCAGGGGCAGCGTCGCCTCGACGAGCAGCCGGTGGCACTCCACCGCGCTGCGTCGGCGAGGGTCGTCGGCGTCGAGGTAGGCGCCGGGGCGTACCCGCCACAGCGTTCCGCGCCCGATCGCGGAGCGGACCTCCTCGTCGGTGCGGCCCTCCGCGAGGAGCCTGCGTCTCAGGTGCAGTTCGCCCATGCCACGACCCTGCCGCCGCGACACGCCCCTGTACCGACGACCTGCGAACCTGTGGACACGGCACCGACTTGTGGACAACCGCCACCACCCCCAGCGGTCCCGGCGGGTCCGGGCGCCCACCGGTCGGGCCGACCCTGACCGACCCGCCGGCGCTCACCGGACCGCCTGTGCTCACCGGACCGTCTGTGCTCACCGGACCGTCTGTGCTCACCGGACCGTCTGTGCTCACCGGATCCGTGGGGCTTCAGCAGATCCGTGGGTGCGGAACGGATCCGTGGGCCCACCGTCTCCGCACACGCTCGCCGGTTCCGCCGATGCTCACCGGATCGCGTGAGCGCCGCCAGAATCCGCGAGCCGCGCTGCTCACCGGATCCGCAGACGCTCACCGACTACGCCGCCGCTCACCGGATCGCGTGAGCGCCCCCGCATTCCGCGAGCGCCGCCGCACCCGCGAGCGCCGCCGGAATCCGCGAGCGCCGCCGGATCGCGTGAGCGGCGCCGGATCGCGTGAGCGCCGCCAGAACCCGTGAGCGTTGCCAGAACTCGCGAGGCGCACTGCCCACCAGATCCGCTGACGCTCACCAGATCCGCCGACGCTTACCCGATCGCGCGAGCGCCGCCCGATCAAGTGAGCGCCGCCCACCCCCGCGGGCGGTGCCCACACCCGCGAAGGGTGCCCGAACCCGCGAGCGACGCCAGATCCCGCGCGCCGCACCATCCACCGCATCCGCACACGCTCACCAGATACGCCGACGCTCACCCGATCGCGCGAGCGGCACCGGAACCCGTGAGCGTTGCCGGGGCTCTGGAGTCCCTGGGCGGCAACGGGCCCTCGGAGGCGCCGGGATCGGTGGGGGCCAGGATCCGTGGGCGCCGGGGCCCTCGGTGGCGCCGGGATCCGTGGGCGCCGGGATCCGTGGGCGCCGGGATCCGTCAGTGCCGGGATCCGTCAGTGCCTGGATCCGTCACTTGCCGAGGCGGGTTCGACGGAGCGGCGCGCCGGGAACGGGCCGGCGCCGGGGCTGGGGCCAGGGCGGGAGCGGAGCCGGAGCCGGAGCCGGAGCGGCGAGGGGCGCGTCAGTCGGTCAGGAGGCTCGGGTGGTGGGTGACCGTCGTGCCGGGGGGTGCCGAGATGCGGGTCTCGTAGGTCGCCTCGGTGGTCGTGTCCGCCTCGGCCAGCAGCGGGTGCACGTGTTCCCGGACCGCGAACGGGCCCAGGGCGCGGCGGTAGGCGTCGACCGAGTCGAACCGGACGGTCAGCACCCACTGTTCCGGGTCCTCGATCGCCCGGCCCACCTCACCGCCGCGGTACCCCCGCTGGGCGGCCAGCAGCTCGAGGGCCCTGGCGGCCCGGGCGGTGAAGCCGGCGGCACCGGCGGGCGACACGGAGAACCGGCAGACCAGCAGCACCCCGCGACGATAACGAACACGCCTACCATGTCGGGTGCGGTCGGCACTGCTCTTTCGGTGCCGGGGGTGTGACCGCCGCCCCCGGGGACGGGACGGTCATCTGATGTCAGCCGCGACGGAGGCGACCCGGGCCCCCGACGACCACTCCGGGGACCACCACCCCGCGCCCGAGCCGGGCCCCGTCCGTGACCAACGCACCCTGGCCGCCGCGGGCGACCTGCTGCGGGCGCTGGCCGCGCCGGTCCGGATCGCGATCGTCCTGCAGCTCCTGGAACACTCGCGCTGCGTCCACGACCTGGTCGACGCGCTGGGTGTCGCCCAGCCGCTGATCAGCCAGCACCTGCGGGTGCTCAAGTCGGCGGGCGTGGTCGAGGGTGAGCGCAAGGGACGCGAGGTGCTCTACTCGCTGGTGGACGATCATCTCGCGCACATCGTGGTGGACGCGGTGGCACACGTGGAGGAGGGCCCGTGACGGACCAGGCGGTGCAGGACGGGCCGACGCGGTCGACAGCCGGTCCGCGCGGCATCCGGGCGACCCGGCAACGCGCCGCGGTGACGGCGCTGCTCGACCGGATCGAGGACTTCCGGTCCGCCCAGGAGATCCACGAGGAGCTCCGCCGCACCGGCGAGGGCATCGGCCTGACCACGGTCTACCGGACCCTGCAGACGCTCGCCGAGGGCGGCGAGGTCGACGTGCTGCGGACCGCGTCCGGCGAGGCCGTCTACCGCCGGTGCGAGACCGAGCACCACCACCATCACCTGGTGTGCCGCCGGTGCGGCGCCGCCGTCGAGATCGAGGGCCCCGCCGTCGAGTCGTGGACCCAGTCCGTCGCCGAGCAGCACGGCTTCACCGAGGTGTCGCACACCCTGGAGATCTTCGGGCTGTGCGGGCGCTGCACCGCCGCACGCGAGTCCTGACCCGCCACGAGGAGTCCCTCAGCAGGGGAGTTCCGGGCGCGGGTCCGGCGTCGGCGCCCACCGGCCGTCGACGATCGCGTAGGTCCAGGACGGCCCCCGCCGCGCCAGCCGGTCCAGCGCCCCGACCAGCCGGTCGACGTCGTCCGCGGTCGTGCGCAGCCCGAGCGAGGCGCGGACCGCGTCGCCCCCGGTGAGCCTGTCCAGCAGCGGGTGCGCGCAGAACCGGCCGTCACGCACGCCGATCCCGTGCTCCGCCGAGAGCGCCGCCGCGACCAGCCCGGCCGGCAGGTCGCCCAGGGTGAAGGAGACGGTGGCGGTCCGGTCGCCGGCGTCGTCGAACGCGGACAGGGTCCGCAGACCCGGCACCGTGGCGAGACCGGCCCGCAGCCGCTGCGCGAGCGCCCGCTCGTGCGCCGGGACGACGTCGTCGATCAGCGGCTCGAGCTCCCGGCAGGCCGCGCCCAGCGCCGCCGCACCCAGCACGTTCGGCGTGCCGCCCTCGTGCCGCTGCGGCGCGGGCAGCCACTCCGTACGGGTGGTGTCGCCGTCGACCGCGACCGAGCGGACCGCGCCGCCCCCGGCCAGGTGCGGTTCGGCGGCGTCGAGCCAGTCCCGGCGTCCGACCAGGACACCGGCGCCGTAGGGGGCGTAGAGCTTGTGCCCGGACAGCGCGACGTAGTCCGCGCCCCAGCCCGCGAGATCGACCCGCCGGTGCGGGGCGAGCTGGGCGGCGTCGACGCAGACCCGGGCGCCCGCCGCGTGCGCGATCGCGGCGATGTCGGCGACCGGCAGCAGCTCACCGGTCACGTTGGACGCGCCGGTCACGGCGACCAGCGCCGCGTCCGGCCGCGCGGTGAGCTCGGCACGCAGCGCGTCCAGGGCGGCGGCGACGGTCCGCCCGGCGCGGACGACGCGGTGCTCGGAGTGCCGCCAGGCCAGCAGCGTCGCGTGGTGCTCGAGATCGAGGGTCACGACGGGGCCGGGGACGGCGCGGGCGAGCAGGCCGAGCGCGTCGGTGGTGTTCCGGGTGAACACGGCGACGTCGCCGGGGCGGGCCCGGACGAACCGCGCGACGTCGGTGCGGGCCTGCTCCACCAGGGAGGTGCAGACCCGCGAGGTCCAGCCCGCGCCGCGGTGCACGCTGCCGTAGCGGGGCAGCACCTCGGCGACGTGTGCGGCGACCGCCTCGAGCGCGGGCGCCGACGCGGCGGAGTCGAGGTCGCAGTAGCGGACGTGGGTGCCGTCGACCAGGGGGACGGTCAGGTCGGCGCCGACGACGCGCGGCAGCGCGCCGGCGGGCGTAGTACGGGTGGTGGCGACGGTGTCGCGCAGCAGGGCAGCGGTCATGATCCGGCCTCCGGATCTCGGGGACCCGGAGCCCGGTACGGCGAGCTCGGATCCGCGCTTGCCGGCGCGGGTGTCGCGACGGCCCGGTCATCACCCGGGGCACCCCGCCGCGGAGGAGGGTTGCCGGCCAGCAAGCCGGGGCTTCGCGCTGGCACTCGTGACCTTCGGGCCGAGACGCTAGCACGCGGGCCGTCCGGACCCGGTCGCGGTGCGTGCCACGTCACCGGACGTCTCATAACGCGACACCGTGCCCCCGCCCGCGCGGCTAGCGTCGGGCATTCGGAGCTTCGGACGTTCGGAGGTGGGTCGACGATGACCGACACGCAGCAGGACGGTGCGCCCGCGGCGCCGACATCGGTACGCCGGATCGACGTCCCGGAGTCGGGTGAGCTGGCCCAGCTGGCGGGTGTCCTCGACGACCTGCAGTACGTCCTGCGGTGCTGCGAGCACCTGGTCACCACGCTCGGCGGCCCGGAGTCCGGCCCGGTGCGGGTGGAGTCCGATCCCGCACTCGTCGAGGCGTTATGGACCGGCGCCGTGACCGGCTACGTGCGGTGCTTCTCCGGGCGGACCAGGACCCTGACGAAGGACGACCTGGGTGAGCTGGAGCTGGACGGCGACGTCACGGCCTTCCACGACATGGTGCTCACCCTGCGGGACCACTACGCGTCGCGGCACGTGAACCCGCGCGAGTCGTACACGATCGGCGTGGCCCAGTCGAACGACGGCAGCCCGCGCGGCGTCGCGATCGTCTCGACGCCCCGCCCGCAGGTCGACGAGACGACGGTCCGGCTGCTCGGCCGGGTCGCCTACGGACTGTCCGCGCTGGTCGACGCCCGGATGACCAGATCGCAGAACGACGTCCTCGGCGTCGCGCGGGACATGTCCCCCGCGCAGCTCTCGGCACTCCCGATCATGCACCTGTCCGGCGGGGACGACGGAGACGGCGGGACCGGCGCCGGGTGAGGTGATCCACCGGCCCGGACGTGCATGGAACGGCGCGCAGCGGCAACACCCCCCAGGACACGCACGAACCGTCCGAGGAGGAACGACCGGATGACCGCCCGCACGACCACCCCCGACGCCGTCCACGCCGCCCTGGACGGGGTGACGTTCCCGGCAGGCAAGGACGAGCTGGCCGCCGGCGCCGAGCGCAACGGCGCCGACGCCCGCACGACCGAGGCGATCCGCGCCGTGCCGGCCGAGGACTACCGGTCCGCCGCCGACGTCGTCGCCGCGGTCGACACCGCCGACGAGTCCGAGGAGGAGACCGAGCAGCTCCGCAAGCAGCGGCGGACCGAGCACACCCACGGCGGACTGTCCGAGGCCACCAAGGACGTCGACCCGGTCAACCCGATCGAGGAGGAGCTGGGCACCAACCGCAAGAAGTGAGTGCCCGGTACGCCGCCGTCCGGTGACCTCCCGGTCCCGGGCGGCGGCTCAGGACTCCACGAGCTCGGCGCGCATGCTCGACGCCGACGACACGACGAGCATCAGCAGCGTCCCCATCGGCTGTTCCTCGAGTCCGACGGCCGGGAACGCGTAGCGCAGGGTCACGTCCCAGCCGTGCTCGCCCTGCACCACCCGTGGGGTCCCGAAGAGCCCCTCGCCGACACCCGTCCCGACCCGGCGGGGCACGTCGTCGTCGGCCAGGTCCCAGGCGACGACACAGGTGATGTTGAGGACCGGCAGGCCCTCCTCCAGCTCGGTGCCCTGGACCACGCACAGCACCCCGCCGTGCGCGAAGGTGAGGGCGCCGTCGTCGTCCACCTGGACGTCGTGGAACCGCTCCAGCGCCGCGCGGGCGGTCGCGAGCATGCCCTCGATCACGGTGTCGGTCATGACGCCCCCGCACTGTCGACGGCGCCGCCGAAGCGGCGGTCCCTGCGCGCGTAGATCTCGATCGCCTCCCAGATGTGCCTGCGGTCGAAGTCCGGGAACAGCGTGTCCAGGAAGACCATCTCGGCGTAGGCGGACTGCCAGAGCAGGAAGTTCGACGTCCGCTGTTCCCCCGACGACCGCACGAACAGGTCGACGTCGGGCATGTCCGGCTCGTCGAGGTGCCGCGCGAGCATCCGCTCGTCGATCTTGTCCGGTTTGATCTTCCCCTCGGCCGCGAGCCGCGCGAGGTGCCGGACCGAGTCGACGATCTCGGCGCGGCCGCCGTAGTTCACACACATCGTGAGGTTGAGGACGTCGTTGTGCTTCGTCCGCTCCTCCGCGACCTCGAGCTCCTTGATGACCGAGCGCCAGAGCCGCGGGCGGCGGCCCGCCCAGCGGACCCGCACACCCATCTCGTGCATCTCGTCGACCCGGCGGCGGATGACGTCGCGGTTGAACCCCATCAGGAACCGGACCTCGTCGGGGCTGCGGCGCCAGTTCTCGGTGGAGAAGGCGTAGGCCGACAGCCACGTCACCCCGATGTCGATGCAGCCGCGGGCGACGTCCATCAGGGACGCCTCGCCGCGCTTGTGCCCCTCCGTGCGGGGCAGGCCGCGGGCGTTGGCCCAGCGGCCGTTGCCGTCCATCACGAGGGCGACGTGGCGCGGCACCAGCTCCGGTGGGATCGCCGGGGGCCGTGCACCGGACGGGTGCGGCGGTGGGGGCTGGAACGGCACGACCTCACCCTACGTCCGCCGCCCGGCCGGACCGCCCGGCAGGCCCCGGGCCGCTCAGATCCGGAACTGCTCGTCGGGCTCCTCGCGCTCGGGCCAGGCGGGGACCTCCGAGTCCTCCAGGCGCTCCACCGTCTCGCGCAGGTCCCGCATCCCGCGGTGCCCGCGGACGCGGTCGGACTCGGACAGCGGGTCGGACTCGTCCGGCCGGATCACCGGCAGCATCGGGATCGCGGGCCAGGCGCCGTCGTCGGTGCGGGTGCGGACCTGGCGCATCGCGCGGGTGGGACCGTCCTGCGGGGACTCCGGCAGCACCTCGGTGCGCACCGGGATCTGCTGGGTCGGCGGGACGGGGATCCGCTGGGTCGTCGCGGGGAGCCGGCGGGTGGTGCTCTCGGCTCGTCCGTCGCCGTCCCGCGGGGTGTGGGGTCGGGTCACGACTACCTCTCCGTCGACGGGCTGGGGTCCCGTCGATCACAGGAGCGTAACGAGATCGGCGCCCGGTCGCCCACCCACGACGGGATTCACCCGGTGGAGTCGGCGGGTGCGACACGCAACGCGACCGGCGGTGGTACCGGGACACCGGCGCCGGCGGGTGGGACCGTTCGTCGGCCCGGTCCGGCCTTTCGGCGGCCCTGCCGCACAACGCATCCGACCGGACGGACGCACGACGTACCGCCTGCCGGGTCAGTCGGTTGCGGCGTCCGGGGTCTCCGGACCGGCGGGGACGGCCGGTTCCGGCTCCCGCGTGCGGGCCCGGCGGTCGACCAGCGGCAGGGATCGCAGCTGCCGTTCCAGGTGCCACTGCAGGTGCGCGGCCACCAGCCCGCTCGCCTCCCGCCGGTTCGGCGTCGCCGAGGCGTCGGCGGTCGCCCAGTCACCGTGCAGCAGGGCCTCGAGCAGGGACACGGTCTCCGTCGCCGGGGTGACCGAGCCGGGCGGGCGGCAGCGCGGGCACACCATTCCGCCCCCGGCGACGGTGAAGGCCCGGTGCGGCCCGGGCGTCGCGCACCGGGCGCACTCCGACAGCGACGGCGCCCATCCGGCGTGGCTCATCGCGCGCAGCAGGAACGCGTCGAGCACCAGCGCGGGTTCCCGGACGCCGTCGGCCAGCGCCCGCGTCGCCCCGAGCAGCAGCAGGTACACCCGCAGCGCGGGCTCGCCCTCCTCGGACACCAGCCGGTCCGCGGTCTCCAGGATCGCGCAGCCGCACGAGTACGCCGACCAGTCCGCGACGACGGCGGGCGCGAACGCGTCGACGGTCTGCGCCTGGGTGACGACGTCGAGGGTGCGGCCGGTGTAGCACTGCACGTCGACGTGGTTGAACGGCTCCAGCCGCGCCCCCCACCGGGACCGGGTGCGCCGGACGCCCTTCGCGACGACCCGGATCTTGCCCCGCTGCTTCGTCAGCATGGTGACGATCCGGTCGGCCTCGCCGAGCTTCTGCACGCGCAGCACCAGACCGGTGTCGCGGTAGAGCTGGGCCATGCGCCCAGCCTAGAGCGTGCTCAGAAGCCCAGCTTGCGCAGCTGCTTGGGATCCCGCTGCCAGTCCTCCGCGATCTTCACGTGCAGGTCCAGGTGCACCCGGGTGCCCAGCAGCTTCTCGATCTGCCGGCGGGCGTCGGTGCCGACCTGCTTGAGCCGGGCGCCGCCGCGGCCGATCACGATGCCCTTCTGGCTGGACCGCTCCACGTAGATGATCGCGTAGATCTCCAGGAGGTCCTTCTTCGCGATCGTCTCCTCGACGACGACGGCGATCGAGTGCGGGAGCTCGTCCCGCACGCCCTCCAGCGCGGCCTCCCGCACGAGCTCGGCGACGAGCACGTCCTCCGGCTCGTCGGTCAGGTCGCCGTCCGGGTAGAGCTGCGGGCCCTCCGGCAGCCGCGCGACCAGCAGGTCCGCCAGCAGCTGCACCTGGTAGCCGGACTGCGCGCTGGTCGGGACGATCTCGGCGAAGTCCATCAGCCCGGAGACCTCGGTGAGCCGCTCCGCGACCTGCTCCGGGCGGGCCAGGTCGGTCTTGGTGACGACCGCGACCACCGGCGTGTGCGTCGCGATCTTCCGCAGCTCCTCGGCGATGAACCGGTCGCCCTTGCCGACCTTCTCGTTCGCCGGGACGCAGAACCCGACGACGTCGACCTCGGCCCAGGTCTCGCGCACCAGGTCGTTCAGCCGGGACCCGAGCAGCGTGCGCGGCCGGTGCAGGCCGGGGGTGTCGACCAGGACGATCTGGGCGTCCGGGCGGTGCACGATCCCGCGGATCGTGTGCCGGGTGGTCTGTGGCCGCGACGAGGTGATCGCGACCTTCTGGCCGACCAGCGCGTTGGTCAGCGTGGACTTGCCGGCGTTGGGCCGGCCCACGAAGCAGGCGAAGCCGGAGCGGAAGGTCCCGGCGGGCTGGGGGACGGTCACGACGCGCCCAGCCTGTCCAGGATCTCGCGCCCGATCGGCAGGGCCGCCGTCGCCGCCGGGGACGGCGCGTTCAGCACGTGCAGGATCGAGCCCGCACCGCCGGTGCCGGCCGGGCCCGGCTGGTCGAGGAACAGGAAGTCGTCGACCAGGGTCCCGTCGGCCTTCACCGCCTGGGCACGGACACCGGCGCCGGCGGGATGCAGGTCCTCGGCCCGCACGTCGGGCAGCATCCGCCGGATCTGGCGGACCATCGCCTCCTTCGAGAGCGAGCGCCGGACCTCGCCGATCCCGTACCGCCAGTGCTTCTGCGCGACCTTGATCATGCCCGGGTAGGTGAGCGTGCCGAGCAGCTCCTTCGGCTTGACCGTGCCCCAGGAGTAGCCCTCGCGGGCCATGGCTAGCACGGCGTTCGGGCCGGCGTGCACGTGGCCGTCGATGCCGCGGGTCGCGTGCACCCCGAGGAACGGGAACGCCGGGTCCGGAACCGGGTAGATCAGGCCGCGGACCAGCGAGGCCGCCTGCTCGGAGAAGCCCGAGTACTCCCCGCGGAACGGCACGATCCGCACGCCCGGGTCGGCCCCGGCCAGCGTCGCGAGCTCGTCGCAGCGCAGCCCGCCGCAGACCACGACCCGCGAGCCGAGCAGGTCGCCGCGGTCGGTGCGGACGACGACGTCGGACGGCCGGCGCGCGAACCCCGTCACCGTGCGGCCCAGGTGCACCTCGCCGCCGTTCTTCTCGATCAGCTCGCCGAGCTTCTCGGCGACCGAGCGGTAGTCGCAGATGCCGGTGGAGGGCACCCACAGCGCGGCGAGCCCGCGGACGTCGGGCTCGTAGTCCCGGATCCCGTTCTCGTCGAGGCGGTGGTTCTCGACGCCGTTGGCCGCGCCGCGGCGGGCGAGCTCGTCGAGCCGCGGCAGCTCCTCGGGCTCGGTGGCGACGACGAGCTTCCCGCACACCTGGTGCGGCAGGTCGTGCTCACGGCAGAACGCGACCGTCTCCGCGCACCCGGCGACGGCGAGGCGTGCCTTGTACCCGCCGGGCGCGTAGTAGAGCCCGGAGTGGATGACGTTGGAGTTGTTGCCGGTCTGGTGGTTCGCGAGGCGGGACTCCCGCTCGACGACGGCGACCGACAGCCCGGACCGCGTCGCGGCGTAGGCGGTGGCCAGCCCGACGATCCCCCCGCCGACGACCACCAGGTCGTGCGACGGCGTCGCGGGCAGCCCCGTCACGCGGCACGCTCCACGGTCGGGGCGGACGTGCGTGCAGCCATCGGTTCCTCCTCCGGCCCGCGGGTCGCGGGTCCGTCTCCAGCTCGTCGTGCTCCCGGCGCGGGGAGCGGTGTCATGCGCGGCGTGCGGCGTCGCCGGTGTGCTCGGTCGGGTCGCCGGCGACCGGGTCGGGGACGTCGCCGTCGGGACCGCCGGTGCCGGATCCACCCGTGTCGTCGGCGTCGTCGTCCTCGGCCGGGACCAGCGGGCTGACCAGCACCGAGGTGATCCGGATGCGGCCGCGCGCGTCCTTGCCGCCCTCGCCCTCCAGCCGCAGAAGGCCCTCGACCTCGGCGGTCGCCCCCGGCAGGGGGACCTTGCCGAGCCGCTGGGCGAGCAGGCCACCGACCGTGTCGACGTCGGCCGCCTCCAGCGCCTCACGCAGCTCGTCCTCCCGCGGGGTGCCGCGGAACCGGCCGGAGAAGAGCTCCTCGAGGTCCTCGACCGGCACCCGGGCGGCGACCCGGAACGCCCCCTCGGGGAGCTCGGAGACCTCCGGGACCTCCTCGGTGTCGTACTCGTCGGTGATCTCGCCGACGATCTCCTCGAGGATGTCCTCGATCGTGACGACACCGGCCGTGCCGCCGTACTCGTCGACGACGACGGCCATGTGGTTGCGGGTGCGCTGCATCTCGCGCATCAGCTCGTCGCTGCGCTTGGAGTCCGGCACGAACGCGGCCGGTCGGATGATCTCGACCAGCGACTTCTGCGGGGCGCCGCGGAACTGCGCGTCGTCGCGGGCCCGCACCAGGTCCTTGAGGTAGGCGACGCCGATGACGTCGTCGATGCCCTCGCCGAGCACCGGGATGCGGGAGTAGCCGCTCTTCAGCGCGAGCCGCAGCACCTTGTCGACCGGGGTGTCGCGCTCGGTCCAGATCACGTCCGGGCGCGGCACCATGATCTCCCGGACCGGGGTCTCCCCCAGCTCGAACACCGAGTGGATCATCTTGCGCTCGCCCTCGTCGACGACGCCGCGGTTGCTGGCCATGTCGACCAGCTCGCGCAGCTCGACCTCGGTCGAGAACGGGCCCTCCCGGAAGCCGGGGCCCGGCGTGATCGCGTTGCCGATGAGGATCAGCAGCGACGCCAGCGGCGAGAGCACCGTGCCGAGCGCGCGGATCGGGGCGGCGAGCAGCAGCCCGATCCGGTACGGGTGCTGACGCCCGAGCGTCCGCGGGCCCACGCCGATCAGGACGTAGCTGGCCAGCACCATGATCACGCCGGTGAGCACCAGGCCGATCCACGGCGCGGAGAACAGCGGGGCCAGCGCGACCGCCAGCAGGACGACGGCGACCGTCTCGCAGGTCACCCGCAGCAGCATCAGCAGGTTGACGTGCCGCGGACGGTCGGCGACGACGGCGCTGAGCGCCCGGCCACCGGCACGCCCGGCCCGGACGACGGCGTCCACCCGGGCCCGCGAGATCGACATCAGGGCCGAGTCCGCGGCGGCGAACACCCCGGCCAGCAGTACGAGCAGGATCGTCGTGACGATCAGCCAGACGGTGGTCACTTCTCCTCCGGAGCGGCGTGATCGGGGTGCGGCGTCATGAGGGGCCGGATCACCGGCCCTGTTCGTCCTCGAAGCCGGCGGCGCCCATCAGGCGGTCGTCGCTGCGGCGCTGGGCGTCACGGGCCCGGACCTTCGCCCGGTCGTCGTTCCAGCGGACCAGCAACCGGTTCTGCAGCGCGAACATCTCGCGCTCGTCGTCCGGCTCGAGGTGGTCGTAGCCGAGCAGGTGCAGGATCCCGTGCACGGTGAGGAGGTGCAGCTCGTCGGCCAGGGTGTGCCCGGCCTTGCGGGCCTGGTCGCGGGCGAACGCCGGGCAGAGGACGACGTCGCCCAGCAGCGCGGGCCCGAGATCGGGGGCGTCCGGGCGGCGGCCGTCGTCGGCGAGCGAGTCCATCGGGAACGCCATGACGTCCGTCGGGCCCGGCTCGTCCATCCAGCGGACGTGCAGTTCCTCCATCGCGTCCAGAGCGACTGCGGTGATCGCCAGCTCAGCGGCCGGGTTCACCTTCATCGCGTCCAGCGCGTACCGGGCGACCGACACGATCTGTGCCTCGTCGATCGCGATCCCGGACTCGTTGACGACCTCGATGCTCACGCCGGCGCCGCCTCAACCCACCTGTCTCGTTCCGTCTGGTCGAGACCAGCGTAGTCGGGCGCACGAACGGGCCCGGCGGGGCCCGCTCACCGGGCCCGGAGCGACCACCGCGCGTCGGCACGACGGTCGCCGTGCGTCACCGGCGGCGGCCGCCGTGCCGGGTCGGCGGACCGTTGCGGGGCGCCCCGTTCCCACCGCCGACGGCGGCCCGGCGCTCGGAGACGGCGTCGAACCGCGCGTAGGCGTCGACGATGTCGGACACGAGCCGGTGCCGGACGACGTCGGCGCTGTCGAGGTGCGAGAAGTGCACGTCGTCGACGCCGTCGAGGATGTCCTGCACGACGGCGAGCCCGGAGCGGGAGCTGCCGGGCAGGTCGACCTGGGTGATGTCGCCGGTCACCACGATCTTCGAGCCGAAGCCGAGCCGGGTGAGGAACATCTTCATCTGCTCGGGCGTCGTGTTCTGCGCCTCGTCGAGGATGATGAACGCGTCGTTCAGGGTGCGGCCACGCATGTAGGCCAGCGGCGCGACCTCGATCGTCCCGGCGGCCATCAGCTTCGGGATGGACTCCGGGTCGATCATGTCGTGCAGCGCGTCGTAGAGCGGCCGCAGGTAGGGGTCGATCTTCTCGAACAGCGTGCCGGGCAGGTAGCCGAGCCGCTCACCCGCCTCGACGGCCGGCCGGGTCAGGATGATCCGGTTGACCTGCTTGGCCTGCAGCGCCTGGACGGCCTTCGCCATCGCGAGGTACGTCTTGCCGGTACCCGCCGGGCCGATCCCGAAGACGATCGTGTGCGAGTCGATGGCGTCGACGTAGCGCTTCTGGTTGAGCGTCTTCGGCCGGATCGTCTTCCCGCGCCGGGACAGGATGTCGAGGCTGAGGACCTCGGCCGGGGACTCGCCGATCCGGTCGCGCGTGGGGGCCTCCGCGTCGGACAGCATCGACACGGTGCGCCGCACGGTGTCGGCGCCGACCAGCTGGCCACGCTCGGCGAGCGTGATGAGCTCGGCGAAGACCCGCTCGGCGAACGCGACGTCGGCCGGTTCCCCGGAGAGGGTCAGCTCGTTGCCGCGCACGTGGACGTCGGCGACCAGCTCCTCCTCCGCGGCACGCAGGCTCTCGTCGCGGGAACCGAGGAGTGCGAGCAGGGCGGTGTCCGGCACGGCCATCCTCGACCGGACGGTCCCGCCCTGATCGGTGTCGGACCGCAGGTCGGTCCGGGATGCGGGGCCGGGTTCGGTGCCGGTCAAGAGTGCGATCGCCTGCCTCGGGAGTCGGTGTGCCTGAGCGCCCGCCGATGGTACCCGCCGGGCACCGTCCGTCACCCGCGGATTCCGGCTATCCGGCCAGGCCCTCCAGCGCCCGCAGCGCGGCCGTCCATGCCGGGTGCGCGACGTCGATGAGCTGCAGGTGGTCGGCCCCGTCGACCCGCACGAGCTCGGCCCGGTCCCCAGCCGCCGTCGCCGCCTCGACGAACCGTTCGCTCTGCGCGATCGGCACCACCTCGTCGGCGGTGCCGTGCACGCAGACCGTCGGCACCCCCAGCGGCAACGCCTCCGCCGGGCTCGTGGCCCGGTACCGCGCCGGGTCGCTCGCCGGGGTGGCCGCCACGAGATCGGCGACGGCGCCGCCGTCGGCCCCGCTCCGCCGGGCCGTCGCCAGGTCCAGCACGCCGGCCTGGGAGATCACGCCGGCCGGCCGGACGACGGGTGCCGCACCCGGTTCCCCCGGTACCAGCCGGGCCCGCATCGCCAGCCAGGCCGCGAGATGACCACCGGCGGAGTGCCCCAGGACGAACACCCGCCGCAGGTCGATCCGGGTGCTCCCGACCTCCGCGAGCCGGTCCGTGGCGAGCGCGACGTCGTCGAACGTGGAGGGCCACCCACCGCCGCCACCGACCCGCCGGTACTCGATGTTCCAGGTGACGAACCCGGCCGCGACCAGCGCCGACGCGATCGGCCGCATCAGCGAGAGGTCGGTCCCGGTGCGCCAGAAACCGCCGTGCACGACGACGACGGTCGCCCGTGGCAACCCGCGGGTCCGCGGGAAGGTGAGCTCCCCGAACTGGTCCGGCTGCCCGCCGTAGGCGATCCGCTCGGGCGCGGGCGCGGCGGTCGTCGGCGCGGCGGAGCCGCCCCCGCCACGGTCCCCGCCGCCGCCACCGTCGCCGCTGTCACCACCGCACGCGGCGAGCAGCGGGGACGCGAGGACGCCACCGACGAGGAGCCCGAAGTCACGACGACCGATCCGTCGGCTGTGGTCCGCATCACGCACGGTGCGGATCATGGCAGGTGATCGGGACGAGGACGAGTGGAACGGCGGGCGTAGCGGCTCGGCCGGGCGTAGCGGCTCGGCCGGGCGTAGCGGCTCGGCCGGGCGTAGCGGCTCGGGCGGGCGTAGGAGCGCAGCCGTCGGCAGGAGCGCAGGCGACGAGGCGCCGAGCAACGCCGTGCCCTTCTCCGGAATCGCTGCCTGAGGAAGCGATCTCGCGGGAGGACCACCCCGATCCCGTCGGGACACCGGCCCCGGGACTCGACCCACGCCACCGCCCAGAGCACGGCCCGAGGACCGAAGCCGGACTCCGAGATCGCTTCCCAGGGAAGCGATCTCGCAGAAGTCCTCCCCGGGGCCTCGCCGGGAGCCCCTCGGGGGCGCCCCGGGCGGTGACACCCGCTCAGCCGCTCCAGCGCCCGGTCCGGACCGCCAGCGCGCCGAGCGCGACGCAGGCGGCGGTCGAGGCGCGCAGCACCTCGGGGCCCATCCGGACCGGGACGGCGCCGGCGTCGGCGAGCAGGGCGAGCTCGTGGTCGTCCACCCCGCCCTCGGGGCCGACGGCCAGCAGGACCTCCCCCGCGTCGGGCAGGGGGACGTCGGCGAGGCCGGTGCCGGCGGACTCGTGCAGCACCAGCGCCACGTCGGCGTCGGCGACCCGCCGGGCCAGCTGCCGGGTCGTGACGGGGTCGCCCACCTCGGGCTGCCAGGGCCGCCGGGCCTGTTTGGCGGCCTCCCGCACCGTCGACCGCCAGCGTGCCAGTGCCTTCGCGCCGCGCGGGCCGTCGTCCCAGCGTGCGACGCAGCGCGACGCCCTCCACGGCAGGATCCCGTCGGCGCCGGCCTCGGTCGCGGTCTCGACGGCCAGCTCGCCGCGGTCGCCCTTCACGAGCGCCTGCGCGACGACGACCCGGACCGCGGGCGGCGGGGTCCGCAGCGTCTCCAGGACGCGCAGCGAGAGCGCGTCCTTCCCCTCGGGGGCGACGACCTCGGCGTGCGCGAGGCCCCCGCGGCCGTCGGACAGCACCAGTGCCTCGCCGGGGCGGAGCCGGCGCACCGTCGCGGCGTGCCGGCCCTCCGGCCCGTCCAGCAGCGTCCTGCCGCCGGGCCCGGGGAGGGCGCCGACGTCGTCGACCAGGAACAGCGGCGCCGTGGTCACCGGTCGCCGGCCCGCACCGTCAGCGTCCCCAGGTGTCGCGGAGCCGCGAGAAGAGCCCGTGCCCGTTGCGGGCGCCCCCGACGAGGTCGGGCTGCTCCTCGCCGCGCAGCTTCGCGAGCTGGCGGAGGAGGTCGGTCTGCTCCTTGTCCAGGCGGGCCGGGACCGCGACCTCGACGTGCACGAGCAGGTCACCGTGGCCGTCGACCCGTCCGGTGGACCGCAGCCGGGGCATCCCCTTGCCGCGGAGCGTGCGGATCGTGCCGTGCTGGGTGCCCGCCTCGATGTCGAGCTCCTGCACGACGCCGTCGAGCAGGGTCAGCGGCAGCGTCGTGCCGAGCGCGGCGGCCGTCATCGGCAGCGGCAGCGTGCAGTGGAGGTCCGAACCGTCGCGGGTGAAGATCTCGTGCGGCGCCTCCTCCACCTCGACGTAGAGGTCACCGGCCGGGCCGCCGCCGGCACCGATCTCGCCCTGGCCCGCGAGCCGGACCCGCATGCCCTCGGCGACGCCCGCCGGGATCTTGACCGCCACGGTGCGCCGCGAGCGGACCCGGCCGTCGCCGGAGCACTGCCGGCAGGGGTCGGGGATCACCTCGCCGAACCCGCGGCAGGTCGGGCACGGGCGCGCCGTGACGACCTGCCCCAGGAACGACCGCTGGACGCTCTGGATCTCACCGGACCCGCCGCAGGTGTCGCAGGCGGTCGGGTGGGTGCCCTCCGCGCAGCCGGAGCCCTGGCACAGGGTGCACAGGACAGCGGTGTCGACGGTCAGGTCGCGCTGGATGCCCGCGGCGCAGTCCTCGAGCGTCAGCTCCATCCGGATCAGGGCGTCGGCGCCGGGCTGCACCCGGCTGCGCGGTCCCCGCCCGCGTCCGCCGGCGGCCGAACCGCCGAAGAACGCGTCCATGATGTCGCTGAAGCCGCCGAATCCGGCGAACGGGTCGCCCCCGCCCGCGCCGCCACCGGCGCCACCGCGTGGGTCGAGCGGGTCACCGCCGAGGTCGACGATCCGTCGCTTCTCCGGGTCGGTCAGGACCTCGTAGGCCGTGCTGACCTCCCGGAACCGCTCCTGCGCCGCCGCGTCCGGGTTGACGTCGGGGTGCAGCTCGCGGGCGAGCTTCCGGTACGCCCGCTTGATCTCCGAGGCGTCGGCGCCGTGCTCGACGCCCAGGATCCCGTAGTAGTCGCGTGCCACCTGGTGTCTCGTCCTCTGGGTTTCTTCGACGCACCACTGCCGTGGTGCCGATGGTCATTGCGGGCGCAGCTCTTCAGCGCCCCGTCAGGATGTCACCCACGTACCGCGCGACCGCATGCACCGCCGAGATGGTGCCGGGGTAGTCCATCCGGGTCGGTCCGACGACGCCCATGCCCCCCAGCGGTGTCCCCGCCCCGTACCCGACGGTGACGACCGACGCCGTGCGGAGGTCCTCGGCCTCGTTCTCCTCGCCGATCCGCACCGTGACCAGGCCGGAGTCCTGCGAGGCAGCGAGCAGCCGCATGACCACGACCTGCTCCTCCAGCGCCTCCAGCACCTGGCGCAGCGATCCGGGGAAGTCGGCGTTGCTGCGGGTGAGGTTCGCGGTTCCCCCGAGCACCATGCGCTCCTCGGGGTGCTCGACCAGGGTCTCGATGAGCACCGTCGCCACCTGGGTGAGTGTCATGCGCAGGTCGTCCGGGCCCGTGTCGGGCAGCTCGGCGACGGCGGCCGAGGCCTCGGCGAGCTTCCGCCCGCCCAGCGCGTTGCCCAGGATCTCCCGCAGCCGGGCGACGTCGGCCTCGGCGAGCACGTCGCCGAGATCAACCACCCGCTGGTCGACCCGCCCGGTGTCGGTGATCAGCACCAGCATCAGGCGGGCCGGGGTGAGCTGGACGACCTCGAGGTGCCGCACCGTCGACCGGGTGAGCGTCGGGTACTGGACGACGGCGACCTGCCGGGTCAGCTGCGCGAGCAGCCGGACCGACCGGCGCAGGACGTCGTCGAGGTCGACGGCCCCGTCCAGGAACGTCTGCACGGCCCGCCGCTCGGCCGTCGACAGCGGCTTGACCTGCGAGATGCGGTCCACGAACTGGCGGTAGCCCTTGTCCGTCGGGATCCGCCCGGCGCTCGTGTGCGGCTGCGCGATCAGCCCGTCCTCCTCGAGGACGGCCATGTCGTTGCGCACGGTGGCGCTCGACACACCGAGGTTGTGCCGGTCGACGATCGCCTTGGAACCGACCGGTTCCTGCGTCGACACGTAGTCGGCGACGATGGCCCGCAACACGGCGAACCGCCGCTCGTCGGCGTTCATCTCCTCGCACCTCCCCCGGCGCATCCCGCTCACCCGGTGTACCTCGTCCAGTCTAGGCGCCGCCACGACGCCCCGGCCGGACCCGCGACCGGCCGGGGCGGTCTCAGACCCGGACCGGGCCCTCCTCGGCGAGCAGCAGGTCGGTCACGACCCGGTCGGCCAGCAGGCGTCCCCGGTCGGTGAGGACGGCCCGTCCGGCGTCGTGCGCGGCCGGTTCCAGCAGCCCGTCACCGGCGGCGCGGGACGCGGCGGCCCGTCCGCCGTCGTCGAGCAGGCCGAGCGGCATGCCCTCGGCCAGCCGCAGCCGCAGCATGACGCTCTCGGTGTGCCGCTCGGCAGGGGTCAGCTCCTCGCGGCCGGCCTCCGGGACCGCGCCGTCGGCGAGCAGCCCGGCCCAGCGTGCCGGGTGCTTGACGTTCCACCAGCGGGTCCCGGCCAGGTGCGAGTGCGCGCCGGGGCCGACGCCCCACCAGTCGCCGTCGCGCCAGTAGCCCAGGTTGTGCCGGCACTCGGCGCCGGGCAGTGACCAGTTCGACACCTCGTACCAGCGCAGGCCCGCGTCCCGCAGCCGCGCGTCGAGCAGCTCGTAGCGGGTGGCGGCGACGTCGTCGTCCGGGGCGGGCAGCTCGCCGCGGCGGACCCGGCGGGCGAGCGCGGTGCCGTCCTCGACGATCAGCGCGTAGGCCGAGACGTGGTCGACGCCCGCCTCGAGGACGGCGTCGGCCGAGCGTCGCAGGTCGTCGTCCGTCTCGCCGGGGGTCGCGTAGATCAGGTCCAGGTTGACGTGCCCGAACCCCGCGGCCCGGGCCTCCCGTGCCGCATCGACGGCACGGCCGGGGGTGTGCGTGCGGTCCAGGACGGCGAGCACGTGCCGGGCCGCCGACTGCATCCCCAGCGAGACGCGGGTGTAGCCGCCGTCGCGGATCCCGGCGAAGAACTCCGGCGACGTCGACTCGGGGTTCGACTCGGTGGTGACCTCGCAGCCCGGTGCCACCCGGAACTCCGACCGGATCGCCGCCATGACCGCGGACAACCGGTCCGCGCCGAGCAGCGAGGGCGTGCCGCCGCCGACGAACACCGTCTCCACCGTGCGGTCGCCGACGGTCCGGGCGGCCAGTGCGATCTCCCGCCGGGCCGCCTCCAGCCAGCCCTCCGGCGACGACGCGTCACCCGCCAGCTCGGAGGCGGTGTAGGTGTTGAAGTCGCAGTAGCCGCAGCGGGTCGCGCAGAAGGGCACGTGGACGTAGATCCCGAAGGGCGGCGCGGCGGTCACGTCCGACGAGTGTGCCACCCGTTCCCGCCCGGCCCCGGGTGTGACCCCACTCCCAGGATGCGGACGCGTCGTTGGCCGCGGTCCGGACACCGTGCGATGCTGGTCGACGTGCACGCGCTCCGTCTCCGCCTCGTGGCCCGCCGCCACGTGGACCTGAACCGGACCCGCAGCGCGCTCTGTCGCCGTCCCTCCTGACGGCCTGCCACCTCTCTCCCCGGGCCGCGTTCCGCCCTGTCCCGGGCCGGAGTGCGCCCGGTCCCGACACCACCGGAGCACCCA